>JAQZBG010000266.1 GCA_029239165.1 Microbacterium sp. | reverse complement strand
GAGACCACCGAGAAGGACTGGGATCTGCAGCACGACGTCATGGCCAAGGGCTCGTTCCTCGTGTCGAAGGCCGCTGCCCGCGTGCTCATCGATCAGAAACTCGGCGGCGACATCATCTACATCTCCTCGAAGAACTCCGTCTTCGCCGGCCCGAACAACATCGCGTACTCCGCGACCAAGGCCGACCAGGCCCACCAGGTGCGGCTGCTCGCGGTCGAGCTCGGCGAGTTCGGCATCCGGGTGAACGGCATCAACCCCGATGGGGTCGTGCGCGGCTCCGGCATCTTCGCCTCGGGCTGGGGCGCGAACCGCGCCGCCACCTACGGAGTCGCCGAAGAGGACCTCGGCCAGTACTACGCCAACCGCACGATCCTCAAGCGCGAGGTCGTCCCCGAGAACGTCGCAGACGCGGTCTACGTCCTCACGGGCCCCGAGCTCAGCCGCACCACCGGCCTGCACATCCCCGTCGACTCCGGCGTCGCCGCGGCATTCCTGCGATGATTCTCGATCGACGCGCGCCGATGAGCGTCCGCGCGGTCGCAGCGGTCGACCTGGGAGCAACCAGCGGCCGCGTCATGATCGGACGGATCGGGAACGGGCGACTCGACCTCGAACTCGTGTCGCGGTTCCCGAACGGTCCCGTCCAGCGCGAAGACGGACTGCACTGGGACTTCGGCTCCCTGTACGACCACGTCGTCGCCGGACTCACCGAAGCCGTGCGCCGCGAACCGGGCATCGAGAGCATCGGCATCGACTCCTGGGCCGTCGACTACGGCCTGCTGAAAGACGGCCAACTGCTCGCGGAACCGTTCCACTACCGCGACGAGCGCTCCGCTTGCGGCATCGAAGAGGTGCACGCCATCGTCCCGTTCGCGCAGCTGTACCAGCGCAACGGCCTGCAGTTCCTGCCGTTCAACACGCTGTACCAGTACCGCGTCGACGAGCGTCTCGGCACCGCTGACACGGCGCTTCTCATTCCCGATCTCATCGCGTTCCTGCTCACCGGAGCCGCGGTCGCCGAGCGCACGAACGCGTCGACCACCGGGCTGCTGGGCGTCGCGGACAGCGAATGGGACACGGCGCTGGCCGACCGGCTCGGCATCCCTTCGCGCGTCCTTCCGCCGCTCGTCGATCCCGGCACGACCATCGGACGGCTGCGGCCCGAGCTCGCTTCGACGATCGGCAAGGACCTGCCGGTGATCGCCGTCGGCTCGCACGACACGGCATCGGCCGTCGTGGCCGCTCCCCTCTCCACGCCCTCCTCCGCTTACATCTCCTGCGGAACGTGGGGCCTGGTCGGCGTGGAACTACCCGAGCCGGTGCTGACGGAGGCCGCGCGCACCGCCAACTTCACTCATGAGCTCGGCGTCGACGGCCGCTACCGATTCCTGCACAACGTCACGGGACTCTGGCTGCTCAGCGAGACCGTGCGCGCGTGGGAGGCGGAAGACGAGAAGAGCATCGACCTGCCGGAACTGCTGCGCGAGGCGTCGGAAGTCCCGGGTGACGTGCCGGTGTTCGACGCGGACGACCCGTCATTGAGTGCACCCGGCGACATGCCGTCGCGCATCGCGAAGCTCCTGGGTGACGATGCCCCGACCTCGCGCCCGGAGTTCGCGCGGACCATCGTGGAATCGATCGCCGTAGCCTTCGCGGATGCCGTGCAGACTGCTGCGTACCTCTCCGGTCGCGAGCTCGACAGCATCCATCTCGTCGGCGGCGGATCGCTCAACCGCCTGCTGTGCCAGGCCACCGCCGACCGTGCTGGGCTGCCCGTGCTCGCGGGGCCGGTCGAGGCGACCGCTCTCGGTAACGTGCTCGTGCAGGCCCGCGCCCTCGGAGCGGCGCCCGCGACCCTCGAGGAGCTGCGAGCCGTGGTCGGCGCGACTCACGCTCCGGCGCGTTTCGACCCGCGCTGACCTGCACTGACATGCGCTGACCTGCTCGGCAGTGCCCACGCGTCCGGCGGCATTCTCCTCCCGGCGCGGACGATCACGCGCTAGGCATCCGCCCACCGCCGAGAAGTCTGCCGACGCGAGGCACACGCGAAGAAAGGGCGCCGGAGCCGAAGCCCCGACGCCCTGTCACCAGGCGACTCAGAAGTCGAAGTCGCCGATGTTATCCGCATCGAACACGAACGGGTCGCCCAGCAGGACCACGCCGTCAGCGCCGACCTCATACTCGCCGAGGTCACCCGCCTCGAAGCTGTCGCCCTCCTTGCCGGTGATCTCGCCTTCGACGAGCGCCTTGGCCGCGAACGCCGACAGGTAGCCGAGATCGGCCGGGTTCCACAGCGCGAACGAGGTGACGGTGCCGTCCTCCACGTACTCGCGCATCTGGTTCGGCGTGCCGAGGCCCGTCAGAGCGACCTTGCCCTTGTAGTCCGAGGTGGAGAGGTAGCGCGCCGCGGCGGCGATACCGACCGTGGTCGGCGAGACGATGCCCTTCAGCTCGGGGTGGCTCTGCAGCAGAGCCGCCGTCTTGTCGAACGACGTCTGGTCGTCGTCGTCGCCGTAGACGGTCTCGACGATCGTGATGTCGGGGTAGTCGCTCGCGACATACTCCTTCATCAGCTCGATCCAAGCGTTCTGGTTGGTGGCGTTCGCGGATGCCGAGAGGACGGCGATCTCGCCCGCGCCGCCGATCTGCTCGGCGATCTCGTCGATCTGCACCTTGGCGATGCCCTCGGAGTCGGCCTGGTTGATGAACAGGTCGCGGCACTCCGGGTTGGTGTCGGAGTCGAAGGTGACGACCTTCACTCCCGCGTCCCGCGCCTCGTTGAGCGCGTCGCAGATGGCCTTCGGGTCGTTCGCCGAGACGACGAGCGCGCCGACCGCCTGCTGCGTGGCGGTGTTGATGTAGCTCACCTGAGCGTCGGGGGTGGCCTCGGCAGGCCCGACCTCGGCGAACGTGCCGCCGAACTCCTCGACGGCCTTCTTGCCACCCTCGCTGGAGGTGTCGAAATACGGGTTGCCGAGGTTCTTGGGCAGGAACGTGATCGCCAGGTTGTCGGATCCGCCGCCCTCGCCGGAGCCTGCGTCGCCCGACCCGCTGCCGGTGTCGGCGCAGCCGGTCAGCACGAGCGAACGTCATTGTTCTTCCTTTCGTGATGATCACCGCGGGCGGATGCCGACGGCGAGAGGCTGCCTCATGGTGCGGGAGAGGCTGCGACGCGGAGGGGTGGCCCGGCCTTCGCCCGGACGCGCTGCACCCAGGCGAAGACGCTGGCTGCGACGACCGAGAAGATCAGCAGACCACCGGTGATGATGTTGATGACATCGGAGGTGACGCCCGCGAGACGAAGCACGCTGCCGAGCACCCCGATCAGGAGCACCGCGGCGACGACGCCGTGCAGGTGCCCGCGCCCGCCGAACACCGACACCCCGCCGAGCACGACGGCGGCGATCACCTGGAGCTCGAGCCCGGTGGCGTTGTCACCGCGGGCGCTGCCGAAGCGCAGGGTGTAGAAGATGCCCGCGAAGGCGGCGACCACGCCTGACAGCATGAAGAGGATGAACTTCGTCCGCTCGACGTGCACACCCGAGAACCGGGCCGCATCCTTCGAGAGTCCGATCGCGTAGATGCCGCGGCCGAACGGGGTGAAGTGCAGCATCACGACGAAGATCGCCAGCAGGATCAGGAACGGGATCACGATGTAGGGGATGGTGGTGCCGGCGATCTTGGCCTTGGCCAGCGCCGTCCACATCTCCGGGAAGTCGGTCACTGCCGTGGTTCCGAGCAGACCGACCGCGAGCCCGCGGAACAGCGCCAGGGTGCCGATCGTGACGGCGAGCGACGGCAGTCCGACGACCGTGACGAGGAAGCCGTTGAAAGCTCCGCCGATGACGCCGACCGCGAGCGCGGCGAGGGCGGCGACCTCGAACGGCGCACCCGACTCGGTGAGCACACCCGTCACGACGCTGGCGAGGCCCACCATCGAGCCGACTGACAGGTCGATCTCGCCGGTGATCATGACGAGCGTCATCGGCAGGGCGATCAGCAGGATCGGCGCGACGTCCAGCAGCAGGTAGTTCACCGTGATGGGCTGCGCGAACCCGCGGATCGACACGACCGAGACGAGCACGACCAGCACGAGCAGGCCGATGATCGCGAACTCGCGGTTGATGAGGATGCGCCGCCACAGCGTCTGGTCGTAGTCCCGGATCACGCGGCCCGAGGAGGTGGTGGTCGTCGTCGTCATGATTCGTCCCTTGCCTCGATGAGCTGCCGTCTCTGCCGCACCGCGAGCAGTCGGTCGAGCACGATCGCTCCGATGATGAGCACGCCTACGACGGCGCGCTGCCAGAAGTCGGGGATGCCGAGGATGGGCAGGGCCCGGTTGATGGTCATCAGCAGCATGGCGCCGATGGCCGCGCCCCAGACGGAGCCGACTCCGCCCGTGATGGCGATGCCGCCGATGACGGCTGCGCCGACAGCATCCAGCTCCCACCCGGAGCCCACCTGCGAGCTCACGGATCCGTAGCGCGTCACGTAGAAGACGCCGGCGAGGCCCGCGAGCGCGCCGGACAGCACGAACGCACTGAGAACGCGACGGGTGGTCTTCAAGCCGTAGAGTTCTGCGGCACCCGGGTCGGAGCCGATGGCGTAGTACTCGCGACCGCCTCTCGTGTTGCGCATGTACCAGGCGGCGAGCGCGAGGACGATGATGGCCACGATGGACAGCACCGGGATCGTGAGGATCTGCTGCGTGCCGAGCCTGAGGAAGTCCTTCGGCAGGTCGGACGGGTGCACCTGGTCGCTGCCGGTCCAGAGCACATTGATGCCGCGGTAGGCATACAGCGTGCCAAGGGTGATGACCATCGCCGGCACCTTCGCGAAGGCCACCAGCGCGCCGTTCACCAGGCCGAGGAGCGCGCCGAAGATCACCGCGGCGATCACCACGACCGGGATCGGGATGCCGGGGACGTCGATGAAGAGCCGTCCGGTCAGGAAAGCGGTCAGGCCCATGACCGAGCCGACCGAGAGGTCGACGTTGCGGGTGATGATGACGATCGCCTGACCGACGGCGACGAGCACGAGGATCGACGGGGTCAGCAGCAGATCGCGCCAGCCGTCGGCACTGAACAGGAAGTTGGGATTCTTGACGGTGGCCGCGATGACCACCAGGACGAGGGCGGCGAAGATGCCGAGCTCGCGCGCCCGGCCGATGCCACCGGGCTTCTTCGCGAATGCGGGGGCGGGAGCCGCCAGTGCGGTGGTGCTCATGCGTGCTGCTCCGATGCGTGCGTGGCGGCGAACATGACGTTCTCGCTGGTGGCGTCCTCGCGGTCGAGTTCGGCGGTGATCCGCCCCTCGCGCATGACGAGAACGCGGTCGGCCATGCCGAGCACCTCGGGCAGCTCGGACGAGATCATCAGGATCCCCATCCCCTCCCCCGCCAGCTGCGAGAGCAGGCGGTGCACCTCGGACTTGGTACCGACGTCGATGCCTCGGGTCGGCTCGTCGATGATGAGCACTCGCGGATCGGTGGCCAACCACTTGGCCAGGACCACCTTCTGCTGGTTGCCGCCGGAGAGGGTGGCCGCCACCGTATCGAGCGCATGCGTCTTCACCTCCAGGCGAGACGCCCAGACCTTGGCCGCGCGGTTCTCGATTCCGGTGGTGATCAGTCCCCACTTGGCGAGGTTGCGACGGATGGCGAGCGTGATGTTGCCCCCGACGCTCGCATCGATCACGAGGCCCTGCTTGCGGCGGTCCTCCGGCACGAGCGCGAGGCCGTTGCGCATGGCCGCGGTCGGGTTGCGGCGCGGAACGCTCGAGCCGAGCATCCGCACCTCCCCCTCGCGGTAGCCGTCCACACCGAACACCGCGCGGGCGACCTCGCTGCGGCCGGCGCCCACGAGCCCGGCGAGCGCGACGATCTCGCCCGCGCGGACCGTGAATGAGATGTCGTGGAACACGCCGGGGCTGGTGAGCCCGCGCACCTCGAGGAGCCGTTCGCCGATCTCGGCCTCCTGCTTCGGGAAGAGCTCGGTGACGTCACGACCGACCATCTGTCGCACGAGGTCGTCGACCGTGGTCTCTGCGATGGGCGTCGTGTCGATGTAGGCGCCGTCGCGCATCACGGTGACCGTGTCGCACAGGTCGAACACCTCGTCGAAGCGGTGCGAGATGAACAGGATCGCGCGGCCCTCGTCGCGCAGGCTCCGTGCGACCGCGAACAGCCGGTCGACCTCGACGCCGCTGAGTGCAGCGGTCGGTTCGTCCATGATCAGCACGCTGGCGTCGAGCGAGATGGCCTTCGCGATCTCGATGATCTGCTGGTCGGCGATCGACAGACCCTCGGTGATGCGGTCGGGATCGAGCGCGACGCCGAGACGGCGGAAGATCTGGTCGACCTCGGTACGCATGGCCTTGCGGTCGATGCGGCCGAGAGCACCCGTCGGCTGGCGGCCCATGAAGATGTTCTCGGTGACCGAGAGGTCGGGGAAGAGCGTCGGCTCCTGGTAGATCACCGCGATTCCCGCGGCCTTCGACTGCGCCGTGCTGGTGAAGTCGACGTCCTCGCCGTGCAGACGGAAGTCGCCCGAGTCGCGGCGGTAGAGCCCGGCCATGATCTTCACGAGCGTCGACTTCCCGGCACCGTTCTCACCGATGAGCGCGTGGATGGATCGTGACTGCAGCGTGAGGCTTCCGGAGCGGAGTGCGATGACGGGCCCGAAGGACTTCACGACACGATGCAGCTCGAGCGCTGTGGGGGGAGCACTGCGGGCGGGTGCTTGGTCGACCACGGGCTTTCCTCTCCGTTGAGGGTGATGATGTGCGGAATGAAGCGATCTGAATCGATTCAGGTGGGTTTCAGGCTAGTGTATGTGATGCGAGCCGCAGGTCAAGTCCCGATGCTCGAACCGTGATCCACCCGACGACGAGAGGAGAGCCGTGGCGGTCAGCATCCGTGATGTCGCCGTTCGCGCCGGAGTTTCCGTCGGCACCGTCTCGAACGTCCTCAACCGTCCGGAAGAGGTCTCCAGCGATTCGGTCGCCCGCGTGAGCCGGGCCATCGAGGAACTCGGGTACGTGCGCAACGACGCCGCCCGCAAACTGCGCGCCGGCGTCAGCACGACCGTCGGCTTCGTGGTCCTCGATGGGCAGAACCCGTTCTACAGCGACGTGGTGCGCGGCGCCGAGGACGAGGCGTCCAGCCACGGCATCGCCATCCTCTACGGCAACACCGACGATGATCCCTCCCGCGAGAAGGTGTACCTCGACCTCTTCCGCGAGCAGCAGGTGCGCGGCCTCCTGATCGCTCCGTACGGCGACGTCATGACGCAGTTGCGCCGGTTCCGCGCCAGCGGGATCGCCACCGTGCTCGTCGACCGGTTCAGCGCCGACAGCGGGTTCTCGTCGGTCTCCGTCGACAGCGTCGCGGGTGGGCGGCTCGCCGTCGAGCACCTGATCGAGGCGGGGCGACGACGCATCGCCTTCGTCGGCGGCCCGTTCGACATGCGCCAGGTCACCGATCGGCTCGCGGGGGCGCGCGCCGCCGCCGAGAACGCCTCCGTGCTCGTCGACCTCGAAGTCGTCCCCACCTCGGCAATGACGGTGGAGGAGGGAGCCGCCGCCGGCGCGAAGCTCCTCACCCGGCCTCGCCGCGAGTGGCCGGACGCACTCTTCGCTGCGAACGACCTGTTGGCACTCGGACTGCTGCAGTCGCTCGTCGCCGGCGGACGGGTGCTCGTCCCGGAGCCGCAGTGCCGCTCTCATCGATCCGGCAGCCCAGCCGCATGATCGGGCGCACGGCCCTGCGCATCGTGCTCGAAGAGGCATCCGACCCCGAGAGCATCCCGCGACAGACCGTGTTCCCGCCGGAGCTGATCGTGCGCCGCTCGACCACCGGCTGAGCGGCGGCCCGAGATCACTGCGCGGTTTGGGCCATGCGGGTGCCGGTGATGCCGGAGGGCCGCGCTTGCAACGGCGGACCACAGTTCCCGCGGCGTTTCTGTCGCGAAAAGGCTGAGGGAAGTGCAACAGGCCGCGGCAGGCGCATCATTCGCATGCGCAATTCACCCATGCGGACGGACCTCGGAGCCGCCGTCATGGACGGCCTCTCAGTGGGTATTGTCTGCGCCTCCGTCCGCGGCCTAAGCAGCACTCCAATATGTGATCGGGAGGGAACGGAACGCTGGCATCTCGACATGTGAGAGTGGCTTTGAGCGGGCCATTCATCACGACCGGAGACACCACGATCCGTAACAACGAGCACTCAGCAACGGCAGACGCTGTCGATGTGATCGTCCCGAAAGTGGCGACCGAAGGTATCGCCGTGCGGGGGTCTGACGGTCTGAGCTTTACCGTCCCCACGCCCGTCGGCGTGCGGATGGAACAGGGCGCGGCTGCGGTCGATGGCACTACCGTGTACCACGGGTTGCAAGGGCACCCCGATGTGACGGTGAAACCCCTGGAGAGCAGCGTGCGGATCTCGACGGTGATCTGGGATGATTCTCAGACCACGAGCTTCCAGTATCCGCTTCCCGAGGGCGTGGATGCAGAGGTCGTGCCAGATGGCAGCGTGGACCTCAGCCGAACAGTCGAATCCGAAGCTGAGGGCGTCACCGCCGAGTTCACCGCAGGTATCGGCCACGTTGACCCCGCATGGGCGGTGGATGCGAACGGGGACAGCGTCCCTACCGAGTACGTCGTGGCCGACGGGACTCTGACACAGAACGTCGATGTTTCGGATGCCACCTTCCCTGTAGTCGCTGACCCCACCTGGGGCTTCACCGGCCCGCTTCAGATTCGAGCTCGATGGAATCGCTCGGAGACGGCAACCATTGCGGCGGGCGGATGGGGTTCCAGCACCATCACCGGGGTCGGCGCCGGAGCAGGCGGGGCAATCGCGGGCCCAGCCGGCGCCGCAGCCTTCGCAGCCGGCTGCTTGGCCACGTCCGGTCCTGCCGTTTACACCGCTGGCGTCGCGCAGAACTCG
>JAQZBG010000265.1 GCA_029239165.1 Microbacterium sp. | reverse complement strand
CACAGCTCATCGAAAGAAGGACGTGACCGCGGACTGGTCTTCGGACCGTCAGGCCCGCATTCCAACGTAACGAAATGGCCGATCAGGGGCAAATCCTGGGTCGGTCGAGGGTTCGAATTTCGGCGGCTGACCGGGGAATTGCACAGGTGTTCAACATTCCCCGTCGAGCCCTGTTCGGCGTCAGGAATCGACCGGCTCCGCGCTCCGGATGCTGCGCGTCACGGTGAACTTCGGCGTGCGCTTCACCTGTTCCGTCTGGCCGATCAGGCGAGCGAGTTCGGCCCGATAGCCGAGCGATGAGTTGTACACCGTGAAGAGCTCGCCGCCGGATCGGAGTACCCGCGCGGCGGCCTGGAAAAGGCGGGTCGCCGCTCCCGTGTGCACACTCGTGCCGAGGTGGAAAGGCGGGTTCAACAGCACGACATCGACGCTCCCGTCTGGAATCTCGGAGGCCGCGTCATCGTGTGTGACGACGACACGTTCGGCGACCCCGTTCGCGGCCGCGGTCGCCCGCGCAGACGCCACGGCCGCGGCCGACCTATCCGTCGCGATCACCTGCGCCTCGGGATGGGCGAGGGCGTACGAGACGGCGAGCGCACCGGTGCCGCAGCCGAGGTCGAGCACCCGGCTCGGCCGGTCGCCGTTCACAACTCCGGAAGAACCGTCGTTCTCCGGCCGCTTCGAGCCGTTCTCGCCCCGAGACACCCCATTCTCGAGGAGTTGTGAACCACCGAGGCCGAGCACCTCGAGCAGCACCCGGGTGCCGATGTCGAGACGAGCACCGGCGAACGCGCCGCCGTGCGCGACCAGGGTGAGCCCGTCATGCGGGGCGGTGACGGGGAACGGCGGATCGGCGGGCACCGGACGCGGCTCGGATGCCACGATCAGCCGGGACTTCCGCTCGGCTCGCTGAGGCTGCACCTGGGTGAACCTGCGCCCGAGCACCTCGTTCTGCGCGAGGGTCATGTGCTTCACGCGGCCTCCGGCGACGAGCACGACATCGGGGGCAGCCCCGCGCGCCACAGCATCCGCGATCTCCTCGAGTTCCGCGAGCGACTTCGGCAGCTGCAGCAGCACGAGGCGGGCACCGGAGAGCAGCTCGGCGTCGAGCTCGTGCGAGTGGAAGCCGGACAGCCCGAGCTCGTCGGCATTGCGCCGCAGCGCGCGGCGGCCGCTTGCCAGGTCCTGATGGACGCGGATGCCGTCGAGTCCCGCCGCGGTCAGCGCGAGGGTGATCGCGCCGTAGTCGTCGCCGATCACCGCGATCTCGGGGCCGGGAACTCCGACGCCGAGGGCTCGATCCACGAGCAGCAGGTCGGTGGCGTCGTGCGCCTGAAGGTTGTCGGCTTCGACGTCGGGCCAGCGACGCAGGCGACTGTAGGGGAACTCCGGCACCAGCCCACTGTACGCGGGGGCTCCCGGCCCGCACGAAGAGGGGTTGACACGATCGTTGCTTCCATGGTTACTTAGTCAAGTAACTAACCAACCTACCCACCGGAGGACTCGTGATCGAAGAAGGCAAGCCGCTCTTCCTCCAGATCGCCGAGAAGATCGAGGACTCGATCATCGACGGATCACTCGCCGAGGAGGCACAGGCTCCTTCGACGAACGAGCTCGCCGCGTTCTACCGGATCAACCCCGCCACCGCAGCGAAGGGAGTCGCCATGCTCACCGACAAGGGAGTGCTGTACAAGCGCCGAGGCATCGGCATGTTCGTCGCCGACGGCGCCAGGGAAGTCCTCCTCGGCGAGCGCCGCGCCCTGTTCGCCGACCGCTACATCGACCCGCTCCTCGCCGAAGCCCGCACGCTCGGGCTCGGCGCCGAAGACCTCGCGGCACTGCTTCGACAGCGCGCCGCACTCGCCACCGACTCAGAAGGGAAGACCCCCGCATGACCGCTGTCATCGAGGTGCAGAACCTCAGCAAGCGCTACAAGGAGAAGCGAGCGCTCGACAACGTGTCGCTCGCCATCGAGGGAGGCGCCATCTACGGCCTCCTCGGTCGCAACGGCGCCGGCAAGACGACACTCATGTCGATCCTCACGGCGCAGAACTTCGAATCCTCCGGCACCATCAAGGTGTTCGGCGAGCACCCGTATGAGAATGCGCACGTGCTCAGCCGGATCTGCTTCGTCCGCGAGAGCCAGAAGTACCCGGACGACGCCTACCCCAAGCACGCCTTCAAGGCGGCGAGCCTGTTCTTCCCGCACTGGGACCAGACGTTCGCCGACGAGCTCATCGCCGAGTTCCAGCTGCCGATGAAGCAGACGATCAAGAAGCTCTCCCGCGGTCAGCTCTCTGCGGTCGGGGTGATCATCGGGCTCGCCTCGCGCGCCGAGATCACGTTCTTCGACGAGCCGTACCTCGGCCTCGACGCCGTCGCACGGCAGATCTTCTATGACCGCCTGGTCGAGGACTACGCCGAGCACCCGCGGACGATCATCCTGTCGTCGCACCTGATCGACGAGGTCTCCAACCTCATCGAGAAGGTCATCGTGATCGACAACGGCCAGATCCTGCTGCATGAAGACACGGATGCGGTCCGCGATCGGGCCGCGACCGTCGTCGGCGATGCAGCCAAGGTCGACGCCTGGGCGCAGGGCCGCGAGATCCTGCACCGCGAGGCCCTCGGACGCGTGTCGTCGGTCACCGTGCTCGGCGCCCTGTCCGCCGAAGACCGCGCGGAGGTCGCCGCAGCCGGCCTCGACATCGCCCCCGTCTCCCTGCAGCAGCTGATCGTCCGCCTCACCCAGAAGTCCGACACCCATTCCGCCACCGGCTCCGTCGCGAAAGAGGAGGCCCGCTGATGCGACGCACACTCAACGTCATCCGATTGCAGTTGATCAACAAGGGCACCTTCATCTGGTACCCGCTGGTCATCCTCGCCGCGGCGGTGGTGATCTCGGTGCTCATCTACGCCCTGATCCCGGTCGACGAGCCGAAATACGGCGGCGGTGGCCAGGCTCCGCTCTGGTACTTCTTCGCCGTCGGGATGTCGGCGATGACGCTCACCTTCCCGTTCTCCCAGGCCATGAGCATCACGCGTCGAGAGTTCTTCTTCGGCACCATGCTGACGGCGGTCCTCGCCAGCGGATTGATGGGCATCCTGTTCCTGATCGGCGGCGGCATCGAGCTGGCCACGAACGGCTACGGCGTGAACGGCTACGTGTTCCACCTCCCGTGGGTCTGGGAGGCCGGACCGCTGGGCGCGTTCGTCGTCTACTTCGCCCTCGCGCTGTTCTTCTTCGTGATCGGGTTCACCGGCGCGACGATCTACAAGAGCTGGGGGCAGCTGGTGCTCATGATCGTGAGCATCGGGCTCTCACTGGTGCTCATCGGGCTCGCCTTCCTCGCCACGCGACTGGAGATGTGGGAGCAGGTCTGGCTGGGGATCCTCGACCTCGGCGCCGTCGGCCTGGCGCTGTGGGGGCTGGTGGCGGTGGCCGTGCTGACAGCCGTCTCCTTCCTCGCCTTCCGACGCACCATCCCCTGACCCGCCTTCACTCTCGCCGCACCTCCCGACGCCGGTCGCCCATCTGGGCGGCCGGCGTCGCGCGCGCTACAGGTACGCGGCGGCGGGAGCAACCCGGTCGCGCTCCAGCGCGGAGGCTGCGTACGATCACGGCATCGCTCCTGCGAACCGTCCGATACCGACCATCCGATGCCGACAGAGGAGGATGCCGTGGCAGAGAGCCGTCCCCGACTCCGGGTTCGACGTGCGGGCATCGCCCGTGCGCTCCACGACGCCGTCCGCCCTGCCCGCCTGCTGCTCGTCGTGAAGACGATGCTCGCGGTCGGTCTGGCCTGGATGATCGCGCCGCACATGCCCGGCGTCACCGACGAGTACCCCTACTACGCGCCGCTCGGCGCACTCGTGAGCATGTACCCCACGCTGATGGGATCGGCGAAGTCGAGCTTCCAGACACTGTTGGGCCTCGCCACGGGCATCGGCCTCGCCACCGTCGTGGTGCTCACGGTGGGGCCGACGTGGTGGACCATCCCGCTCGTCGTCGGCGTCGGCGTGCTGCTCTCCGGCACGGGCTGGTTCGGGGCGGGCCGGGAGTACATCCCGATGGCCGCCCTGTTCGTGCTGATCATCGGCGGACAGAACGCCGACGACTACTCGCTCGGATACCTGACGCAGACGGCGGTCGGGGTCGTCATCGGCCTCGCGGTGAACTTCCTGATCGCACCCGCACCGCTCACCGGCGTGGCCGTGGCACGACTGGAGGAGTTCCGCGAACAGCTCGCCCGACACCTCGACGACATCGGGTCGGCGGTCGCCGAATCGTGGCCCCCGGAGCACGAGCAGTGGGCCGACGACGCGGCCTCGCTCGCCGATACGGCGGGTGAGCTGCGGGCGGCGCTGGCGGAGGCCGACGAGAGTCGCCGCGGCAACCCCCGAGCGCGGGGGCACCGACCGCGGATGCAGCAGAGCCACGACGAGCTCGCCGCCCTCGACCGGATCGCGCACCTCATCCGCGACATCTCCGACGAGATCGCGGACACCATCTGGGACCGGCCGGCCGGTCTGCCGCTCGACCCCGCGCTGCCCGGTCCGCTGTCCGATGCCTGCCACGCGGTGGCCGAGGTGATCGCCCGCGGCGGTGCCGCATCCGCCGAAGACCACCGCGTGCGCGGCGAGGCCGCCCGCGCCACCCGGCTCCTGCTCGAGACGGTCGACGACCGCACCGTCGACGTGCGCAGCTCGATGGGCCCCGGCGTGCTCACCGCGATGCACCTGCGACGCATCCTGATCCTCAGCGGAACGGGCTCGTC
>JAQZBG010000264.1 GCA_029239165.1 Microbacterium sp. | reverse complement strand
GTCTCGATGAACATCCCGGCGTGGCCGAGTCCCGTGATCCGCATTGCATTCCTCCCGAAAGTGAACCGTTCGATTGTACCGAGGGCTCCCTGTGGGCCCGGTCGACCTCGCCGTGAGTATTCCGGTCAGGCGTCGAACAGCCCGCGGATGTCGTCTGCGGAGAGGGACTGCGCGAACAGCGCCTCGTCGTCCAGGAGCGCGGTGAACAGGCGTGCCTTCTTGCGTTGGAGTTCCAGCACCTTCTCCTCGATCGTGCCCGTCGCGATCATGCGGTAGACGAACACCTGGCTGTCCTGACCGATGCGGTGGGTGCGGTCGACGGCCTGCGCCTCGGCGGCGGGGTTCCACCACGGATCCAGCAGGAACACGTAATCGGCCTCCGTGAGGGTGAGTCCGAATCCGCCGGCCTTCAGGCTGATGAGGAACACCGGCTGCTCTCCCGACGTGAAGCCCTCGACCACCTTCTGGCGGTGCCGCGTCGAGCCATCCAGATGCGCGTACGGGATCCCGGCAGCATCCAGCCGCGCCGCCGCCATGTCGAGGAACGAGGTGAACTGGCTGAATACGAGAGCACGATGCCCCTCGGCCTGCAGCTCGATCACGCGCTCGAGCAGCACGTCGAGCTTGCGGGAGCCGATCTTCGCATCTTCCGGGTCGATCAGTCCGGGAGCGAGACTGAGCATGCGCATGAGGGTCAGGGAGCGGAACACGATGAAGCGGTTGCGGTCCAGGTCTTCCAGCAGTCCCAGCACCTTCTGCCGCTCCCGCTGCAACACGACCTCGTAGAGCGCGCGGTGGGAGGAGCTGAGCTCGACCTCGAGGATCTGCTCCTGTTTCGCCGGCAGCTCCGGCGCGACCAGTTCTTTCGTGCGTCGCAGCAGGAGCGGGCGGATGCGTCGGCGGAGTCGTTCGAGCCGGCGCTGCCGATAGGCGCCGCCCTCCTCGTTCTCCGGGACCTTGCCCTGCTCGATCGGCTGGATGTAGTCCTCGCGGAACTTCCGCGAGGAGGCGAAGAGTCCCGGCGCAGTCAGTTTGAGCAGCGCCCACAGCTCACTGAGGCTGTTCTCCATGGGGGTGCCGGTGACGGCGAAGGTGACGTCGGCGTGGAAGCTCGCGACCGCCCGATGCAGCTTGGTCTCCGGGTTCTTGACGAACTGCGCCTCGTCGAGGATGAGTCCGGCCCATTCGACGCCGGCGTAGACGACTTCGTCGAGTCGGGCGACCGCGTAGGTCGTGATCACGAGGTCGATGTCCTGCAGCGAGTCCGTCAGCGGTGGGCCCTGCGTGTTCGCCCTGACCAGCACGCCGAGGGTCGGCGCGAATCGAGCGGCTTCACCGCGCCAGGTCGCGAGGACGGAGGTGGGTACGATGACCAGGAACGGGCGGTGCTCTCCCGCTTCGCGCGCGTGCATGATGAGAGCCAGCAGCTGCAGCGTCTTACCGAGGCCCATGTCGTCCGCGAGGATGCCGCCGAGTCGGTGAGCCCAGAGGAACGCGAGCCAGTCCAGGCCGTCCTTCTGATACGGGCGGAGTCGGGCCGTGATGCCCTGGGGAATCGGAACCGCCGGTACCGTGCTCGCCCGGCGCAGACCATCGGCCGTCGCCCGCCACGTCACGGCGGGGAGCGCCTCGTCCGCGAGATCCTCGAAGTCCTCCCAGAGGTCGGTCTGGTGTCGACTGATCCGCGGACCGGTTTCCCACTCCTCGAGTTCACCGGCCTCGTCGATCAGCTCGCGGAGGCGATCCAAGGCTCGGTGATTCAGGGAGAAGTATCCGCCATCCGAAAGGAGGAGCTTCTTCTTCCCCTTGCTCAACGCTGTGAAGAGCGGGCCGAACGGGATTGTGCGACCGTCGATCTTGACCAGCACGCCGAGATCGAACCAGTCGGGATCGGTGCTCTCCACCGTGGTCACCGTGATCTCCGGCTCACCCGTGAGCTCGTGGTAGCTCTTGGCGCGGCCCGAGACCGTGACGACGACCCCCTCGGCCTCGAGTGCCGGCACCACTCGGGTGGCGAATTCGGCGGCCGCGACATCGTGGAAGCTCCCGCGGGGCGTGAACTCCTCCCCCACACGTTCCGTCCACACGGACTGAAGTGCGTCCCGGAGGGCCTCCTCGGCGGCGACGTCTCGCACCGCGTCGCCGTCCGGTGCGAAGGGCACGCGTCCGAAGCCGCGGTACTCCCACTCGAACGAATACTTGACGGTGTCACCCCGGTGAAACGAGAGCTCCAGCACAGCCTGCGGAGCGGGAAGAGGAGGCAGCTCGACCCGACCGACCGGCCGGACGTCGATACGGCGCGCCAGCAGTGGATAGCCGTCGCGCAAGAACGCCGCCTCGTCGCGAGCGGGAATCTCGAGCCCAGCGCCGGCGCCGAGCAGCGCGTGGACGGGTTCGCTCAACGCCACCTCGGCCAGCGTCACGTGCAGCTTGGTGCCGCGCTGCGCGACCTCGTACAGACCGCTGTGCCCGATCGGCCGCACGTCGCGGGGTTCGACCTCGCGACCGTCGATCGCGATGAGCGGCTGCACGACGAGGCCGCCGCCTTCTCGTCCGACGGTCGCGCCGATCGACGCGCGCTCCGCGAGCACGACGGTCGTGCTCTTCTGGGTGGGCACCAGCGGAATGCCGATGTCAGCGCCGGCGCGCAGGTGCCCCCACAGCAGACCGGATTCGATCAGGTCTGCGACCAGCCAGTCGCCGGCCGTGCCGGAGAGAAGTGTGTCGCGCGCGATGCTGAGCAGGTCGGCGAACCACCGCGACCGGTCGCGCCCGTACTGCGTCGACGAACGACGAACGGCATCCCACGACGCCGCGCCCTGCACCCAGGCACCGGTCGCCGCACTCTTCTCCAGCGGCCGGATTCCCAACAGGATCTCGCCGGTGCGCTTCGCCACGTCGCGGGCGGTCGCCGTGCGCTGCGGACGGGAAGCCCACGGGTTCGCTCCGCGCCCATCGCGCAGCCGGAGTTCGACGCCAAGCGCGAGTGCGGTCCCCGCCTCTACGCGCGGCGAACCGAGGATGGACCGCCAGTCGGCGGACCGGGACCCCTCTGATCGGGACGGATCGGGCGCGAGGGACATGCCGCCATCCTCTCCGACACCACCGACAGTGCCTCGCGCCGGAAGATCAGGCGGAGCGGGCCACCCGCGCCAGGACGCCGTGGACGAACGCGCCCGAATCGTCGGTCGAGAATTCCTTCGCGAGCTCCACCGCTTCGTCGATGGCCACTGCCGTCGGTACTTCGTCGTTGTAGAGGATCTCCCACACGGCGATGCGCAGCAGCGCGCGGTCTACCGCGGGCATCCGCTCCAGCTTCCAGTCACGGCTGTGCGTCGTGATCTGCTCGTCGATCTCGTCTCGCTGGTCGATGATGCCGTCCACGATCTCGCGTGCATAGAGCCAGGAGGCCTCGCGTGCGGGCTCGCTCGCCGCGCGCTTCGCCTCCGCGGCCAGCGTGACATGTCGAGAGCGCGCTTGCGCGCCTTCGTCCGGGCGCTCACGCCTTACTTCTCGCGGCCGAGGTAGTCACCCGTGCGGGTGTCGACCTTGACCTTGGTGCCGGTCTCGACGAAGAGCGGCACCTGGATCTCGTATCCGGTCTCGAGCGTCGCGGGCTTGGTGCCGGCCGACGAGCGGTCGCCCTGCAGGCCCGGCTCGGTGTAGGTGATCTCCAGGATCACGGACGCGGGAAGGTCGATGTACAGCGGGT
Source organism: Microbacterium sp. (assembly GCA_029239165.1). Taxonomy (GTDB): domain Bacteria; phylum Actinomycetota; class Actinomycetes; order Actinomycetales; family Microbacteriaceae; genus Microbacterium. The sequence goes on along the minus strand of JAQZBG010000264.1, from coordinate 4,918 downwards.
TGCCGTTGTTCAGGGCGATGGTCACGGCCTGGTTCTCGAGCAGGAAGTTCTTCGCGTCGCCGACCGTGGCCGCGCCGACCGTGATCTGGTCGAAGTCGGTCTGGTCCATGAAGACGTAGCCGTCACCATCGGTGTACATGACGCTCCAGAGCTGCCCGTCGATGCTGAGGACGACGCCGTTCTTGATGTCTGCGGTAGATGCCATGCGCTGCGAGTTCCGTTCGTGTGTCTGCGGGTTCGGACGAGGCCGACAGTCGAGTCTAAGGGATGACCGCCCTGAGGCCCGCACCGCGCTCATCGCGGCGACCGGGTCGGCTCAGGAATCCTCGCCGTCGATGTCCGCCAGCAGCTCCCGCAGCGCCTTCTCGATGGCGTCGTGCTTGTACTGACCGGCGCGGCTCTCTCCCGAGATGACTGCGCAGCGGTGAACCTTGCGGAAGTCGCCGTACGGGAACTTCAGCCGCCCCTTCGTGCCCTCGGTCTCCTCTGTGTCCTCGCCGAGGTGCCACTTGGCGAACTCCGCCATCCCGTGCTTCTCGATGAAGGCGTTCTCCTCCTCGGTGCTCGGCGCATGCTCGCTCCAGTCGTCGCGCTCATCGCGCACCACGTCGTCGTCCCGCACCAGCCGGCGGGCCAGCGCGAGCGCGTCCTGGTTCAGTCGAACGGTCATTCCGTGCTCCTTCTCTCCTCGGCTCCGGGCGGGTCCTGAAAAGACCCGTCACACGCAAACGTAGGCCGCACCGCCGAACCGCACAGCCCCGTTGACGCCGACGGTTTCGGCGCTCAACCTGGAGGAGAAAGGAGGGACGCTCATGTCCGGAAGAACAGCGCGCAGGCGGAGCGGACGCCCCGATGCGGGGCTGGATCCGACTTTGGTGACCAGTCAGCCCGCGCTGCGATCGTCATCCGGAACCGTCTGGCTCGTCGTCGCAGCGCTGTTCGCCGTCCTGAGTCTCGTGCCGCTGGTCGCGATCGCGGTGGATGGTGGCCCCGCGGAGTCCGTCGCCCTCGTGACGGCGACGCTCGTGGTCGGACTCCTGCTGGCGATGCTGGTCGTTCGTTGGACCGTGCGCGAGGGGCCACCACGGTTGCGCGCCCTGGCGGGCTGCTTCCTGGCCATGGCGCTGATCGCCCTCGCGGGCATGGTGATCTGCGTGATGATCGTCTGGGCGCCGTCGGTGCGCTGAGTGCCCGCCGCGATCAGAGGTGCGGGACGAGCTCGCGCACCGCGTCGGCGTAGCCCTCCACGCCGCGCCCGATGACGCGGACCACCGCGACATCATGCAGGTAGGAATGGTGGCGGAACTCCTCGCGGGCGTACACGTCGGAGATATGCACCTCGGCGAACGGCAGCGAGACACCGGTCAGCGCGTCGCGCAGCACGACGGAGGTGTGCGTGAGGCCACCCGGGTTGATCACGATGGCCGAGCAGTCCGCGCGCGCGGCGTGGATGGCATCGATCAGAACCCCCTCGTGATTGCTCTGCACCGCGCGGACCTCGAGATCGAACTCGGCGGCGGCGACGGCCGTTATCCGCTCCACGTCGGCGAGCGTCGCCGTGCCGTAGAGGTCGGGTTCGCGCGTGCCCAGCAGGTTCAGATTCGGCCCGTTCACGAGGAGGATACGGCCGCTCACGCTCCGACCTCCTGATAGGCGGCGAACATCAGCGACTCGTCCGGCGCCTGCAGCACCGTCGGCTTCGCGATGTCGTCGAGCAGGATGAAGCGCAGCATCCCCCCGCGGCTCTTCTTGTCGCGCTGCATCGTGGCGAGCAGCTGAGGCCACGCTCCGGCGCGGTACGAGGTGGGAAGGCCCAGCGATTCCAGGATCGTACGGTGGCGCTCGGCCGCCGCGTCCGAAAGTCGTCCCGCAAGGCGAGAGAGCTCGGCTGCGTAGAGCATGCCCACCGAGATCGCCGCGCCGTGCCGCCAGCGGTAGCGCTCGGCGTGCTCGATCGCGTGCCCGAGAGTGTGTCCGTAGTTGAGGATCTCGCGCAGCCCCGCCTCGCGGAAGTCGTCGGAGACCACCTTCGCCTTCATGTCGATCGCCAGCTCGATCGTGCGGCGGAACTCCTCCGTCGTCGTGTCCACTGCCCGGACGGGATCCGCCTCGACGATGTCGAGGATCTCCGGTGCCCAGATGAAACCGGCCTTGACGACCTCCGCGTATCCCGCCGTCGCCTCGTTGGGGCTGAGGCTGGCGAGCTCGTCGAGGTCCCCGATCACCGCGGTCGGTGCCCAGAACGCGCCGACGAGGTTCTTGCCCTCGGCAGTGTTGACCCCGGTCTTGCCGCCGACCGCGGCATCGACCAGCCCGAGGACGGTGGTCGGCACCTGGATCAGCTGCACACCGCGCAGCCAGGTCGCCGCGACGAATCCCGCGAGATCCGTCACCGCACCGCCGCCGTAGCCGACGACGGCATCACTGCGGGTGAAGTCGGCCTGCCCCATGACCTGCCAGCAGAACGCGGCGACCTCGATGCGCTTGCCCTGCTCGGCGTCCGGGATCTCCGCGAGCAGGACCTCCCTCGGCCCCTCGGTCGTGTCAGCGAGGAGCCGGTCGCGAAGCTCTGCCGCGCGTGCCGCGAGCGTCGGAGGGTGCACGACCAGGATCTTGCGCACACCTGGCGAGAGGGCCGCGGAGACCTGGTCGAGCACGCCCCGCCCGATCGTGATGTCGTAGGCGTCGTTTCCGGTGACGCTGATGGTCGTCGTGCTCATCGCTGCTCTCTCCTCCATGCCACGATCTCGTCCGCGATCTTCTGCATCGGACGACGTGAGGTGTCGAAGGTCGTCGAGGCGACCTCGGCGTACCACCTCCGACGCTCCTCGAAGATTCTCTTCCAGCGCTCCACCGGATCCTCCCCGCCCGCCAGCAGCGGGCGATTGCCGCCACGGAGCCGGTCGGCCACCGCGTCGGCGCTGACCGTCAGGAAGACGACCGGTTGGTCCTTCAACAGGTCGCGCGTGTCGGCCTGTGTCACGGCTCCGCCGCCGAGGGAGATCACGCCGCCCTCGGAACGCGCCTCGGAGAGGGCTTCGAGCACCTCCACGCGCTCGAGGTCACGGAAGTGCGCCTCTCCGTGCTCGGTGAAGATGACGGGGATGGGTCCGTGAGCCGCGACGATGCGCTTGTCGGTGTCGACGAAGGGGACCCCCAGTCGGCGCGCGACGCGTCGACCGACGCTGGTCTTGCCGGCGGCCATCGGGCCGACCAGCACCAGCGTCAGCGGGTCAGCCTCGCTCGTCATGCGCGATGAGCGCCGCCTCGGACGCGGGGGTCGTGCGCAGCTCAGCCGGAATACCGTCGAGGTAGCCGTCGAGGTTGCGGCGCGTCTCGCGAACGCTGTCGCCGCCGAACTTCTCCAGCACGGCGTTCGCGAGCTCGATCGCGACCATGGCCTCGGCGACCACACCCGCAGCCGGAACCGCGCACACGTCGGAGCGCTGGTGATGGGCGGTCGCGTCGTCGCCGGTCGCGATGTCGATGGTGCGCAGCGCGTGCGGCACCGTGGCGATCGGCTTCATCCCGGCGCGGACACGGAGCACGGTTCCCGTGGACATGCCGCCCTCGGTGCCGCCGGCGCGGTCGGAGCCGCGCGTGATGCCGTCTGCCGTCGCGAACAATTCGTCATGCGCTGCCGACCCGCGGCGCCGTGTGGTCTCGAACCCGTCGCCGATCTCGACGCCCTTGATCGCCTGGATGCTCATCACTGCCTGAGCCAGTCGGGCGTCCAGACGCCGATCCCAGTGCACGTGCGAGCCGAGCCCCGGCGGGAGACCGTAGGCCAGCACCTCGACGATGCCGCCGAGCGTGTCGCCGTCCTTCTTCGCGTCGTCGACCTCGGCGACCATCAGAGCCGACGTCGCGGCGTCGAAACAGCGCAGCGGATCGGCGTCCAGGGCGTCCACATCGTCAGGAGTCGGAAGAGCGGACCCCGGAGGCACCTGCACCGGACCGATGGAGAGCGTGTGACTGACGAGACGGATTCCGAGTTCACCGAGGAACGAGCGGGCGATCGCGCCGAGGGCGACGCGCGCGGCCGTCTCGCGAGCGCTCGCACGCTCGAGGATCGGACGCGCCTCGTCGAAGTCGTACTTCTGCATTCCCACGAGATCGGCGTGACCCGGGCGCGGGCGCGTCAGCGGGGCGCTGCGTCCGCGGGACTTGTCGGTGAGCTCGACAGGTTCGGGGTTCATGACCTCGATCCACTTCGGCCACTCCGTGTTGCCGATGCGCAGCGCGATCGGGCTGCCCAGGCTCTTGCCATGTCGGACACCACCCGAGATGGTCATCTCGTCCTGCTCGAACTTCATGCGCGAGCCGCGCCCATAACCCAGCTTGCGGCGGGCGAGATCGGCCTGGATGGCCTCAGACGAGACAGGGACGCCGGAGGGCAGGCCCTCCATGACGGCGATGAGTTCTGGGCCGTGGGATTCGCCGGCCGTGAGCACGCGGAGCATTGCTCCAGTCTCCCACGGGATCGGACCCCCGCTGCGCCGCGTTTCGTCTTGCGCGTCGCGTCAGAGTGCGGCGCGCATGGCGGCCACGACCGATTCCTCGGCCGGCAGCTCGATCGCGGGGTCGCCGTGGTGGAAGATGCGGATCTGGCGCACGGCCTGATGCAGCAGCATGCCGAGCCCCGAGATCACCGCGCTACCGCCCCAACTCGACGCGAGAGCCGAGGGCCACGGCGCGTAGGCGGCATCGAACAGCGCTCCCCCGCTCTCGGCCAGTTCCGTCGAGGTCGCCACGGGAAGCACGGTGCCGCTGGGGAGCGTGGCGATCGTGAGATCGACACGTGCGGACCCTGCGGCGAGTGGTCGGGCGTCGAGAGTCTCCACCTCCACCTCGACACCGAGGCGCGCGCCGAGTGCCACGAGGCCTGCCGCCCGTTCGGGTCGCCGCGCGTGCACGA
>JAQZBG010000263.1 GCA_029239165.1 Microbacterium sp. | reverse complement strand
TGTCTACCACCGCGCATCAAGTCGATGAAGACGTCTTCCAGCGTCGGGCCGCGCTGCACGAGAGTGCTCAGTGCGATGCCCGCTTCGGCGGCCACAGCACCCACCGTGCCGGCGTCGCCTCCGCGGACGGTCAGACCTGAACGCAGCACCTCGATGTCGAATCCGGCCTCGGCGAGCGCGGCGCTGAGCGCATCGCGATCCGCGGCATCCACGATGACCGAGCCGCCCTTCGGGTCGGCCAGCGTCTCGATGCCGCTGGCCAGCACCAGCTGCCCCTTCGACAGCACGAGCACGTTGTCGGCGACCTGCTCCACCTCGCTGAGGACGTGCGACGACACGAGCACCGTGCGCCCCTCGTCCGCGAGGCGGCGCATCAGCAGCCGCATCCATCGGATCCCCTCGGGGTCCAGTCCGTTGGCGGGCTCATCGAAGACCAGGGCGCCCGGGTCGCCGAGGAGGGCGTGCGCGACGCTGAGCCGCTGGCGCATGCCGAGCGAGAATCCGCCGATGCGCGAGTCGCCTTCGCCGTCGAGTCCGACCAGCGAGAGGACCTCGCCCACGCGGGCCAGCGGGACGCCGTTCGCCTTCGCAGCGATCGTCAGCTGTCGTTCGGCCGTGCGGCGCGGGCGGTAGACGGTCTCTTCCAGGACTGCGCCGATCGTGCGCAACGGCTGACGGAGTTCTCCGTACGTCGTGCCGCCGATCGTCGCCGTTCCGGATGTGGCGCACCCGGCTCGACGCGCGCGGAGAAGTCCGAGACGGCGGTCACCTCATTGAAGCGCTTCGTCACGTGCGTGAACTCCAGCACCTGTCCTTCAGGCATCGTGACCTCTCGTCGCGTTGAACAGTTCCTCCCTATCCTGCCGGAAAAGCCTGTCGGATCCCGCATTTCACGCGGAATACCGCCCCCTCGGGAGGAGGTAGCCTGGCACGCGTGACCGAATCTCAGGCTGCCTCCCGCGTCCTCGTCCGCACCGAAGGGGCGCTCGGGCGGCTCACCCTCAACCGTCCGGAGGCGATCAACGCCCTCGATGCCGAGATGATCGGGATCCTCACCGAGACGCTGAACGCGTGGCGCGACGACACCGACGTGCAGATCGTGCTGATCGACGGCGCGGGGGACCGCGGCATGTGCGCCGGTGGGGACGTGCGCGCGCTGCACGGGCAGATCGTGGCGGGGCAGGCCGAGCGCACCGCGGAGTTCTTCCGCGCCGAGTACGCCCTGAATGCGATGATCGCCGAGTACCCGAAGCCGGTCGTCGCCTATGCGGACGGCATCACGATGGGTGGCGGCATCGGGCTCGCCGGGCACGCGGCCATCCGCATCGTCACGGAACGATCGAAGCTCGCGATGCCCGAGACACGCATCGGCTTCACGCCCGACGTCGGCGGCACCTGGCTTCTCGGGCGGGCACCGGGACGTTTCGGCGAGTACTTCGGGCTCACCGGATCGACGATGAACGGCGCGGATGCCGTGTACCTGGGCTTCGCCGATCACTTCGTGCCGTCGGACCGGCTCGAGGCGCTGAGCGAGGCGCTCGCCTTCCGCGCCGACCCGACCGGACCCAGTGAGATCGTCCTGCTCTTCGACGAGACGCCGGAGCCCACGCAGCTTCCGGCATCGCGGGAGTGGATCGACGAGGCGTTCTCCGCTCCGACCGTGACCGGGATCGTCGAGCGTCTGCGCGCCCAGGGGGCTGCGGATGCCGTCGCCGCGGCCGACCTCCTGGAAGGCCTCGCGCCGACCGGGCTCACCGTGACTCTCGATGCCGTGCGCGAGGCGCGCGAGATGCCGGACCTGCGCGCGGCACTCGAAGGTGAATACCGACGGGTGCTGTGGTTCGTCAATCAGCACCCCGACCTCGTCGAGGGCATCAGGGCGCAGCTCGTGGACAAGGACCGCAACCCGAAGTGGGACCCGCCGACCCTGGCGGAGCTCCCTCCGGATGCCGGAGCCGCCGCGCGGAACTACGTGCCGGAGCCGGCCCTGTTCTGAGGGCATCGGGGCTTCCCCGTCGGGACTCCCGACACGCGCACTTCACGGTCCCGGAACCGTGGGCGAATCCGGGGCGCGCGTCTGCCAGATCGTCCGGAGCACATCGACCACGTCATCCGGATCGGCGTCGACCGATGCGGCCTCCTCGACGAGTTCCCGGATACGCCGGATCACGGTTGCCGGAAGGACGCCCGCGGTCTCGGCGACCCGCGTGCCCGCTGCCGTGCGCGAGATCACGAGCCCTTCACCCTCGAGCATCTTGTACGCGCGGGCGGCCGTGCCGGGAGCCACGCCCAGATCGCTCGCGGTCTGACGCACGGTCGGCAGCCGTTCGCCCGCGCCGAGCTGTCCCGACACGATCAGGCCGCGCAGCTGCCGGTAGATGTCGAGAGCCGGATTCGCCTCGTCGGCGGGTGACAGCTTCGGGCTCGGGCTCATCGTGCGGCCTCCGAGTCGGAGGTGGCCTCCGCCGCGGGCTCGGCGACATCCTGCGCCGGAGCGCCCGCCCGTGGCCCGCGCCGCAGCTGCGCACTCACGAGGAAAAGGAGCACGAATGCGGTGATCTCGAGTGCCGGTGCCACCCATCCGCCGATGGCGGCGAGCTCGCCGTATCGCCAGAAGACGTCGTAGGAGTCGCTGCGGCTGTCGCCCTGGATCGTGAGTCCGGCGACGGATCCCGCGTCGGCGACGAACCGGAACGCTCCCGCCAGAGCCAGCAGGGAGGCCGACGCCGTGACTCGGGTGATCCCGCTCGCGATGTCGCGACGCTCGCGCTGCTCGGCGACGACCGTCTCCGGGCGGAGGAACGCGCGGGCAGCGTTCGCCTGCAGTGCCGCCACGACGACGGCGACGAGAACGGCGGTGCAGATCAGGACGGGGACGCCGTACGCCCATCCGTAGAACCAGGGGCGAACCGGGTCGATGGTCTCGTTGGGTACGTCGATCTCGAGGTAGACGTACGGGCCGCCGTTGAGGTTCGACGACGCGAGTCCGGCGAGCAGCGTGGTCGTCGTGAGGGCGAGAACGGCGAGTGCGGTGCCCCCCGACCCCACCCGCGTGCTGAAGGTCAGCCAGGTCCGGCGCGCGGAGACGACCGGTCGCTCCGGAGGGGTGCTGCCTCGAGTCGCGATCATCGCCAGCAGGACGGCCACGCCGACGGACGCTGCGAAGACGGGCGTCGCGTACCGCCACCAGCCGACGACGCCGTCGAGGCTCACGCCGAACATCCCCAGCACGTACCCCGTGATCAGGTTCTCGGCGGCGAAGATCACGATCACGGCGATCGCCGCGATGCCGAGGGTGCGGTGCTCCGGCGTATAGCGGGCCGACACTGCGGTGGACGCCGAGGGCGTGAGCCGGACGCGGCTCCGCCGCCGCGCCGCGCCTCGGGGCGAGACGGCGATCCCCACCGCGATGATCGCCGCGAGGATCAGGGAGACCAGCGGCAAAGACAGGAGCGCGCCCAGGAGCTGGATCGGGTCGAGCAGAGATGCGATGTGCGGAAGCATGGGGGTCCGTTCTCGTTTGTGTCATATGTCTATCACAAGTTGTACCAATGCGTAAACACAAACCGTCGGGCATTCGAGGCCCGCACTTGTTCACCCGTGTGTAAAAACCGCTGATCGGGGAGGAAGAGGTTCGCTGTGAGCGAAGGTCAGCCTCGAGGGGGATACGAATGTCCACGGTTCGTGGCACTCTGTCTTGTGGCCGGTTGTCGGTCGGCATCCGTCTGCCGAGAAACCCGCCGTTTCATCCTTCCTAGAAAGTCCGCCTGTGCTGGGAAAAATCCTCTTCCGCTATCTCTCCCGATATCGGTGGCTGCTGCTCGGCGTGCTGGTGTTCCAGCTCGCCAGCGCCGCGGCGACCCTCTACCTCCCGCGCCTGAACGCCGACATCATCGACAAGGGCGTCGCCCAGGGTGACACCGCCTACATCTGGGGCACGGGGCTGTTCATGCTCGCGGTTTCGCTGGGGCAGATCATCGCCTCGGTCACCGCCACCTACTTCGCCGCGCGTGCCGCGATGGGCGCCGGCCGCGACATCCGTGCCGACGTCTTCGGCAAGGTCAGCGGGTTCTCCGAGCGCGAGGTGTCGCAGTTCGGCGCCGGCTCGCTCATCACCCGCAACACCAACGACGTGCAGCAGGTGCAGATGCTCGCGATGATGGGCGCCACCATGCTCGTCACCGCGCCGCTGCTCGCGATCGGCGGCATCTTCTTCGCCATCCAGACCAACGTGGGGCTCAGCTGGCTCATCGCCGTCTCGGTGCCGGCCCTGCTGATCCTCGCCGCACTCGTGATCGGCCGCATGGTGCCGCTGTTCCGCAGCTACCAGGGCAAGCTCGACAACGTCAACCGCATCATGCGCGAGCAGCTCACCGGCGTCCGCGTCGTGCGCGCCTTCGTGCGCGAGCGCATCGAAGAGGAGCGGTTCCGCGGGGCCAACACCGACATCATGGTCGTCGGCCGCAAGGTCGGCTCCCTGTTCGTGCTGCTGTTCCCGCTGTTCATGCTCATCCTCAACGTGACCGTCGTCTCGGTCATCTGGTTCGGCGGCATCGAGGTCAACAACGGCACGGTGCAGGTCGGCACGCTGTTCGCCTTCATGCAGTACATCGGCCAGATCATGGGCGGCGTCATCATGGCGAGCTTCATGGCCATGATGATCCCGCGTGCGGCGGTCTCCGCCGAGCGCATCGGCGAGGTGCTCGACTCCGAGTCCACCCTCGTCCGTCCCGAGAACGGCGTCACCGAGTTCCCGGTGCCCGGAGCAGTCGCGCTCGACGACGTCGAGTTCACCTACCCCGGTGCCGACTCCCCGGTGCTCCGCGGCATCAGCTTCGCCGCGGAGCCGGGTGAGACGGTCGCGATCGTCGGATCCACCGGTTCCGGGAAGACGACGCTCATCTCGCTCATCCCGCGGCTGTTCGACGTCTCGGGCGGATCCGTCCACGTCGGCGGCACCGACGTGCGCGAGGCCGACGTCGAGTCGCTGTGGGACAGCATCGGCCTGGTGCCGCAGCGCCCGTTCCTCTTCACCGGCACCGTCGCGTCGAACCTGCGCTACGGACGTGAGGAGGCGACCGACGAGGAGCTCTGGCACGCACTCGACATCGCGCAGGGTCGCGACTTCGTCGAGGAGATGCCCGACGGCCTCGAATCGCGCATCGCCCAGGGCGGTACGAACGTCTCCGGCGGTCAGCGTCAGCGTCTCGCGATCGCGCGGGCGATCGTGCATCAGCCGAAGATCCTCGTATTCGACGACTCGTTCTCGGCACTCGACCTCACGACGGATGCCCGGCTGCGCCAGGCGCTGTGGCGGGAGCTTCCCCACGTGACGAAGATCGTGGTCGCGCAGCGCGTCTCCACGATCACGGATGCCGACCGCATCGTCGTCCTCGACGGCGGCACCATGGTCGGCCGCGGCCGCGGCAAGGCGCCGGCAGCAGTGGCCGAGGTCGAGTTGACCGCCGAAGAGCAGTACGAGGCCGAGTTGGCCGAGCAGGCGCGTCAGAACTCCGGTGACTGGGACAGCGTCGCGCCGGGCAAGGCCGACAACTTCGGTCCGAGCTTCGCGCGCATGATCGGCCTGTTGAAGCCGTCCGCGATCTGGTTCGTCTTCGTGTCGATCCTCGGCGCCATCGGCGTCGTGCTCACGGTCGCGGCGCCCAAGGTGCTCGCCGAGGCGACGAACCTCGTCTACAAGGGGTTCATCTCGATCCAGCTCGGGCAGCCGAACGGCGACTCCCCGGGGTTCCCGGCGGGGACGCCGCAGGATGTCGTGATCGACGCGCTGCGTAGCTCCGGCCAGGACGACTTCGCGAACCAGGTCGGAGCGCTGGGCGAGTTCACCGTCGGCCAGGGCGTCGACTTCGGGGCGCTGCGCCTGGTGATCGCCGCAGTCCTCGCGATCTATGTGGCCGCGGCATTCCTCACCTGGATCCAGGGTTACGTCATCAACGTGATCATGGTGCGCACCATGTGGCGTCTGCGCGAGTCGGTCGAGGCGAAGATCAACCGCCTGCCGCTGGCGTACTTCGACAAGGTGCAGCGCGGTGAGCTGATCTCGCGCGTCACGAACGACATCGACAACATCACGCAGACGATGCAGCAGTCGCTCTCCGGTGCACTCACCTCGGTGCTCACCGTGATCGGCGTGCTCGTCATGATGTTCTCGATCTCCTGGCAGCTCGCGCTCGTGGCACTCATCACGCTGCCGCTCATGGGTGTGATCTTCGGCATCATCGGTCCGCGTTCGCAGAAGGCCTTCGGCACGCAGTGGCGCAAGGTCGGTCGACTGAACGCCCGGGTCGAGGAGGCGTTCTCCGGTCACGCACTGGTGAAGGTCTTCGGACGTGAGAAGGACGCTCTGGACAAGTTCCAGGTCGAGAACGAAGAGCTGTTCGAGGCGAGCTTCAAGGCGCAGTTCCTCTCCGGCATCATCATGCCGGCGATGATGTTCGTCGGAAACCTCAGCTACGTCGGCATCGCGGTGCTCGGTGGTCTGATGGTCGCGAACGGCCAGCTGCGTCTCGGCGACGTGCAGGCGTTCATCCAGTACTCGCAGCAGTTCACGCAGCCGCTGTCCGAGCTGGGTGGCATGGCCGCAGTTGTCCAGTCGGGCACGGCGTCCGCCGAGCGGGTGTTCGAGCTGCTCGACGCCGACGAGCAGGAGGCGGACGACGCCGATGCTCCCGAACTCGTCGAGGGCAAGGGCGTCATCGAGTTCGAGAACGTCGCGTTCTCCTACACGCCCGAGCGTCCGCTCATCCGGGACCTCTCGTTCCGTGTCGAGCCGGGCCAGACGGTCGCGATCGTCGGCCCGACGGGTGCGGGGAAGACGACGCTGGTCAACCTGATCATGCGCTTCTACGAGCTCAGCGGCGGACGCATCACGCTCGACGGTCAGGACATCGCCGAGGTCACCCGTGAGGAACTCCGTTCGCGCACCGGCATGGTGCTGCAGGACCCGTGGCTGTTCGCGGGCAGCATCCGCGAGAACATCCGGTACGGTCGCTCCACGGCGACCGACGAAGAGGTTCTCGCCGCCGCCAAGGCGACCTACGTCGACCGCTTCGTGCACGCCCTCCCCGAGGGTTACGACACCGTGCTCGACGAGGATGCCGCGAACGTCTCGGCGGGTGAGCGCCAGCTCATCACGATCGCCAGGGCATTCGTCGCGCAGCCGTCGATCCTCATCCTCGATGAGGCCACGTCGGCGGTCGACACCCGCACCGAGCTGCTGCTGCAGCACGCGATGGCCGCGCTCCGCGAGGGGCGCACGTCGTTCGTGATCGC
>JAQZBG010000262.1 GCA_029239165.1 Microbacterium sp. | reverse complement strand
GCTGGTTTACTGAGCGGATGCCTCCCGCGTCGCTCCCGCCTTCGACCGCTGCTTCGCGGGTCGCTGTCTGCGGCCCGGCCTCGTGGAACCACCTCATCCTGCTCGATCGCCTTCCCGAGCCGGTGCCGCATATGCAGTTCGCGATCGGCGACCACTCCACTCTCGGCGGGACGTCTGCCGGGAAGGCGCTTCACCTCGCTGACCGGGGCGTCGAGGTGGCGCTGCACGCGTTGATCGGGGTTGACGAGGACGGCCGACGAGTGGCGACGGCCCTCGCTGCGGGGAACGTGCGGCTCGAGACATATCCCTCGGAGCGCACCGAGCGGCATGCGAACCTGATGACGCCGGCGGGGGAGCGGGTGAGCCTCTACCTCTCGACGCCCTCGTCGCCGGCGGCTGCCGACGTGGACCGGATGGAGGCCGCCGTCGGTGAGGCCGACGTCGCCGTGATCGATCTCAGCGAGGTCGGTGCCGCTCTCGTCGATCGCCGGCTGGCCGGTGCCACCGGCGCACCGATCTGGACCGACCTGCACGACTACGACGGCACGTCGCCCTTCCACGAGCCCTTCCTGCGTGCGGCCGATCTGGTCTTCATGAACGACGACGCCACCGGCGACCCGTGGGCGCTGATGCAGAGCTGTCTCGACCGCGGTCCGCGCATCGCGGTATGCACGCTCGGCGCGCAGGGCGGGATCGCCCTCTCGGCGACGGGGGAGCGGACCGAGGTGCCCGCCGTGCAGGTCGACGTCGTCGACACCAACGGAGCGGGCGACGCGTTCTTCGCCGGATTCCTCACCGCCTCGCTCGCCGGCGAGGACTTGACGAGCTGCCTCGCCGCGGGTGCCCGCCAGGCGACGGTCGCGCTCGCATCCAAGCACCTCCATCCCGCCGTCGCGGCTGTCGTCTGACGGGACTCTCTCCGTCGCGTGGTGGATGTGCCTCCGCGTCGCATCACCCCTTCCGCCCGTCGTGCCCCGGCGGATCATGCGGCTCGGCATCTTCATGCCGCTTCAAAACGGCGTGGTGATCTCGACGCGAGTCGAGTCGGCTCGCCGACCTCGCCGGTGTGCGGATCTGGCGGTGGATGCAGCCAATAGCTGTCGGCGTCGGTCAGAGGATCTCGGGTTCGGCGTATCCGCCAACCCTGGTTGTGCAGGCGCAGGTGACAATTGCGGCACAGGGGGATGCCGTCATCGACATCCGTGCGCCCGTGGTGCTCCCACCAGTGATCCAGGTGATGGAACTCGCATTGCGAGATCGGGGCGGTGCACGACGGCCACATGCACCCGCCGTCGCGCGCGGCGATCGCGATCCGCTGCTTGCGGGTGAACAGTCGCAGCTCGCGACCGACGTCGAGAGGTCGTCCTTCGGGGCTCCAGACGACCGGGATCGCGCCGGAATCGCAGAGTCGCGCCTCGACGACGCCCGCCGGTACCGCCGCGCCACCGTCTTCGAAGTGCCCCACGCCCGTCACCGCCATCACTCCACGACCCTCGGCTGCCGTGATCGCGGACGACTCGACGATGATGCGCACGCCCGGCTGCCGGTCGCCGAATGCCTGCTGCGGGTCGACGTTGGCGCCGGTGCGCAGCACGGCGACGAGCGTGTCGTACTGCAGCTGCACGTTGGTGCGTTCGTCTGATTCGGCTGCGCGTGCCCGATCGGCGGCATCCTCACCGACGAAGCGCGGCCCGCGGCGCGGACGGAGCGCCGCTTGCAGCATGCTGTCGACCCACGTCCCGGCGTCGTCGTCGAAGAGGATGTGCCCATGGCGCTGCCCGTGCTCATCCGTCCAGATGTGGAACGATCGCGCCGCGAACCGTTCCTCGAATCGCAGCGTCACACCGACGGGGTCGAGCCGGTCGCGCGCGACGCGTGCCTGATTCCGCAGCTCTTCGACCGGCTGGGTGGCAGCCTCCTCGAGGAGCAGGGTCACCGCCCGCGCCCATGCCTGCGGTAGGAAGTCGCGATCGAAATCGGGGTATCGCTCGACCGGAGGGTCGCCGAGGCCCGTGCGGATCGCGTGGAACTGCGCCTGTGACAACACCCCGACCGTGAGCGCGTCTCGCAGTCGCTGCAGCCACACTGCCGGGGGAGGTGTGGTTGGCGTCGCCGCATCCTTCGTACCGCTCGACGGGACCGCAGCGAGTTCGGCGCCCGTGTCGACGGCGCGCACCACGTCGGCGCGGCCGAGTCCGGTGATCTGCTGCACGAGTGCCCGCCCAGTGCGCAGGCCCTTGCGTTGCGCGAGGCCCTGATATCCGAGTTCTCGCGAGGAGCGGCGAGAGACCTCGGCGGATGCTCGCGCCACAATCAGCTCGAGCGCCTTACGCGTGTCGGCTGCGTCGCTGAGGAGGCCGAGCAGCTCATCGTCGTCGAGAGCCTCGACACCCGTTACTTGATCGCCGAGGCGCCCGGCAACGCGCGCAGCGGCATCCGTCAACCGCGTTGCGGGGGAGGACGGCGCTGCGAAGTTCATAGAACAAAGATACGAATCACCTCCGACATTCTGACCCGAGACACAGGGCACGAAAACGGGGTGAGGCCAGAGACGGCCGGGCAACGGCGTCCCGCGTAGGCTCGAGCGGGTGGCGGACCCGATGCATGTCGACGCGCGCGAAGCCCCCGACGTGGTTGCCGCGGAGGCGCCGCATCGCGGCAGCCTTCATCATGTCGAACTTCAGTCGCTCGACCCGGCGGTCACCGGGCCGGCGCTCGACTGGCTGCTCGGCGAACTCGGCTACGAGCCGTTCCAGGAGTGGCCGGGAGGCCGCAGCTGGCGGCTCGGTGCCACCTATCTCGTCCTCGCCGCAGCCCCGCGCGCCGCCGCGCACGACCGACGTGCGGCGGGGCTCAGCCATCTCGCCTTCCATGCGGGCACGCGCGGCGACGTCGATCGGCTCTGGGATGTCGCGCCCGAACACGGCTGGCGGAGGCTCTACGCCGACCGCCACCCATACGCCGGCGGCGGTGCCCACTATGCGGCCTTCCTCGAGAACGCCGAGCGCTTCAAGGTCGAGTTGGTCGCGGGCTGAGTGCATCGTCCACTGACGCGCTGGACGCGGACCGGCTCGTCCGGCTGGTCGAGCAGTGGGCGGATGCCTCGGTCGCCCTGTTCTTCGACAATCCGGGCGTTACCGCCTCGGGCAGATCCAAACTGTGCGCAGGCTGGTCCCCGGCTCGACGGGATGGAGGATGGCGTGGAATTCGCCGTGCTCGTTACCGTGATGATGGGAGGCGCTGAAGACGATGGATCTGTGGGGCGGCAAGGTCGTGGGCGGCAGAGGCCGCGCTGGTGAGGTAGCTGGGCGCGCCGTTCTCTTCGTTCCGCTAGAGGGCGTCTGGGAGTTGCATGACCTGCCATGGGACCGCCCCGACGACGAGTGCGACGACTCGTATTGGGAGGACAACCAGAGCACTCTCGACGTCACGAATGGCTGGGATATCGACTGGGTTGACTCCTCTCAGATTCGCAGCTTCATCACTGAACACTTCGGCGGTCTGAACGCGGAGGACTTGGTGGGTAGGTCTGCCTAGCGTCCGTCCGACGAGGAGAGCGTAGCCATCGTGTCCGGCGCAGTTCCCGTCGCTCGCTCTTTCACCCCCGATGCGTCTGGTCCGTCGAAGGGTCGTCAGGCTCGCCGTGCCCGCCTACGCTCATCGGTGTGGTGGACGGCATGCACTTCGAGGGGCTCGCCGACGAGTACGCCACCGCGCGCCCGCCCTACCCGCCGGAGCTGTGGCGCCGCCTGCACGACCTCGGGTTGCTGCGCCCGGGGACGGCGGCGCTCGACCTGGGTGCCGGCAGCGGGCAGGCGACCGGACCGCTCCTCGCCGCCGGGCTGCGCGTGACAGCGATCGAGCCCGGCCGCAGACTGGCCGGCCTTCTCCGCGAGTCCTATCCGGCCGCGACGGTGCAGGTCGCTCGCGCCGAAGACGTGGAGCTGCCCGCGTCGAGCTTCGACCTCGTCGTCGCCGCGACGGCGATCCACTGGATGGACCTGCCGATCGTGCTTCCCCGTGTGCGCGCGGCTCTCAGGGACGACGGGCGCCTGGCCGTGTGGCGCAACGTCTTCGGCGACTCCGAAGCGCCACTGACGCCGTTCCGCCAGCGGGTCGCCGAGATCGTCCGAGCGCGCCGGGCGCCTGAACGTCCAGGTCCGCCTGCCGAAGACCTCACCGCGACGACCAGCGCGCTGACGGAATCGGGCTTCTTCACGGTGGCGGATGCCTCGACCTACCGGTGGAGTCTCGACCTCGACTCCGACGGGGTCGGCCGTCTGTTCCGCACGTTCAGCGACTGGTCCGCTGCCGAGGTGGCGCAGGCGGTGGACGCCGTGAGGGAGCTCGGCGGGGCCGTCACCGAGCACTACTCCTCGTGGCTGCTCGTGCTTGCCCCGACGCCTCGCGAGAGCAGGTCCTGACGCCTCACGACCTGACGCCACACGTAGGGCCGGCCCGGTCTAGCGCAGTGCCGCCGCCGGCTCGGGTCGGTGCACACCGCGAGGCCGGTACCCGAGGGCGTCGGATACGCCGACGAGGTCGGCGAGGTACCAGAGGATCGCGAGCCACATCTCGGTGCCCTGCAGTCCGGGCTCGGTCTCGGCGAGTCCGCGGGCAGCCGGCGTCGGCTCGCGGAACGAGAACCCGGCGTCCGGCATCCACGTCGACAGCGCGTCCGACAGCAGCCGCGCCGCGAGAGCCCGGACTTCGTCGCCGCGATATCCGGTTCCGCGCGTGAGCCACAGCGGGTGCGCGACGTCGAGCACGTTGCACGCGTTGCGCG
>JAQZBG010000261.1 GCA_029239165.1 Microbacterium sp. | reverse complement strand
CCAGCGGAGCGGTGGGGGGCCTCGAATCGGGGGTACGGGCGGTCATTCTCGGCGGGACGGTTGTCGCCGTAGAACAGGCCGGGGATGAGCCACCACGGTGCCGCGGTACCCGGGACCGTCACCGACACCCGTACGGCGGCGGTCACCGCCTCAGAGCCGTCGAACCGCACGGAGACGCGATGACGGGCGCCGGTGGCGCGGGCGCCGGAGGTGTGGGTCTCGATCGTGAACGACGACGGGTCGGCATCCAGGATCTCGACGGAGAGCTTCGTGTCGGTGACGCGCCCGGAGGGAGCCTCGTCGGAGGGGCTCACGACGGCTGCTCGTCCAGCGGCCATTCGAGCAGATCGACCTCGACGATGTCGGCATCCGGATCGAGCGGCACCCGGAAGGTGCGCACCTGATGCGGCCGGAACTCGCCCTCGAACGTGCGATCGACCATCGGCAGGGCGATGCGGGCGCTCGCCGCCCGCCCGGTGGTCTCGACCGCGCGCACGATGATGTCGGCGGCCGCGTCGGCACGGCCCTCCGCGACATCCTCGCTGCCCTTGATCGCCGTGATCATCACCGCGCCGGAGCCGTCGTCGGCGAAGCTGTTGCGCGCGGGCAGGTCGCCCGCGTGGAAGGACTCCTGCTGTGCCCGCACCGGGGCGCCGAGCACGGCGGCGCGGCGGGTCGGCTGCGCGGTGCGCCAGTCGCCCGCGTGCGGGATCAGCTCGAGACTGAACCGCTGGATGCCCTGATCCTGGAACGAGTAGATGCCTTCGGGGTCGAGCAGGCGCGGGTCGTGCCAGGAGTAGACGGGACTGCGCACGGCCGTGATGCCGATGCTCGCCGTCTCGAGCCCGGCGGTGCCTG
Organism: Microbacterium sp.; assembly: GCA_029239165.1. Taxonomy (GTDB): domain Bacteria; phylum Actinomycetota; class Actinomycetes; order Actinomycetales; family Microbacteriaceae; genus Microbacterium. The sequence goes on along the minus strand of JAQZBG010000261.1, from coordinate 3,954 downwards.
CGGGGGAGACGTCCCAACCGTGCTTCGTCGTCGCGACGATCGTGAGGCCCGCGGGAGCGCCGCCGACCGTGCCGGTCAGGTCGACCCAGGACTGCGCCGGCTCCTCGGCGCCGTCGACCGGGCGCTCGATCGTGCCGTAAGGGATCTCGTAGGTCGCCGACGGGTCGTCGAGACCCACCGGGAACCGCAGCTTCAGCAGATGGGCCTTCTCGCGCCAGTCGATCGTGACGTCGACCCTGACCTCGCGGGCATCGTGGTCGAGCAGGTACTCCTCGACGAGCGAACTCCCGCCCCAGGATCGCTCGACCCGCACCCGCGAACGCAGCGGCCCGGTCTCCCGGACGACGATACGGTCGAGGGTCATCGCGGCACCCGGCCACGCGTACGAGATGACGCGGTGGCCCCAGGTGTCGGTCGGGTCGTCGCACACGGCCGTGCGCGGCTGAGCCTTCGTGCCGGCGAGTGGATCGACCCCTGTCGCCTTGTCGAGCAGCGAGATCACATCACCGGTCGCGGGGTCGAGCTCCACGCGGAGATGCGCGTTCTCGATCACGGTGCCGTCGCCGGCGACCGACAGCGACGACGGCTGTGCGATCGTCGGCCCGGGCAGCAGGCGGTACAGGGCGTAGCCGAAAGCGGGCACATCGGCGCGGAAGGTCACGGCACCACGGCTGCGGTCGCCCGTCGTCGCGGTCGACTGCGTGGCCTGAGAGACGACTTCGACGCCTGTGTGATCGACCACGCGCACGCCGTGCGGCTGGGCGCCGTACTGGAAGTCGACGTCGACCGACACCGCCCACGGGTGCGGGTTGAAGACGACGACCGGCTGCGTGGCGGTGTCCATCGGGATGTCGATGCGGCGCGCGATGCGGTTGTGCGCGCGGGTGATGATCCGCTTCGAGATCGCGATCGCCTCACCGAGCTGGTCGCGGGCGTCGTCGTACGACGGCTCGATCGCGGAACCGGGGAGGATGTCGTGGAAGTGGTTGAAGAGGATCTGCTTCCACGCACGCTCGAGATCGTCACGCGGGTAGTCGTCGCCGCCGAGCACGTGGGCGACCGCCGCCCAGCGCTCCGCCGACAGCACCGCGTGCTGCGCCCGGCGCTGCCACGCCTTGATGCCGGAGTGCGCCGAATAGCAGCCGGGCGCGTGATGCTGCAGATCGTCGCGGCGCACGGCGAGCCCGTCGAGGAAGCCCTCCCCGCGTGCGAGCATCTCGTCGAAGTAGGTGCGCGGCGACGACATCGTCATCCTCCCGAAGGTGCCCATGCGGTCATAGCGGTGGATCGAGTCGATGTTCGCCTTCGTGGGGCCGCCGCCGTGGTTGCCGACGCCGTAGAACACCATCATCGAACCGAGGGAACGGTCGAGCTGGCCGAGGGACTTCTCGGTCTGCCCGGAGACGTCTCCGGGCGGGCTGCAGTACTCGAACGGGATCCGGAAGGCGAGGACACGCGATCCGTCCGGCGACTCCCAGTGGAACAGCGTCTCGTCGAGGTCGCCCTCGTGCGGGCCCGGCCGGAGGAACGTGTAGGAATCCATGCGGTGACCGCGCAGGATCTGCGGGATGCTGACGCTGTGGCCGAACGGATCGACGTTCATGCCGACCGACGCGATGCGCCCGAAGCGCGACTGCAGGAACCGCTGTCCGTAGAGCCCCTGCCGTGCGAAGGACTCGCCCATCGGCATGTTGCAGTCCGGCTCCACCCACCAGCCGCCGACATTCACCCAGCGGCCCTCGGCGACGCGCTCGGCGATGCGGGCGAACATCTCGGGATCCTGCTCCTCGACCCACGACAGCAGCACGATCTGGTCGCAGGTGAACACGAAGTCGGGATACTCGTCCATCCGGTCCAGGGCGCTCGCGAAGGTGGCCCGCGCCTCCTGGTACCCCTCCTGCCACGGCCACAGCCAGACCGGGTCGAGGTGCGCGTTGCCGATCATGTGCAGCGTGCGGTCGGGCGTCGCCGCCGGACGCTGCGTATCGGGGCGCCCCTCCGGCTGCGCGCCGGAGGGGGCGTTCGCGATCGGAGCCTTGTCGTCGGATGCTCCGGCAGCCCGTGCTTTCGCGATCGGCGCTCTCGAGACGTGTGCGCTCACGTCAGTTCCTCTCCTGCTGCCCACGCATCCAGGATCTCGGAAAGTGCGTGCAGGAAGAAGGTGTGCACCTCCTGGATCCGCGGGGTGTCGGAGGAAGGCGACAGGAGCACGTGGTCGGCCAGTGCGAGCGACGGCCCGCCGTCCCCGCCGCCGAAGAGCAGCGTGGTGGCCCCGTTCGCCCGAGCCGCGGCGAGGGCATCGATGATGTTCTGCGATCGACCCGAAGTGGTGAACGCGGCGACCACGTCGTTCGGCCGGGCGAGTGCCTGCACCTGGCGGGAGAAGACGTCTTCGAACGCGTAGTCGTTCGCGATGCAGGTCGACACCGTCGCGTCGGTCGAGAGGGTGACCGCCGGGAGCGGCCGCCGGTCGCGGCGGTAGTGGCCGATCACCTCGCCGGTGAAGTGCTGGGCGTCGGCCGCGCTGCCGCCGTTGCCGAACGTGTACAGGGTGCCCCCGCGCTCGAACGCGTCGATGAGGACCTCGCCCACGGCGCGCACGGCCGGCAGCAGGGCGGCGGCGTCCGTCGCGGTGCGGATGTGGGCGTCGAGCTGTTCGTCGAGCCAGTCAGACACGGGTCTTCTCCAGGAGGTCGAGGGCGAGGGCGCCCGCGCCGACGACGCAGACCGCGTCGCCGAGGCCGGCGAGTGTGACGGTGGCGCGAGCGGCCGCGGGGGGCATCGCGGTGGTCTGCACGAGCGTGCGCACGGGATCGAGCAGCAGAACTCCGGAGCGGGTGACGCCTCCGCCGAGGACGACGACCTGCGGTTCGAAGATGTTCACGAGATCGGTCACCGCCTGCCCGAGGACGTCGGTGGTCTCGCGCCACACCGCGGTCGCGAGTGGGTCTCCGGCGGCGGCGGCCGCGGCGACGTCCTCCGCGCGTACGGCGTCTCGATCGCGCAGGGTGGACGGCCGGTCGTCGCCGGTCAGCAGGTCCTTCGCGCGGGCGGCGATCGAGGTGCCGGAGGCGTACGCCTCGAGGCAGCCCTTGCGCCCGCACAGGCAGTCGCGCCCGCCGGGGCGGACGGTGAGGTGACCGAACTCGCCACCGTTGCCTGCGGCTCCGCGGTGCAGGCGTCCGTCGATGATCGACCCCCCGCCGACGCCGGTCGAGAGGGTCAGATACAGGGCGATCTCCGCACCGCGCGCGGCGCCGTACCGGTGCTCGCCCAGAACTGCGGCGGTGGCGTCGTTCTCCACCACGGCGGGGACGCCGAACTCCTCGGCGGCCATGGCCACGATGGGGATGTCGATCCACCCGGGCAGATGCAGGGGGTGGGTGAGGATGCCGGCGGGGGCATCCAACGGTCCGCCGCAGCTGATCCCCACGGAGGCCGGTGCACCGAGACCTGCGGCCGCGATGCTGCGGTGTCCCATGTCGAACAGGTGCGCGATGACGGCATCCGGCCCGCGGTGCTTCTCGGTCGGCTCCGAGAGGAATCCGTGCGTGCGACCGTCATCCGTCATCACGGCGACGGCGAGCTTGGTGCCCCCGATATCCAGTGCCAGCACGCTCTGCTGCGGTGCCATTCGTTCCTCCGGCTCACTGTTGCCCACGGTGTGCGTCCACGTTTCTGTGGACAGTGTGACATCGTTCCCACATCATAGCAAAGCAGATGTTCCGCACAACCGACAGGTTCCGCTCACGCGGACCAGTGCCGCAGATGCTCGGTCAGCTCGCGCAGATACTCCGGCGGGCCGGCCTCGGCGAACCAGAGCCAGAGCTAGAACACCGCACCCGACGACGGCGGGATCGTGAGCGGCAGCGGCGGCCCTCCCGCCTCGCGATAACGACGGATGATCTCGGCGTCATCGGGTGCGGCGGGCAGCCCGGCCGGCGCCGGCAGTGC
>JAQZBG010000260.1 GCA_029239165.1 Microbacterium sp. | reverse complement strand
TTCGGCTATCGCTACCAGGCGAGGGAACATCGCGAAGTCGACCCGATCTCGGGTGGGCAGATGCTCGCTCCAGACGTTGGCCTGGCCACCGACGGCTCCTTCCTCGACCCGCAGGGTGTACGCACGCTCGATCGTGAGCGGCGGCCCGACCCGGATGGGCTCCTCCGCGGACTCGGACTGCGGGTAGTCGAGGTAGACCTCGAGGTCGGGGCAGGCCACGACCTCGATGCCCCGGGAGAGAGCCGCGCGCATCGCCGCCGGCCCCCGCCAGGCGAGGATCCGGACACCTTCCGGCACGTCGCCTTCGAGGACCTCGTCCCAGGCCAGTGCCGTGCGCCCTCTGGCGCGGACGTGCGCGACGAAGTGGGCGGTGAACCAGGGCTGCACGTCGTGCGCGGTCGCGAGACCGAGATCGGTCATCCGCGCGGCGGCTGCGGCGCTCTGCGACCACTCGGTCACCGGGACCTCGTCGCCGCCGATACCGATCCACTCGGAGTCGAACACGTCGCACAGGGCGTCGATGGCGGCGCGGCCGAAAGCCAGCGAAGCCTCGGTCGGCGCGAGCGTGCGCGGGTTCACACCGAACCGCTCCCACGGCGACTCGACGGGGTCGCCGACATCGGTGTTCCCGAGCTCGGGATAAGCGGCGAGCGCGGCCTGGACGTGGCCGGGCAGCTCGACCTCCGGAACGAGCGTCACGAAGCGCTCCGCCGCGTATCGCACGAGATCTCGCAGCTCGGCCGTCGTGTAGAACCCCTCATGGACGCCGGCCTCCACGGTGGCGAGAGGACCGTGACCGCGCTGCGTCGCCCCTCGCCGGGCGCCGACCTCGGTGAGCCGTGGGAAGCCCGGCACCTCGAACCGCCATCCCTGATCGTCTGTGAGGTGCAGGTGCAGGATATTGAGGTGATGGTCGGCCAGGAGGTCGATCAGTCGCCGGACTTCGTCGACGCTCCGGAAGTGGCGTGCGACGTCGAGCATCGCGCCTCGCCACGCGTAGGCGGGCGCCCCCGCCCACACGCCGGCCGGAATCGGCGTCGCCGCTCCGTCCGGATCGCGGAGCTGTCGCAGCACGGTGGTGCCTCGGTACACGCCGGCGGGGCTCGCGCCGCGGACCTCGATGCCCGAGGCGCTCACGCTCACTCGGAACGCCTCGTCTCCGATGCGACCGGTCGCGGTGGCATCGGCGCCGAGCGTCTCGTCCACGACGAGGCGGATGCTCGGCCGACCGTCGTCGCGGTCGTCGCCGCCCAACCGGGCCGCGACGAGAGCGAGCTCCGCGGGGGCGAGCACGGGCGTGTCCTCCGACCAGGTGAACCCGGCTGACATCGGGTCGATGCGTGCGTCGATGCGCGGCACCGTGGCTCGGTGAGGTGCGGGCGGCATCCGCAGCGCCCGTCCCGGCGCAGCACCGGTGGGCTCGCCGTCGGAGATCACCGCCACTCCGCCGACCACCACCTCGACGATCCCGACCGGCGCGGCGAAAGGATCGTCGAAGGTCGCGCCCGCGGCGATCGTCTGCGGATCGAACAGCACCAGGTCGGCGGTCGCACCCGGACGCAGCACCCCGCGTGGGGCATCGTCACGGTCGAGACCGAGCCTCCTGGCCGGAGTTCCCGCCAGGTGCTGCACCGCTTCCTCCAGCGTGAGGACGCCGAGTTCGCGCACGTAGTGTCCGAGATAGCGCGGGAAGGTGCCTCGACCCCGCGGGTGCGGCCTCGCGCCGATCAGGATCCCGTCGCTTCCGCCGGCGTGCTGCGGATGACGCATGATCGCACGGACGTTCTGCTCATCGCCGATGTGCATCAGGATGCCGGTGGCACCGGAATCGGCGACGATCGTGTCGAGCACGACGTCGACGGGTCGGCGCCCCGTGGTGGCGGCGATCTCCGCGACGGTCCGGCCGACCAGGTCGTCGAGAGCCGGATGGGCCGTTCCCGAGATCTGGATCTGCGTCCAGTCGGCTTTCTCGCCATGGAAACCGTCGCAGCCGACCTCCTCGAGCTCCACCCGAACCGCCTCCCGACCGGCCGCGTCGAGCTCGGCGACGGCCCCCAGCAGATCACCCGTCGCGGCGAGCCGGCTCGGCAGCAGGGCAGCGAGAGTGGTGGCTCCCGGCAGATAGGGATAGGTATCCAGGGTCACGTCGACCCCATCCTCGATGGCCTCGTCGATCAGGGCCAGGAGTTCCGCTGCCCGTCCCCGGTTCGGGGTGAAGTTCATCGTGGCGTGGGTGAGGTGGATGGGGCACCCGGTACGACGGCCGATGTCGAGCGCCTCCCGATAGGCGTCGAGCGCTCCCCCGCCGTAGCTGCGGGTGTGCGGGGACCAATAGCCGCCGCGCTCGGCGACCACGCGACACAGCGCCTCGAGCTCGGCTGTGTCGGCATACATCCCGGGCGTGTAGGTGAGTCCGCTCGACATCCCGAACGCACCGGCATCCAGCGCTGCACCGAGCAGGGCCGTCATCGCCGAGATCTCGTCGGACGTGGCGGGGCGGTTCTCGTGCCCGACGACCATCATCCGGAGGTTCCCCTGTGGCACGAGCACCGCGGCGTTCGCCACCGTCGCAGCATCGATCGCGGCGAGCAGGTCGTCCATGGTCCGCCAGGGCACCTCGGCCGGACTGCCGTTCCATCCGGCGATCTGCCCGGGGATGACGGCCGCCGTGAGATCGTCGAGCGGGGCGTAGCCGAGACCGTCCTGACCGAGCACCTCGGTGGTGACCCCCTGCCGGATCTTCGCCTCGTGCGCCGCGCCGCTCATCACGGCGAGGTCGCTGTGCGCGTGCATATCGATGAATCCCGGCGCCAACACGAGGCCGGCCGCATCGATCTCCACCGCGCCGTCCGGAAGCTCGAGGCTCGCCTCCGCGTCACTCGACAGCACCGCGACCACCCGTGCACCCTCGACGGCGACGTCGGCCACGAAGCGCGCCGACCCCGTCCCGTCCACCACGGTCGCTCCGCGGTACACCCGCACGAGGCCCGCTGCGGCCTTCTCCGCACTCAGAAGCACGTCGCGACCGCCCCGATCACGCGCGGATCCTCCGCGTCGGGATCATCGATCACGGCGACCACCCGCCACTTGTCGAACGCGGTACAGGGATGCGAGAGCCCCAGACGCACGACGTCGCCCGCCTTCGCAGAAGCGTCTTCCGCCAGGCGCAGGAACGCATGCTGATCGTTGAGCGCGGTGATCTCGCCATCGACAGACTGCGGGACCGGCAGGTCGAGATCGAACGGCACGTCCCGACGGCCCGCATCCAGCAGGGCGAGGCCCGCTTCCGGTTGCGAGACGACACGGGACCAGGCATGCATCGCAGAACGGAGCGGCGCGGTCCCCGTCAACGGTCCGAACGGCGACATGCGCGAGTAGAAGCCGTCGTCATGGATCTGGAAAGCGCCCGAACGCAGCACGACATCGGCCTCCGCGCCCTGGGGCGCGAGCACCGCTGCAGCCCGATCGGGGAACGAGCTGCCGCCGGCGCTGAGCACGGGTCGGATGCCTGCGGGGTACACCAAGCGCGTGTGCAGCTCGACGATCGTGCAGAGATACGCGTCGACGGCCGCGACGGATGCATCGCTGCGATCCGGCCCGAACGGACCTTCGTACCCTGCGACGCCGGCGAGCCGCAACCCGGAAGCCGCGGAGACGGCCTGCGCGATCTGCTCGCCCTCGGCCACGCTGCGCGCGCCGGTTCGGCCCCGGGCGCCACCGAGCTCCACCAGCACGTCGAGCGGCCGCGCCGCATCGCGCGTGCCGTCCGCCAAGATCGCGACTCCGGCGAGGGAATCAGCCCAGCACAGGACCCTCAACTCCTCGTCTGCGGCGAGCAGCGCGCTGAGGCGCCGTACCGCCGCAGCATCCGTGACGGCGTTGGCGATCAGCACCGTCGGCACACCGGCGTCGACGGCGACCTCGGCCTGCCACGGGGTCGCGACCGAGATGCCCCACGCTCCTGCATCGAGGAGCCGCTGCCAGAGGGCTGGAGCCATCGTCGTCTTGCCGTGCGGCGCGAGCAGCACCCCCTGCTGACGAGCCCATGCGAACGCCGTCTCTTCGTTGTGCGCGAGCGCGCCCTCGTGCACCGTGAGCACCGGGGTGACCAGATCGGAGAGGTGCAGGCCGGCACCGGCGACCTCCGAGAGTCGGAGGCCCGCGGCGTGCGCCGGGAAGCCCTTCGTCCAGGCGCCGAGAACGGGATCCGGAATTTGTAGAGGCATCTAACAAGGCTACTAGGCTGGATGTCATGACCGCGAAGATCCGAGTTTCCACCGACGCCGCCCCCGCTCCCGCGCACACCTTCTCGCAGGGGATCCGCAAGGGCCCGTTCGTTCAGGTGTCCGGCCAGGGGCCGGTCGACCCCGAGACCAACGAGTACCTCTTCCCGGGCGATGTCGCCGCGCAGACCACTCGCACCCTCGAGAACGTCAAGGCGATCGTCGAGGCATCCGGCGCGACGTTCGACGACGTCGTGATGCTGCGCGTGTACCTCACCAAGCGCGAGGACTTCTCGATCATGAACGACGCCTACGGAGCCTTCGTGACCGCGAACACCCCCAGCGGGATCCTCCCCTCGCGCACCACCGTCTTCACGGGTCTGCCCCGCGAGGAGATGCTGGTGGAGATCGACGGCATCGCCATCGTCGACTGACGTCGGACGCGGGGAGGGACGATATCACGGACCGTTGCCTCCCCGTTACCTCCCATCCCGTACCATTGGACGTCAAGGACACGTTTGAGAGCCGGGGGGTGAAGTTCGTGACCGATCTGATTTCTGCGCCGGGCGCAGCAGCCGAGGCGCATGGGGATGATTCCACTCCCACCGCCGTGCTCACGCCGCGCGAGGCGTCCGC
>JAQZBG010000259.1 GCA_029239165.1 Microbacterium sp. | reverse complement strand
CGATCGAGAGGCTGAGGAGCGGCGACGGTCAGCAGCTCCTGCTCCCACACGTCGAGGAGCCTTCGGGGAATGCGTGGCTGCGCGGAGGCCTTCTCCAGTCCCTTCTCCACCGCGCTGAGCGCCCGCTTGAGCACCTTGTCGGTGCTGTCGTCGCCCAGCCTTCGGACGACCTCCTCCGCTCCGTCTCGAGCATCCGGTCCTGGCCCGAAGACGAACACCGGCCGCCCGCCGTCGGTCACCCACCATGCGCCGCTACCCATCCCCTCCGCTGCCTCACCGATCTCATCGAGGCCCCGTAGCAGGCTGATGACGAGGGTGCTGCACTCCCCCGGCGTCAGTGCTGCCCCCGTGGCCGATCGGCGGATCAGGAACCCCAGCACCTGATCCGTGCACCACGGGAGCAGCACATCGTGACCTCCGCGTCGTCGGATGACGTCGATCGGGCCGGCCACGTGCTCCGCTCCCGAGTACCGCCACCCGATCCACCCGCCGAGGGTCGAGACAGCCACCCGCACCGCCACTCCGTCCACTGAAGTGACCAGCGCGCCCTCGAACGGTCCCTCGTCCGGGTCGAGAGTCCGCACGACCCGATGCGCGCCCGGAACCAGTGTGGTCGCCCGGACGTCATGGGCGTCGATGTCTGTCATCCCTCCATCACAGTGGACCGCACGCCCGAATCGCGGCGGCGCGGGACGAAGTGAACAGGTTCCGACCGACAGGGGGAATGTGCAGGAAGGGTGCCGTCGGATCCGGCTCCGCTTCACGCGAACGCCGACATCGCGAGGGCTGCGGACTGGGTAGGCTGGTTCCCATGGCAAAGAGTGCTCCTGAACCCGAAAAGCGTCCTGGGTTCTTCTCCCAGATCAAGTCCCTCTTCCGGTTCACCCGTGAGGCCTACCCGTGGCTTCCGTGGGCACAGCTCGCGATCCTGGTCGGCGGTGTCCTCATCGGCCTCGTCGCCGGTTACCTGATCCCGCCGTTCCAGATCTGGACCCTCGTCCTCTGGGGCATCACCGGTCTCATGCTCGGTGTCCTCGGCGCGCTTTTCCTCATGACGCGGATGTCGACATCTGCCATGTACATGAAGATCGATGGCATGCCCGGCGCCACCGGCCATGTGCTCAGCACCAGCCTCGGCCGCAGTTGGCAGGCCTCGGAGACCCCCGTCGGCATCAACCCGAAGACGCAGGAAGCGGTGTACCGCACCATCGGGCGCGGCGGAATCGTCGTCGTCGGCGAAGGTGCCCGCGGCCGACTGACCCGCCTCGTCAACGAGGAGCGCAGCAAGGCTCAGCGTGTGGCGCACGGGGTACCGGTCACGGTCCTCTACGTCGGACACGGCGAGGACGAGGTCGCGATCGCCGACCTCGCGAAGACGATCAAGAAGCTCCCGAAAGCCATCGACAAGACCACCATGGCAGCGGTCATCCGCCGCGTGGACTCGGTCTCGCAGTCACTTTCCTCGCTTCCGATCCCCAAGGGGATCGACCCGACGAAGGTCCGCTCGCAGCGACCGCGTTGAACTCAGCACTCTGAAGCGAAGAGCGCGGCCATCCTCCATAGAGGGTGGCCGCGCTCTCGTTCACTCGGAAAGCGGCTGTCGGGGCAGTCGACGAACCTTCGCACGACGGCGACGCCGCTCGGGAACCATCGACCGCATCTCGTCGAGCTTGCCGAAGCAGAAGAGTCGATCGTCGGCTTCCAGCACGACGTGCTTGCGCGGGTTGGGGATGACACTCACTCCGCGATGGAGTGTGAGCACCGTGATGTCCCGTTCCCAGAGGCCCGCCTCCCCCAGGGTCTTGCCGACCAGGTCGACCGCACCGTGCACCATCAGCTCCGCCACGCCGTATCCCGTCGACACCGTGAGCCGTTGCCGCACATCGATCTCGGGGAACGCGACCTGACCGGCGATGTAATCGATGATGGCGCCGGCCACGTCGAGCTTCGTCGCCGTCTCGATGCCCTGCAGCCCCGGCGAGGAGTTGACCTCCATCACCAGTGGTCCGTCCTCTCCCTCGAGCATGTCGACACCGGCGACCCGCAGGCCCATGATCTGTGCGGAGCGGACGGCGGCGCGCTCGTACACCGGATCGAGCTCGATGGCCTCGACAGAACCACCGCGGTGCACGTTCGAGCGGAACTCGTCGCCGGCCGCTGAGCGACGCATGGCGGCCACGACCCGGTCGCCGACGACCAGCGCGCGGATATCGCGCCCGCGGCTCTCCGAGATGAACTTCTGGATGAGGACGTTCTGCTTGGTCGAGTGCAGTGTCTCGATGATGGCCTCGGCCACCTTCACCTGCGGGGCGAGGATGACACCGATGCCCTGCGTACCCTCCAGCAGCTTGATGACCACCGGGGCCCCGCCGACGCGCTCGATCGCCGGTCGCACGTCGGCACGGTTGCGCACGAACGCGGTCGGCGGCATCGCGATGTTGTGCCGCGAGAGGATCTGGTTCGCGCGGAGCTTGTCCCGTGCGCTGGAGATCCCGTTCGCGGTGTTCGGGGTATACACGTCCATCTGCTCGAACTGCCTCACCACGGCCGTGCCGAAGTAGGTGATCGAATTGCCGATGCGCGGCAGGATCGCGTCGTAGTCGCTGAGCTGCCGGCCACGGTAGTGAAGGTCGGGTTCATCGGCCGTGAGGTCGATCGCAAAGCGCAAGGTGTTGAGCACCTTGACGTTGTGTCCGCGCTGGAGCGCGGCTGCGCGCAGTCGCTGGGTGGAGTACGCCTGCGGCGCACGGGAGAGCACTGCGATCTTCACGGGGGATTTTTCCTGCCAGGATGTATCAGGTGAGTAGGACTACCCCCCATTCAAACACCCTTACGGGGTGGCGAGAATGGGTGAGCCTGCCCGATCTGGGAGTCGACTGGCTGAAAGCCAAGATCGACACGGGTGCGCGCACCTCCTCGCTACACGCGTTCGACATCGTCGAGTTCGAACAGGACGACCAGCCCTGGGTCCGTTTCAAGGTCAAGCCCTGGCAGGACAGTCAAGAGGATGCGGTCGTCGTCGAGTGCCCGGTCCACGACCGCCGTGCTGTACGCAGCTCGTCAGGGCATGCACAGGAGCGCCTCGTGGTGGAGCTGTTGATCCGCCTCGTGGACCGCGAAGTGCTCGCCGAGGTGACGCTCAGCAACCGCGACGAGATGGGCTTCCGGATGCTCATCGGAAGAGAAGCGCTTCGCCAGGGATTCTCCGTCGACCCGGCGCGATCGTTCCTGGGAGGGCGAGCACCCCGCGAGGCGCGGCGGCGCAACCGCGGCAAGCTCTGAACGCGGCTCTCAGGCGCGGATGAGGATCGTGCCGACGGCCTTGTCATGCAGGCCTCGCTGATCGGCGTCCCAGATCACCGCCGGCACGACGACGACGAGCAGCAGGGTCCGGACGATGGGACGCCACAGCCCGATCCAGGCACCGTCGCGGCGCACCAGCCGCATCCCGAGGATCCGGTGCCCCGGGCTGCCCCCGGCGGTCGGGATGAAGAGGATCTGCAGAACGGCGAACACCAGCATGGGCGCGAACTGCGTGAGCCCGGCCTCGGTGGGAAGCGCGAACTGGTCGTACCCGAGGAACGCAGTGGCGATGATCGTCGCGGCGAGGTAGTCGATGAGAAGCGCTCCGATACGGCGGCCGGGCCGAGCGATGCTGCCAGGGCCCGACTCCGGGAGTCCGAGTCGCTCGCCGGGGTACGTGTTCACAGCATCCGTCACTCTCCCAGCCTACCGAGGGCGAAATGCCGCATCCGCCGCCGGCTTCTGTAACACGCTCGAAACAAAGCGGATACCGTAGAGAAATCCCCCGTCCGTACCCTGCAGAGTGGCCGTGAAGCCATCGATCCGCATTACAGGAGTCGTACATGTTCAAAGATTCGTCCGAGGTACTGACCTACATCACGGAGAACGACGTCAAGTTCCTTGACATCCGTTTCACCGATCTCCCTGGTGTGCAGCAGCACTTCAACATTCCTGCAGCGACGGTCGACGAGGCGTTCTTCACTGACGGCCAGCTGTTCGACGGCTCCTCGATCCGCGGTTTCGCGAGCATCCACGAGTCCGACATGCAGCTCATCCCCGACGTCACCACCGCGTACGTCGACCCGTTCCGCGAGGCGAGCACGCTCGTCATGCTGTTCGACATCTACAACCCGCGCACCGGCGAGATCTACTCGAAGGACCCGCGTCAGGTGGCCAAGAAAGCCGAGAAGTACCTGACGTCCACCGGCATCGCCGACACCGCGTTCTTCGCTCCCGAAGCCGAGTTCTACATCTTCGACGACGTCCGCTACAACGTCACCTCGAACTCGAGCTTCTACAGCGTCGACTCCGAAGAGGGAGCCTGGAACACCGGCCGGGAGGAAGAGGGCGGCAACCTCGGCAACAAGACGCCGTACAAGGGCGGATACTTCCCGGTGAGCCCGGTCGACAAGACCGCGGACCTCCGCGACGACATCACCCTCAAGCTGATCGAAGCCGGATTCATCCTCGAGCGCTCTCACCACGAGGTCGGGACCGGCGGACAGCAGGAGATCAACTACCGCTTCGACACGATGGTCCACGCGGCGGACGACATCCTCAAGTTCAAGTACATCGTCAAGAACACGGCCGAGGAGTGGGGCAAGGTCGCGACCTTCATGCCCAAGCCCCTCTACGGCGACAACGGCTCGGGCATGCACACGCACCAGTCGCTGTGGAGCGAGGGCAAGCCGCTCTTCTATGACGAGGCCGGCTACGGCCAGCTGAGCGACATCGCGCGCTGGTACATCGGCGGCATCCTGGCGCACGCGCCGGCACTGCTCGCCTTCACCAACCCGACGCTGAACAGCTACCACCGTCTGGTGAAGGGCTTCGAGGCGCCGGTCAACCTGGTCTATTCGGCC
>JAQZBG010000258.1 GCA_029239165.1 Microbacterium sp. | reverse complement strand
TCGGCGGAGCCGTAGGGCGGGCCGTAGTTGTTCGCCAGGTCGAAGTGCGTGATGCCGCGGTCGAACGCGTGGCGCAGCAGCGCGCGCTGGTTGTCGAGCGGGATGTTGTCGCCGAAGTTCCACCACAGCCCCAGCGAGATCGGAGGCAGGTACAGACCGGAGGTGCCGACCTGGCGGTAGGAGAACTGCTGGTAGCGGCTCTCGTCCGCGGCGTACGGGCGGTGCAGCTCGGGAACATCGGGGCGGAAGCGGGGGGAGTCGGTCACGGTGCCAGATTACTGCGTGGGAGCGACGTCGTCAGCGAGTTCCTCCGCCGCGGCCGCATGCCGAGCGATCCGCTGGTAGTCCTCGACCGTGAGGTCTTCGCCACGGGCGGTGGGTGCCACGCCGGCGGCGATCAGGATCTCGGAGGCCGTCGCCGAGCTGCCGAAGATGCCCGACAACGCCTGGCGGAGCATCTTGCGACGCTGATTGAAGGCCGCATCGACGATCTGGAACGTGCGACGCCGCTCCGCCTCCGTGCCGCGCTCCCCCTCTGACCGGTCGAAGCCCACGAGCAGGCTGTCGACGTTCGGCACCGGCCAGAACACCTGGCGAGAGACGTTGCCGGAGAGCTTCCACTCCCCGTACCAGGCGGCCTTGACGCTGGGCGAGCCGTAGATCTTCGAACCCGGCTTGGCCGCGAGCCGCTCGGCGACCTCGGCCTGCACCATCACGACACCGCGCTGCAGGTACGCGAAGTTCTCGAGGAAATGCAGCAGCACCGGGACCGAGACGTTGTACGGCAGGTTCGCCACCAGCACGGTGGGTTCGCCCGGCAGCTCGGTGATGCGCAGCGCATCCGCGTCGACGACCGTGAGCCGGTCGGGCGCGACACCGTGCTCGGCAGCGGTCCGGGCCAGCCGGGCCGCGAGACGGTGGTCGATCTCGACGGCGGTGACGGACGCCCCGGTCTCGAGGATCGCAAGGGTGAGGGAGCCCAGCCCCGGACCGACCTCGACCACGCGCTCGCTCGGCTGCACGCGCGCGGCCTGCACGATCTTGCGGACGGTGTTCGCGTCGGTGACGAAGTTCTGGCCGAGCTTCTTCGTCGGGGTGACGTCGAGCTCGGCGGCGAGGCGGCGGATCTCGGTGGCCCCGAGCAGGGTGACGGTCATCCTGCCATTGTCTCCTACTCTCCCGACGTCCCCGGCCGTCAGTAGTCTTCTCTGGTGCCCTCCCTCGGTGAACTCGTCGCGCCCCGCCGCATGGGCCGCGACTTCCGCTGGCTGCTCGCCTCGTCGTGGACCAGCAACATCGGCGACGGCGTGGCCCTCGCTGCTGCTCCCCTGCTGATCGCGTCGATGACGTCGTCGCCGATCCTGGTGGCATCAGGCGCCATCCTGCAGTTCCTCCCGTGGTTGCTGTTCGGACTCCACGCCGGAGCGATCGCCGACCGCTTCGACCGCCGTCGCCTCGTCATGTTCGCCAACGCCGCGCGCGCCGTGGTGCTCGCGGCTCTCTGCGTGTTCCTCGTGACGGGCGTCGCGAATATCTGGATCGTCCTCGCGGTGGCCTTCCTCTACGGCACCGCCGAGGTCTTCGTGGACACGGCAGGCAGCACCCTTCTGCCCATGCTGGTGAAGCCCGCCGACCTCGGCATCGGCAACGCCCGACTGCAGGCCGGGTACCTCGTGGCGAACCAGTTCGCCGGTCCGCCGCTCGGCGCGTTCCTGTTCGCCGCGGGATCCGCCTGGCCGTTCCTGCTCGAGGTCGTGTGCGTGAGCTTCGCGGTGGTGCTCATCTCGCGCATGGCGAAGACGCCCGTCCCTCCGCGCGAGACCGACACCCACCCGCCCGTGCACACCGATATCGCCGAGGGCATCCGCTGGCTGTGGCGCAATCCACCGGTGCGCATGCTCGTGCTCATCATCCTGGTCTTCAACATCACGTGGGCAGCGCCGTGGGGTGTGCTCGTGCTCTACGCCACCGAGCATCTGCAGATGGGCGCCGTGGGCTACGGAGCCCTGACCACGGCCTCGGCCGCCGGCGGCATCCTCGCCACGCTGAGCTTCGGTTGGCTGGAGCGGCACGTGTCCTTCGCCGCGCTGATGCGCATCGTGCTCTCGCTCGAGGTGCTCATGCACCTGGCGTTCGCACTCACCACCACGGGCTGGGTCGCACTCGTCATCATGTTCTTCTTCGGCGCCTACGCGTTCGTGTGGGGCACGATCTCCACCACGGTCCGGCAGCGGCTCGTTCCCGCCGAGCTGCAGGGTCGGGTGGCCTCGGTGAACATGGTCGGGGTGTTCGGCGGCATGATCGTCGGTCAGGCGCTCGGCGGAGTCATCGCCCAGGTGTGGGGACTGACGGCTCCGTGGTGGTTCGCGTTCGTGGGCGCGGCGCTCACGCTGCTGCTCGTGTGGAAGCCGATCTCGCAGATCGTGTCGGCGAAGCCGGTCGCCGAGACCGGGCCGGAAGACGTCGAACCCGAGAGTCAGTCGGCGAACGAGCCGTAGACCCGCAGGGTGTTCTCGGCCAGCTGGGCGCACAGCTCGTCCACGTCGATGCCGAGCTCTGCGGCCATGAAGCGCACCGTGATCGGCACGAGGTAGGGCGCGTTCGGGCGGCCCCGCAGCGGCACCGGAGTGAGGAACGGGGCATCCGTCTCGACCAGGATGCGGTCGAGCGGGGTGACCTTCAGCGCATCCCGCAGATTCTGGGCGTTCTTGAACGTCACGTTCCCGGCGAACGACAGGTGGTATCCGGCATCGGCGCAGAGGCGCGCCATCGCGTCGTCGCCCGAGAAGCAGTGGAACACCGTGCGCTCCGGGGCACCGACACGGGCGAGGGTCTCCAGCACCGCGTCATGCGCGTCGCGGTCGTGGATCTGCATGGCGATGCCGTGCTTCTTCGCGAGGGCGATGTGCGCCTCGAACGACTCGAACTGCGGTGCCTGGCGCTCGGGCTCGGTGCGGAAGAAGTCGAGCCCCGTCTCGCCGATCGCCCGGGTGCGCGGGTGTGCGGCGAGCTCGTCGATCACCGCGATCGCCTCGTCCAGTCGACCTTCCTCGGCATAGGTCGGCGCATCGTTCGGGTGGATGGCGACGGCGGCGAGCACGCGCGGGTCGGACGCCGCGGCCTCGACCGCCCACCGCGACGACTCGATGTCCCCGGAAGCCTGCACCACGCCCGCGATGCCGACGGCCGCCGCCCGGTCGAGCTGCTCGGTCAGCGACAACGGGTCATCGCCGTCGACGATATCCAGGTGCGCGTGGTTGTCGTACACCGGGACCGTGAGCGGCTCGGGAGCGGCCGGATACCTCAGATCCTTACGTCCGTCGCCGTCACGGCGCTGCACATAGGTCTCGACCATGGTTCAGGCCGAGGCCTCCACCCGCGGGAACAGCGGTGCGAGAGCGTTGACGCCGGTGCCGGGGCGCAGCACGCCCCACGCTCCCGCCTCGCGGATCGGCTGGTCCTGCAGACGGCCCAGCGTCTCGGCGGCACCGAGCGCGACCCACAGCTTCTCGGTCGACTGCGGCATCACCGGCGAGAGCAGCACCGCGAGAGCACGCAGGCCCTCGGCGCAGGTGTACAGCACGGTGCCCAGGCGCGCGCGCTGAGCCTCGTCGCGAGCGAGCGCCCAGGGCTCGTTCTCGGTGATGTAGCCGTTCAGAGCGTCGACGATCGTCCAGATCGACGAGATGGCCTCGTCGATGCGGAACTGCGCGATGGCGGCATCCGCGTTCGTGGCCGCATCCGCCACGATCTTCTGGATCGCGAGGTCTTTCCCGGTGTACTCGGCCGCGGGCGGCACGACCCCCTCGAAGTACTTCTCGATCATCGCCGTGGTGCGCGAGGCGAGGTTGCCGAAGCCGTTCGCGAGCTCGGCCTGGTAGCGCGCCGACAGGTCTTCCCACGAGAACGAGCCGTCCTGGCCGAACGCGATCGCGGAGAGGAAGTAGAAGCGGTAAGCGTCGGAGCCGAAGACGTCGGTGATCTCGGTCGGCGCGATGCCGGTGAGCTTCGACTTCGACATCTTCTCGCCGCCGACCAGCAGCCAGCCGTGAGCGAAGACGCCCTGGGGCACCTCGACGCCCGCGGCCATCAGCATGGCCGGCCAGATCACCGCATGGAAGCGCAGGATGTCCTTGCCGACCACGTGGTATGCGGGCCAGCGGCGCGCGAACGTCTCCTCGTCCTCGCCGTAGCCGACCGCCGTGGCGTAGTTGAGCAGCGCGTCGACCCACACGTAGATGACGTGCGACTCGTCCCACGGCAGCGGGATGCCCCAGTCGAATGCGGAACGCGAGATCGACAGGTCCTTGAGTCCCTGACGGACGAAGGAGACGACCTCGTTGCGAGCGGACTCCGGACGGATGAAGTCGGGCTGGGTCTTGTACAGCTCGAGCAGGCGGTCCTGGAACTCGCTGAGCTTGAAGAAGTAGTTCTTCTCCTGCAGCAGCTCCAGCGGCTTCGAGTGGATCGCGCAGACCTTCAGGCCCTCGAAGGGTCCGGTGCCGTCGAGGATCTCGGACTCCGGCTTGAACTCCTCGCAGCCCACGCAGTAGAGCGCCTCGTACTCGCCGGCGTAGATGTAGCCGCGGTCGTAGATCGCCTGCACGAACTTCTTGACGCGCTCCTCATGGCGCTCCTGCGTCGTGCGGATGAAGTCGTCGTTCGCGACGTCGAGCGTCTTCAGCAGCGGGAACCAGCTCTCGCTGACGAGCTTGTCGACCCACTCCTGCGGCGTGACGTTGTTCGCCGCCGCTGCCCGCAGCATCTTCTGACCGTGCTCGTCGGTGCCCGTGAGCATCCAGGTGTCATCCCCCGCCTGGCGGTGCCACCGTGCGAGCGTGTCGACGGCCACCGTCGTGTACCCGTGGCCGATGTGGGGCACGTCGGAC
>JAQZBG010000257.1 GCA_029239165.1 Microbacterium sp. | reverse complement strand
CGTTCGTCGCGCTCGTTAGAATCTCCTGATGGCCTCGCTCCTCTACGTCTGCGTGCGTCCCGAGCTCGGGGCGGCGGATGCTGAGCACGCCTCGTTCCGACGGGCGCTCGGTGCCGACGTGGTCGACCGGCTCGACCTGCTGCAGACGCCGCTCGACATCGAGCGCGCGCGTGGCTACCAGGGGATCGTCGTCGGCGGCTCGCCGTACAACGTCTCCGATGCGGTGAAGTCCACCGAACAGTTGCGCGTCGAAGCCGATCTGCGCACCCTGGCGGACGCGGCCATCGCCGCCGAGGTCGCCGTGTTCTTCACGTGCTTCAGCATCGGCGTCGTGACCCGCATGCTCGGCGGTGAGGTGATCACCGACACCCCGGAGCCCGCGAGCGCCACCGTGATCGACGTGACGGCGGAGGGAGCAGCCGACCCGGTGTTCGGTCCCAGCGGTCCCGCGCTCACGGTCTTCACCGCGCACAAGGAGAGTGCGCTGCACAGCCCGCCCGGTGCCGTGCTGCTCGCGACGAATGACGTGTGCCCGGTGCAGGCCTACCGTGTGGGCACGCACCTGTACGCCGCGCAGTTCCACCCCGAGCCCACTCCCCGCGACTTCGCCGACCGGATGACGTTCTACCGCACCACCGGCTACTTCGACCCCGACGAGTTCGATGCGGTGCAACAGCAGGTGCTCGCGGCATCCGTCACCGAGGGCGCCGCGCTCCTGCGTCGGTTCGCCGAGACCTTCGCCTGAGTCGACGCGCCGTGACCAGCTCGCCCGAGGCGGTCGCTTCGAGTCAGGCCGGGCGGGTCAGCTCGCGGTCCCCTCGCGCAGCAGAGCCACGCGTTCGCGCAGGTATGCTTCCAGCGGCATGAACCCGCCGGCCGCGCTCCAGCGCACCGACGGCACCCCGTCCACCGACGCCAGCGGGCCGGAGGATCCCCCCGCATCCACCGCGTCCACGTCGATCGCACTCCATCCCACGTGCACGACCTCGCCCTCGCCGAAGCCGCCGCGCAGCGCCTCGGCCCGACGCTCGGCACGCTCGCGCGCCGACTCGGCCGTGTAGCCGCGGCGGCCGGGGTCGGCAGCCCGCAGAACCTCGGCCGTGGCCAGCGCATGCGTCTCGGTCAACAACAGCACGCCGAGGTGCCAGGCCTCGCCGACCCGCACGATGCGCCGGCCGCGCCATCGGGACGCGCGCTGCTCCCCCAGGCCCTCCTTCGGCGCGCCCGCGAGGTCGGCCACGGCCGCGGTCAGCAGGGCCGAAGCCGTCGTCACAGCTCCCCCTGCAGCGACTCGCCCGCGCGTGCCGGTCCCACGACCTCTTCCCGATCCCCGCGGAGGGTCATGCCGATCAAAGGATAGAGCAGCACCGACAGCATGCCGGCCCCGACCAGCGCTGCGGCCGTTCCGGTGTCGAGCATGTCCTGATCCACCCCGATCGCCGTCACCGCCACGATGATCGGCAGGCCGGTCGCAGCCAGGAGACCGAGCGCTGCGCGGTCGCGGATGCTCATTCCCGCGGGCGCCGAGAGCTGTGCCGCCGCACCGCGGATCACGAGCAGGGCGATCAGGAAGATGGGCACCAGCGCCAGCGCGGTAGGCGAGGTGAGCAGCGCCTGCAGATCGAACGTCACCCCGGTGTAGAGGAAGAAGATCGGCACCAGGAAGCCGAACGCGATGGCCTCGATCTTGCTCTCGACCTGCTCAGCGGACTCCTTCGGCGCGCGCGCCATGATGATCCGCCACACCGCGCCGGCGACGAATGCACCGAGCAGCATGTCGAGGTCGAGCATCACGCTCAGGCCGACCAGTGCGGCGATCAACAGGATCACGAAGCGCACCCCGAACTGGTCGGACGTGTGCAGGGTGGCGAGGACGATCCGGTGGAGACGCCCGTGCGGCACCCGATGCGCGAGGAGCACGGCGGCTCCGGCCAGCACCACGAACGTCAGCAGGACAGCCGTGGCGATCGGCGTGGTGCGCGTGCTCAGGAAGATCGAGATCGCGATCAGCGGCAGGAACTCCCCGACGGCTCCGACCGCACTGATCGCCCGGCCGAACGGGGTGTCGAGCTCGCGCGCATCGCGCAGGATCGGCATCAGGGTGCCCAGCGCCGTGGAGCTGAGCGCGATCCCGATCACGACCATCCCCTCGCCCGGCGCGAAGAAGAAGCCGAGCCCGATGCCCAGCACCACGCTGAGGAGCCAGCCGAGCGAGGCACGGGCCAGCGGCTTGCCCGCCACCGTCTTGAAGTCGATCTCGGTGCCCGCCACGAAGAACAGCAGGGCCAGACCGAAGTCGCTGAGCTTCTCCAGCAGCGGACCGGGCTCGACCCAGCCGAGAACCGCAGGGCCGACGAGGATGCCGAGCACCAGCTCGAACACGACGATCGGCACCCGGACCAGGGGGCGCACGCCGCGGGCGAGCAGGGGTGCGGCGACGGCCAGCAGGGGGATCAGCACCAGGCCGAGGTCACTCGCTTCCACGAGACTCAGAGTAGCGAGTCGCCTCGCGCGATTCGCCCCCGCTCTGCATCCACGGCAGAATCGATGCACACCCTCGAGGAGCCCCCATGTCTCAGCCCGATACCGCCCGCCTGCTGATCGCCTGCGACGATCAGCCCGGCATCGTCGCCGCTGTCGCCGGCGTGCTCGCTCAGCACGGCGCGAACATCATCTCGCTCGACCAGCACTCCACGGACGCCGAGGGCGGACGCTTCTTCCAGCGCACCGTGATCCACCTCGACGGGCTTTCCGCCGCGCGCCCCGCACTCGAAGCCGACATCGCTGTGGTCGCCGAGCGCTTCGGCATGGAGTGGTCGCTGCACGACGTGGCCCGCCGCAAGCGCGTCGCGATCTTCGTCTCCAAGTACGACCACTGCCTGATGGAGCTGCTGTGGCGCACGCAGCGCGGCCAGCTCGACATCGACATCACGATGGTCGTCTCCAACCACCCCGACCTCGCCGAGTCGGTCCGCTCGTTCGGCGTGCCGTTCGTGCACATCCCCTCCGGCGACAAGGCCGCCATGGAGGAGCGTCAGCTCGAGCTGCTGCGCGGCAACGTCGACCTGGTCGTGCTGGCCCGCTACATGCAGATCCTCACGGACGACTTCATCACGCGCCTCGAGGTCCCCGTGATCAACATCCACCACTCGTTCCTCCCCGCGTTCATCGGGGCGAACCCGTATGCACGAGCCAAGGATCGCGGCGTCAAGCTCATCGGCGCGACCGCGCACTACGCGACGGCCGACCTCGACGAGGGGCCGATCATCGAACAGGACGTCACCCGCGTGACCCACTCCGAGTCGGCGGCTCAGCTGCAGAGCCGCGGTGCCGACGTGGAGCGCCTGGTGCTCGCCCGCGCCGTGCAATGGCACGCCGAAGACCGCGTGATCGTGCACGGCAAGTCCACGGTCATCCTCTAGCGGTCTGCCGGAACCCCCGCCGCCAGCTCGGCGAACACCTCGGCGGCGGTGTCGTACTCCACCAACGGGGCGGCCTGCCCCATCCACAGCGACTGCAACGCGCCCAGGTTCTGCTGACCCGCGGCGGTGCGGAAGCGGCCGGTGAGCCAGTTCTGCATCGGGAACGGGGCGATCGTGCCGCTCGCCTCGATCGCCCGCACGACGCGGTTGCGTGCCCCGCGAGCAAGGCGTCCGCTCATCGCGCGCGTGAGCACGGTCTCGTCGGCGGCGGTCGACCGGATCGCGTCGCGGTGCGCGTCGTTCGCCGCCGACTCCGCTGTCGCGAGGAACGCCGTCCCCACCTGCACACCGGCGGCGCCCAGCGCGAAGGCCGCGGCCACCCCGCGGCGATCGGCGATCCCGCCGGCCGCGATCACGGGAACGTCGACCGCATCCACGACCTGCGGCACCAGGGCGAACGTGCCGACCAGCGACTCCTCCGCCGGGCGCAGGAACGACACCCGGTGGCCTCCGGCTTCCGCGCCCGTCGCGACGACGGCATCCACTCCTGCCGCGGCGAGCGCGACCGCCTCTGCCACAGTGGTCGCCGTGCCGACGATGCGGATGCCGCGGCGATGCGCCTCCTCGACCACGGGCGCGGAGGGCACGCCGAACACCACGCTCAGCACCGCGGGCTCGATCTCCCAGACCGCCTCGAGCTGCTCCTCCAGCGGAGGGTTGTACCGCTCAGGCCGGGCGGGCACCTCGATGCCGACGGCCTCGTAGAACGGCTGCAGCGCCTGCGCGAAGATCATGTGCTGCGGGTTGGGGTCGACCTCGTCGCCCGTGGGGAGCCAGATGTTCAACGCGAACGGCCGGTCGGTCGCCGCCCTCAGTTCGGCTCCCGTCGCGCGGATCCTGTCCCCGTCGAAGCCGTACAGCCCGAAGGAGCCGAGACCACCCGCGTCGCTGACGGCGGCGGCGAGCGCGGTCGAGGAGAGCCCGCCGAACGGGCCGAGGATGATCGGATGCTCGATCCCGAGCAGGGCGCGAAGGTCACTCATGCTTCGACGTTACGCCCGCGGTGGAGGCACACGGCGCTTTCGACGCGGCGCTCGCCCGACCCCCGGTGCTACCCTCGGCTGCAGAGGGGAGCGCGCATGAGCGAGTGGTTCGGGCAGATGCTGAGCATCGTCGCGACCGCGCTCGGGCTCGTCTCGATGCCGGATGCCGCGGCCCTCGGCCTCGCCATCGCGCTGCTCGCCGTCACGGCGCTGACGCTCGCGATCGTGCTGAGCGTGCGCCCCGAGGCCACCTCCGACGCCCCGCATCCGCTGCGGGCGATCGACATCGGAACCCTGCTCACGCAGAGCGATCCTGACGCCGCCGGCCATCCGCGCCCGCGGGCGCCGGGAGTCGCGACCGCCGCGTAGTCCGTCCACACGACGGGACAGCGCGGCCTTCGCCGACCCTTCCCGACGCCACGAACG
>JAQZBG010000256.1 GCA_029239165.1 Microbacterium sp. | reverse complement strand
CAGAACTTCACCGCACGGCTCCTGGAATCCGGGACCGTGATGGCCGCTGTCACGAGTGAGGCCACCCCGGTCGCCGGATGCTCGGTGTCGCCGCTCGGCGTTCTCGAGTACCGGGCGATGGCGGAACCGGCATACGCATCGCGCTGGTTCCCCGACGGTGTGACCGCGGATGCCCTGAGAGCCGCGCCGTTCGTCGACTTCGACCGGCGAGACACGCTGCAGCACGAGTGGCTTCGTGCGATGTCCGTCAGCGAGGCGGGGGTACCGAGGCACTACGTTCCGGCCTCGCACGACTATGCCGTCGCTGTCACGCTCGGGCTCGGATGGGGGATGGTTCCGCTCCTGCAGGAGTCGTCCGGACTCGTCCCGCTAGGCGGTCCCACCCTGCGTGTCCCGCTCTATTGGCAGCAGTGGAATCTCCGCTCGGAGCTGCTCGACACCATCGCCGCCGAGATCGCCGTCGAGGCGCGGGGCGTGCTCGCGGAGGTGCCCGTCACTCGGACGAGGGCTGAGCGTACCGGCTGACCTGACCGTCCGTCATCGGCATCCGCTCCGGCAGCGACGACACGACGCGATTCCGGTGCGCGCGATGTGCGGGGGACGTGCGCGAAACCGTCTTGTTCTGCAGGAAGGCGTCAGTGAGGATGAGGGCACGGCGGGGATGCGGGGCCTCTGCGAGGCGGCTGTTCTCAGGCATTCACGCGATCGCCTGATTCCTGAGGGGGACTCCCATGGCCACCAGAGATACGCAGCGCAAAGTTCTCGCCGTCCTGGCGGGTGGACTCGTCCTCGGGGTGGGTGTGGCCGTCACACTCGCCGCCTGGAACGACTCGGAGTTCGCGAACGGGACGTTCACTGCCGGATCCTTCACCTTCACCGGTTCGGCCGACGGAACGACGTTCAGCGACCACGCGACCAGCGACGCTGCAGCTGCACTGACCTTCGAGGTCAACCCGACGAACCTCAGCCCCGGTGATGTGGTCTATGCGCCGTATGCCCTGAGGCTCGGCGGCACCTACGACGCCACACTCGACTCGGTGGCCCCGGTGGGAGCGGAAGACTTCGCCACACCCGGGAAGCTGACCTACGGCATCGTGTCGACGGAGGCGGCGTTCGGCTGCGATGCGACCGCCTTCGCTGCAGGTACGGCCGTGCCCGCGACGATGACCCCGGGAACGGACGTCAACCTGTGTATCCAGGTCACCGCGGCGTCCGGTGCGGGCGGGATCGAGCAGGGCGACACAGGAACCGTCACATGGCAGTGGAACGCGACCTCGGTGCAGCCGTAGCACTCACCCGTCGCTCGTTGCGCGCATCCGCCCGCCCGCGGCCCTCACGCACCTTCCGGCGCGTGCGGGCGCTGCTCGCCGGTGGGCTGGTTCTCGGCGTCGGTGCGACGATGACGATCGCGGCCTGGACCGATCAGGAGCTCGCGACCAGCACGGTCAGCGCCGGCAGCTTCTCGATCGCGTCGCGGTCGGATCAGGGGGCCTTCGCGTCGCACGGACCCACCGAGACCGTGCTCACCGTGCCCCTCGACGCGTCGGGACTGTACCCGGGGGTGAAGAAGGCGGCATACGTGCAGGTGCAGGCGTCCGGCACCCTCGGCGGCACCGTCAACCTCACCGCGGTCACCGTGACCAACAATGCGGGCACGGCGCCGACGGGGGCCGATCTCGCGCTGCAGAACGCGATCAGGGTCAACATCGCGGTGGTCGCGGCCCCTGCGAACTGCACGACGGCGGCGACGGCGACAGCGGCGCTGACCGCGGTGCCCGCACTGCCCGCACAGGCTCTGACGGTGAGCCCCCTCAACACGATCACGTACTGCGTCGTGCTCGAGCTGCCGACGGACGCGACCGGAACAGCACAGGGCGGCACCGTGAAACCGACCTGGACCTTCACAGGAAGCACGAGCTGAGCGACGACATGGCCACCATCGCACGCGGCGCCCGCGCAGTGGGACGCGGAGTGCGGGAGGTGCTGCTCACCCTGGCGGCCATCGGCGGTGTGATCTGCATCGTGCTCGTGATCCTGGCGTTCACGGGCGGATACTCGCTCATCATGTTCAAGACCGGGTCGATGACGCCGACCATTCCGGCAGGATCCGTCGCTCTCGTGCAGAGGATCCCCGCCTCCGACATCGCGGTCGGCGACGTCGTGACGGTGGATCGGGGCGCCGCACTGCCCATCACGCACCGTGTCACCGATGTCGAACCGACGGATGCGGACGGCAGTCGGCTCATCACGATGAGGGGCGACGCGAACGACGTCGAGGACCCGGCGCCGTACACCGTGACCGAAGTCCGTGTCGTCCGCGGCTCGGTGCCGGCTCTCGCGAACGTGATCGTCTGGTTCGGCAGCCCGTGGGTCCTCGGGGAGATCACGCTGGGAGCCTCGCTGCTGGTGGTCTGGGCTTTCTGGCCGCGGAGGGAGCGTGCGGTGTCGGGGGACTCCTCCGACACCGGCGATGAGTCCGAGGCTGCGGGGGCGCTGGTCGCGGCGGGGGAGCGGCGAAGGGATCGACGCCCATGAGGCGCCTGGGTGCAGGAGTCGTCGTGCTCTTCGTGCTTCTCGGTTCGGCGGCCCCCGCCTGGGCGGCGCCCACCACGGAGGTCATTCAGGGACGCATCCTTCGGTTGGTCTCGGTCGCGGACTGGGAGGCCGCGGGGGCGTTGCTCCCCGGGCAGCAGGTGCGATGGGACGTCGAGGTCAGTGCGAAGGCGCCGGATCCCGGAATCGTGACCATCGCCCTGAGCGCCTCCGGCGAAGCGCCCCTCGTCCTCGATGTGTCGATGTGTCTGCGCCCGTGGCAGGGGAGCGGATGCCCCGGTGGTGCCGTGAGCTTGCGCTCTGCGTGGGAGATCCCACGCGACGGTGGCGAGGTGACGCTCGACGAGGTGGCGGACACGGACGTCGCCCATGTCCGATTGTCCATCGGCCTCGCCGAGGGGGCGGAGACCGGCTCCACGAGCGTCCGGGTTCATGCCAGCGGCGTCGGCGATGCCGTAGCAGTGGGTCCCGGTGGCGGCCTGGCCGCGACCGGTCCGTCGTCGCTGGCGCCCTGGGTGCTCGCCGGAGGGGCCGTGTCGGCCGTCGTCGGCCTGCTGCTCTCGGCTCGTCGGGGTCGTGCTGTGGCGATCGGCCCGGTCCCCCGCGAACCGGGCGGTGACCGATGAGGCCGGCGAAGCGCGTGCGGTGGGCGGGTGCCGTGCTCGGAATGTCGCTGGTGGTCGGTGCAGGCCTCGTCCCGACCGTGCCGTCGACCGAAGCGGCATGGACCGACGCGGAGCGGGCGACCGCGACGGGCAGCTCGATCAACGTCCCGGAACCCCTCTCCTCGGCGGCTCCGGGGTGCGTGGCGAGCAGTGGGCTGCTGGGGGCCAACCCGAAGGTGACCATCTCCTGGCGGGCGCCCGCCGCCGCGACCGGGTACGACCTGACGAAGGCGCAGTTCGGGCAGATCGTCAATCAAGGACTCCTCGAGCCGATCCTGAGCAACCTCCTCGGGAACGTGCAGACGACGGGAAACGCGGCCGCTTATGTGACCGTCATCGACGGCGGCCTGCTGACGGGGCTCCTGGGCGCGACGAAGACGTTCGGCATCCGCTTCACGGGGCCGGGTGGGTGGAAGTCCGACTGGCTTGTGGCGAGTGCCACCATGGGGCTGCTCGGCGTGAACCCGCAGTGCACGATGTCCACCGCCGCCAGCTACTAGGGCGGAGCCGAGGGCTCAGTCGGCGAGTGCCAGTGCGCGGAACGCGTCTCGTTCGCGGAGCTGCTCGCGGCGGCTGGCTGCGGCATCCTCCGGCGTCCGGCTCGGGACCTGCCGGCCGGTGGTGCGACGGTACAGCTCGTCGATGAGGTTGGTGGCGAGGCCGACCAACTTGGCGATCTCGCGGTCGTCGCGATCGATCCACACGCAGCGCGGTTCGTCGTGGATGGGGGCGAAGTCGACGTGCTCCTCCCAGACGAACAGCGTCCGCTCGGCGCCGAGGACGTGCTGCTGCCACCAGATCTGGCGCAGATAGGTGCGTGGGATGCCGCGGAACGCCTTGTTCGTCGTCTTGATCTCGGCGAGCTTCACGCGCCCCTGGGCGTCGACCGCGATGCCGTCGGGCGTGGCCAGATGGCGGTGCTCGATCTCGGCGCGGAACAACGCCGATGAGGGGAGGATGCCGTGGGTCGCCGCCACCCATGCCGCGATCTCGGGCTCGCGCCGCCGGCCGTGATCCGTGTAGGCGTTGCCGCCGAAACGAGGCCCGCCGCCGAGCTTCGAGTCCGCCGCGCGAGCGATCGACTTCTCCGAGGTGAGCCCGGCGACGTCGGTGGCGGTGATTCCGCGGGAACGTGCTCGCATCCACGCCACGCGGTCGCGGGAGTCCGCGACGATGCGTGCGGCGAGTTCGGGTGTCACCCTTCGACCCTAACCCCGCCCGCCGACCCTCCCTCTCACACACGCCGCCCTCGCCGGTCCCGCCCGTCTCCGCTCTCCCTCGCGCACCCCTGGCCGAGCGGCCCCTTTCTGTGCGAACCAGCCCCCTGCGTGCGCACGCAGCGGACTGGCTCGTCCGAAAGGGGCGAGGGACGAGGGAGAGAGGGAGGAGGGGGCGATTTGGGGGAGGGGGGTGCGTGCGGTAGAGTTGTGGCAACCGAAGACCGCTGGTCATCAGGCGTGCGAAATCACGCAGGATCGAAGCTCTGCACAGCAGGGGCCCGCGCAGGACACGAACTTCTCAAAGCTCCGTGCGCTTGCGCCGGAGCTTTTTTCTGTGCAGGTGGTCCAGGTCGGCGCCCCACCACCGTGCGGCGCCTCGTACACACCAAGGAGTGACCATGGCGCAGAAGGATGCATCGGTCGCCGAGCTCACGAAGTCATTCGAGAACTCGAACGCC
>JAQZBG010000255.1 GCA_029239165.1 Microbacterium sp. | reverse complement strand
CGGCCGTCTGGTCGTCTCCGTGAACGACGCCGAGGCCAAGGAACTTCACGACGTGCTCGCCGCCGTCGTGGCACCGGCCTGATCGATCTGGGATCCGCACCCGCGGATCCGAAAGGGCGGTGGATCCTCGGATCCACCGCCCTTTGTCGATTCCGGGGATGCGCGCGGAGCGCGCTCTCCTCAGTCCCTGTCGGCGAGCCTGATCAGCTGCAGCAGTCCTTCGCCCGCAGGCGACACCGTGCCCAGCACGGCCGACGACTCCTGGGTCTCCTGCACGAGCGAGCGGTAGGCCGACGTGACATCATCGCGCTGCACCGGGTCGGCCACGCGGCCGCCCCCGAGGACCCGCGGCACCAGCACCATGCCGCCGGCGCGGGCGAGGCGGAGTCCGTGCTCGACGTATTCGATGACGTGGTCGGGATCGGCGTCGACCAGCACGATGTCGTACGAGGCCTCGTTCATTCGCGGAAGCACGTCGATGGCGCGTCCGGTGATGAACCGCACCTTGGTGGACGGCACCTTCGCGTCGGCGAAGGCCTGTCGCGCTGCCGCGAGATGCTCGGGCTCGTTGTCGATCGAGGTGAGCACCGCTTGCGGTGCGCCGTGCAGCAGCCAGAGTCCCGATACACCCGCCCCGGTGCCGATCTCGACGATCGAGCGTGCGCCCGTCGCGGCGGCGAGCACCGCGATCTGGGAGCCGACGACGGTGCTGATCGGCATCGCGCCGAGCTCGATCGCGTGTGCGCGCGCACGTGCGATGGAGTCGGGTTCCACGATGGACTCGCGAAGGAATCGCGCGTTCGCGTCGTGCTCGCTCATGGCCTGTTTCTCCCTGCCTGCCCGGTGATTCCCTCCAGAGTATTCGCTCGGTGTACCCGCGGACCGCAGGCGCGACGGTAGCCTGTAGAGATGACGTTCGGGCTCACCTTCGAGAAGCTGTTGCTGATCGGTCTCATCGCCGTCCTCATCATCGGCCCGGAACGTCTTCCGCGAGCTGCCGAAGGCTTCTCCCGCATGGTGCGCAAGGCCGGAGAGTATCTCCGTTCGACCAAATCCCGCATGCGCGAGGAGATGGGCCCCGAGCTCGACGACGTGGACTGGCGCAAGCTCGACCCCCGTCAGTATGATCCGCGCCGCATCATCCGTGACGCGCTGTTCGAGGAGCCGCAGCCGGCGACGTCCGTTCAGGCGAAGGAGACGATCGCGGAACCGATCGCTTCTCGATCGCTCCCTCAGGAGTTCAGCGCGAGCAACAGGCCTCCGTTCGACCCCGAAGCCACGTGACGCGAGGGCGGATCGCTCATCGCGATGCCGTGGCGTTCGCATTCTCCGTTCTGTGCGGGTGCGTGGGCGTTCTGATCTGGACGCTGTGGGTGATCCCGGTCGCAGCATCCGTGGCCGCCGCGCAGTCGGTTCCCCTGGAGCACGCGGAAGAGATCGAACTCGATGCCGGCGAACGCGTGGGCATCTGGGGCAGCGGGATCTCCGCGATGCTGGGGACGCTGGAATGCTCCGTTTCGGGTCCGGGCGGCACTGAGTTGTCTCAGCGCGGAGGGCCCTCGTTGTCCTGGGACGACACTCTCTGGTGGATGACCCCGAAGCGCGGGTTCGAGCAGCAGACGCAGTTCACCGCAGCGGATGAGGGAGTCCACACCGTGACGTGCTCAGACTCGCTGGCTACCTACGACGGCGAGTTCCTCGTGGCCGGGGACGCCTTCGGGAGCGGCTCCATCGGACTCGGCCGCACCGGCGGGAGCGACTTCGCCGTCGGCACGGCGCTGGCGTTCGGTGCGGTGTTCTGTCTTCCCGTCGCCATGCTGCTGCCCGTCGTCATCCTGATCCGGCGGCGGGTGACGAGGGGGAGACGGGCTCGGCATGCGGGGCGTGCGGGCCCGTCCTCGAGCGAGTCGCGCGAAGCCTAAGAGATCCGCGACCTCAGCAGCGCGATGTCCGCGTCGGTGAGCAGAGCGCGGGGGACCGCCGTCGCGACGGAGGAGCCACGCACCTTCAGTAGCACGGCGTCCCGCCCGACACGCATGTTCTGGAAGGTGCTGTAGGCGATGTCTGATCGGCGACTCCCACTCCCGATCTTCAGGGCGTCTTCGTGGAGTTCCACCCACACCACGGTTTCGACCGGCATCGCTGTGCGCACCGCGTGTCGAGCGGTCGTCACCGACATCACGATCGCGTAGGCGGCGAGCCCGAGGATCAGGGGCGGCATCCATCCCGCGCCGAAGGGCGCTTCCCGGCCAGCCGGCACCGGGGCACTCTGATTCAGGATGCTGAGCGCCAGGGCGCCCGCGAGGGCCAGCCACATGACGATGGCGACGGGGCGGGTCAGCGTGTAGATCGCGGCATCGCGCGCCATCCGACGCAGCAGGCTCTCATCGACCGTCAGGGAACGTGGGGCCACAGTCTCATCTTCCCACGCGCGGTCAGCCGATCGACATCGGCAGCGAGCGGCCGGGAAGGCCGCGCCCCTGCCGTGCGAGCGCGCGTGCAAGGTCGCGGATCGTCGTGGCCGCGGCATCAGTGGTCTCACCGGCGACGATCGGGAGGCCGTTGTCCCCGCCTTCGCGGAGCGCAGGGCTCAGGGGGATCGATGCGAGCAGCGGAACCGTCGTGTCCGGTTCGGAGAGCGCCTCGGCGACCGCGGCTCCTCCGCCAGACCCGAACAGATCGATGACGGTGCCGTCGGGGAGGGAGTACGCCGCCATGTTCTCGATGACGCCGATCACGCGCTGGCCGGTCTGCCGTGCGACGAGCCCGCTGCGGATCGCCACCTCGGCGGCAGCCGTCTGCGGAGTCGTCACGACCAGGACCTCGGCATGGGGGAGGAGCTGGCCGATCGAGATGGCGATGTCGCCGGTGCCCGGCGGCATGTCGATGAGCAGCACATCGAGATCGCCGAAGAAGACGTCGGTGAGGAACTGCTGCACCGTCCGGTGCAGCATCGGTCCGCGCCACGCCACGACGGCCTCGCCGTCGCGGAGGAACATCCCGATCGAGATGGTCTTCACCCCGTGCGCCACCGGCGGCAGCATGAGGTCGTCGATCCTGGTCGGCTGCGTCCCCGCCGGGATGCCGAGGAGCCCGGGGATCGAGAATCCGTGCAC
Source organism: Microbacterium sp. (assembly GCA_029239165.1). Taxonomy (GTDB): domain Bacteria; phylum Actinomycetota; class Actinomycetes; order Actinomycetales; family Microbacteriaceae; genus Microbacterium. The sequence goes on along the minus strand of JAQZBG010000255.1, from coordinate 1,822 downwards.
ATCGGCGTCGACGAGGCCGACCGAGAGTCCCTGGTCGGCGAGCGCGACGGCGAGGTTGGCCGTGACGGTGGACTTCCCCACGCCCCCTTTGCCGCTGGAGACGAGGATCACGCGGGTGAGCGAGTCGGGTCCGAAGGGCATCTGGCGCGCCGGTCTGCCCTCGCGCAGCTTCTCGGTGAGGGCCTTCCGCTCGGTGGGGGTCATCACGCCCACCTCGACGTCGACCGCGGCGATCCCGGGGACCGATGCCGCAGCCTGCCGTACGTCGGACTCGATGCGCGCCGCCGCAGGGCAGCCCACGATGGTCAGGACGATGCCGACCTGGGCGTGGCCGCCGTCCACGGCGATCTCTCGCACCATGTCGAGCTCTCCGATGGGGCGGCGCAACTCCGGGTCGGTCACTGCCGAGACCGCGGCGCGGACGAGGTCGACCTGGGTCACGATGCGGCGCCTGTGGCCGGCTTGTCTCCGGCGTCCTCGAGCTCGGCGAGGAGGGCTTTCAGCTCCTGTCGCAGCACGTCGCGCGTGACCGCCTGCGCATTGCGTTCCTCGAGCGACATGCGCAGCGCCACGATCTCGCGGGCGAGATATTCGGTGTCGGCGAGGTTGCGCTCCGCGCGCTGCCGGTCCTGCTCGATCTGCACGCGATCGCGATCGTCCTGACGGTTCTGCGCGAGAAGGATGAGCGGTGCGGCATACGACGCCTGCAGCGAGAGCATGAGCGTCAAGGCGGTGAAGCCGAGGGCGGCATCGTCGAAGCGCAGGTCTTCGGGCATCAGCGTGTTCCAGACGATCCAGACCACGCAGAACAGGCTGAGGATGACCAGGAAGGCGGGGGTGCCCATCGCACGGGCGACCCACTCGGTGAACCGGCCGAACCGGTCGCGTGAAGTCGTGCGGGGCCTGGTCGTGCTGCGGCCTGGAGCGTCGAGGCGAGGCGAGCGGGGCATCAGCGTGCCTCCTTCGCGGGGGACGGCGCGTCATCGCTGTCATGCGAGCGCCAGTCGTCCGGGAGGAGATAGTCGAGAACGTCGTCGATGCTGATCGCGCCGACCAGGCGGTGGGCGGCGTCGATCACCGGCAGAGACACGAGATCGTAGCTCGCCAGCAGCCGTGCCACCTCGGCGGCAGACGCGGTGACGGGCACGGGCTCGAGGCTGTCGTCGAGGATCGCACCGAGCCGTTCGTGCGGCGGGTAGCGCAGCATCCGCTGGAAGTGCACGAGCCCGAGCAGTCGTCCGGTCGGCGTCTCGAACGGCGGGAGGGTCACGAAGACCGCGGCAGCCAGCGCGGGGTGCAGCTCGTGGCGGCGGATCAGGGCCAGCGCCTCCGCGACGGTGGCGTCGGCGGAGAGGATGATCGGCTCCGGGGTCATCAGGCCGCCCGCGGTGTCCGGTCCGTAACGCAGCAGCATCCTGACGTCTTCGGCCTCTTCCGGCTCCATCAACTCGAGCAGCTGTTCGAGACGCTCCGGGGACAGCTGGGCGAGCAGGTCGGCTGCATCGTCCGGTTCCATCTGGTCGAGGATGTCGGCCGCGCGCTCATCGCCGAGACGGTCGAGGATGTGCACCTGCTCGTCCTCGGGCATCTCCTCGAGGGCGTCGGCGAGTCGGTCGTCCGACAACTCCTCGGCCACCTCGATCATGCGCTGCTGCGGAAGATCGAGGAGCGTGTTGGCGAGGTCGGCGGCGTGCAGCTCCGAGTACGAGGCGACGAGCTGCTCGGCAGACTGCGATTCACCGGGTGCGCGCTGTTCGGCGACCTCACTCCAGGCTGCGAACGTGGTCGGGCCCTTCGCGAACGGGGAGGCGCTGGTCTTCGG
>JAQZBG010000254.1 GCA_029239165.1 Microbacterium sp. | reverse complement strand
TGACGACGGAGGCGCTGACGTCTTCGCGCACTACTCCGCCATCCAGTCATCCGGCTACCGGTCTCTCGAAGAGAACCAGCGAGTCGAGTTCGATGTGGCGCAGGGTCCGAAGGGCCTGCAGGCAGAGAACATCCGCCCCGTCTGAGACGGGCGGAACCTGAACTCCCCGACCGGAGCGCCATGGCGGCGTCATCCGGCGGGGAGTTCTGTGCTTCCGGAGGGTCCGTGAGGGCTCGCCGGCACGCGATCGTCGAGAGCGCGCGGGCGTCAGTCGACCAAGAGCGCGCGGAGTTCGTCGACGCTCGTCACGCGGAACTCCGCATCGTCGCCCTCGCGCGGGTTGCTGAAGCCCCACCCGACGAAGATCACGGGGACGCCGTTGGCCTTGCCGCCCTCGACATCGTGATGGCGGTCGCCGATGAGAACCGGCCGTGACGTGTCGGCGCCGAGTTCGCGGAGCCGGCGCAGCGCCTCGGCCACGATGTCGGTCTTCGAGGCGAGCGTGGCCTCATCGGGCGTCGCGCCGACCGTCGTCAGGAACGAGGGGCGCAGGCCGAAGTGGTCGACGAGGGCGTCGACCTGGATCTCGGGCTTCGAGCTGGCGGTCGCCTGCGGGATGCCCGCCGCGGCCAGATCGTGGATGAGCTCCGTGACGCCGGGGTACGTCGCCGCATCGGTCGTGTACCCGTCGGCCTTGCCGAGCGCGCGGTAGAAGGCGACCGCCTCGCTGGATTCCTCGGGGGTCATACCCGCCTGGTCCTGGAACGACTGGAACATAGGCGGCCCGATCCAGTGCACCAGCTGCTCGCGCGTCGGCGCCGGGTGCCCGAAGTGGGTGAGCGCGATCTTCAGACGACGGAGGATGCCGACTGATGCATCGACGATCGTGCCGTCGACGTCCCACAGCACGCAGGAATAGGGGGAGTGGGGCATGCTTCCAGCCTATGGGCCCGGAGGAGGTGATCATTCTCCCTGCACAGGTGTGCTTCAGAAGCGCCCCTCCACACCTTGTGCGGTTAGAGGGTCCGACGCCGCGTCTGATCGCGGACCGCTGATCGGCGTGGCTCGGAAAGCAGAGGCTCGGAAAGCAGAGGCTCAGAACAGGCGGGGGATGCCCGACTCGATGCCCTTCATGTCGTCGTAGTCGAGCACGAGGCAGCGGATGCCGCGGTCCTCGGCCAGGACGCGAGCCTGCGGCTTGATCTCCTGTGCGGCGAACACGCCCTGCACGGGGGAGAGGTGAGGGTCGCGGCCGAGCAGCTCGAGGTAGCGGGTCAGCTGCTCGACGCCGTCGATGTCGCCGCGGCGCTTGATCTCCACGGCGATCGCGGCGCCATCGGCGTCCCGCACCAGCAGGTCGACCGGACCGATCGCCGTCGGGTACTCGCGGCGTACGAGGGTCGCGCCTTCGGAGATGCGCTCCACCTGTTCGGCGAGCAGTCGCTGCAGGTCGGCCTCCACGCCGTCCTTCTGCAGCCCAGGGTCGAGGAGCACGGCGGGCTCATCCAGTTCAGCGGCTTGTAGCTGCCGCCGTCGGAGTGCACGAGCAGACTCCCGTCTCCCTTGTGCACGAGCAGACGCGTGGCGAGCGGGAGATGGGCATTGAGCCGACCGGTGTAGTCGACCGAGCAGCGGGCGATGACGAGACGCACCCGTCGAGCCTACTTCGTCGCGGTGGTGTTCCTCGCCGCCCCGGGGTGCGTGGCGATCAGTTGCCGAGGAAGCCGCCGAGCGCCTCGAAAAGGCCGAGCTCGGTGGCCGCGGTACGGGCGATGAGGAACCCGATGATGCCGATGATCCATGCCGTGTTCTCCGCGCCGGTGCGCTCCATCCAGGCGGCGAAGCGTTCGAGCGGGCGCTGCACGAGCGGAGCGGCCACGATGCGGAGGAGCAGCAGGACGACCGCCGGCAGGATCATCAGCGCGCAGTACCCGGCCAGAGACAGCACGCGGAGCGGGGTATCGACCGCGGCATCCGCGAGCATCGTCATCGCGACGATGTACGGGAGCATCGTCGCGACCTCGACGAGTCCTGCGGCGATCGCGACGGCCATCACAGCCGTGCCGCGCGTGCGGGGATCGAGCAGGCGCGCCCGCCAGCGCGTGATGCGCCCGGAGCGCGGAGCGGCAGCCGCCTGCGGACCGCTCGCATCGAGGGAGGGCGGTGTCGTCATGGTTTTCGGAACGGGGGTGTCGTGCGCCGGCATCCCCGCCAGCGGGGAGTTCTCGGGTCCGGCCGTTCCCGGCTCGATGCCCGGCGGGGGCGTCGACGTCGTGGCGGAGGCGCCCTTCGGCTGCTTCTCGCCCGTCGGCATCACGAACGCGGTGATGAGCAGCGCGGCTCCGACGAGGAGACGGATGACCAATCCGACGGGAGACGCCAGGAAGTCCGAGGCCACGTCGACGAGATTGACCAGCCCCCACAGGAAGAGGAGCCCGACGAGGAGGTAGAACGCCGCGATCGTCACCAGATACAGGAGGATGCGTCCGGCACGTACGCGCCCGGGGTGGAGCAGGAGGAAGACCGGGATGAGCAGTGTGCCGACGCTGAGGCCGTCGATCAGTGCCAGAAGCGCGAGGGAGAGGGGGAGCGGCAGGCCGCCGAAGAGTTCCATGACTCCACCGTCGCGCGACACGGCACACGGGCGGATCGGGCGAAAGTATCGTCGCCACCGCGCTCCTCATCCCTTCGACGGATGCGACGGGGGCGCAGGCCGTGGTTGCATGAGGTCATGCACGAGCAGGTCGAGGGCGGGTTCGGCGCCTGGTACCGCCGGCAACGCGGGTGGGTCGACCCTGTGGGCATGGCGCTTCTCGCCGTGATGATGGCGGCGCTCGGATTCCGCGGCGTCTGGGGGTCGTTCTCCCTCCTTCCCGGGCCGGTGTCACCGTGGTGGGCGCTCGCCTTCGCACTTCCGGCCTGTGCGCTCGCGCTCATCAAGCAACGCCTGCCGATGACCGTGCTCGGGCTCGTGACGATCCTCTTCGTCGCCGACCTCCTCACCGTCGGCGGCATCGGGACTCTCGTCGTGCTGCTCGACGTGCTGTGGACGGCGGTGTTCCTCGCCGGCCCGCGACGTCGCCGCGTCCTGCTCGTGCTCCTCGGCGCGGGCACCGTCATCGTCTTCGTCGCGGCCTGGCTCTTCACGGATATGCCCTTCGCGGTCGCGTTCCTCATCGGAGTGCAGTACGGCGCGATCTTCGGCACGGATTACTGGTGGGCGGTCGCCGTCTCGCAGGCGCAGGAACTCGCCGAGCTGTATCGCCAGCGCGCGGACGATGCGGCGGCGGCCGCCGAGCGCGACCGCGCCGAGGCCGTGCAGCGAGAGCGCGAGGCGATGGCGCGCGAACTGCACGATGTGGTGGCCGGTCACGTGATGGCGATGGCGATCCGTGCCGAAGCGGCGCTGTCCACGACGCCCGACCCGACGAAGGATCGCGAAGCACTGCAGGCGGTGCGAGACGCCGGCCTCGACGCTCATGGCGCCCTGCGATCGATGATCTCCGTGCTCCGCCGTGGCGACGGCGCCCTCGTCCCCACTCCGCGCCGGGCCGATCTCGACGGCATCGTGCGAGAGGCCGAACGCGCGGGGCTCGTCGTCCGCTTCGCCGCCGCGGACCTGCCCGAGCTCGGTGCCGCCGCAGAACAGGCTGTCGTCCGCATCGTGCGGGAGGCCCTCACGAACTGCATCCGGCACGCGGGCGGTGCCGAAGTGGACGTCGAGATCGTGGCGCGGGAAGCAGAAGTACGGGTCCTGGTGCGGTCCCACGGAGGCATCGCCAGCGCGGCGGCCGCCCATGGCGGGGAGGGCTGGGGACTGCAGTTGCTGCGGGAGCGGGTGGGAGCGCTCGGCGGGTTCTTCTCAGCCGGTCCCGTCGCAGACGGCTGGGTGGTCGAGGGTCGACTTCCCCTCGAGGTGCGGGTATGAGCGCGCCGACCGTGCTGCTCGCCGACGACCACGGCGCCATCAGGGCCGGGTTGCGGATCATGCTCGAGGCGCACGGCATCACCGTGGTGGGCGAGGCGGCCGACGGCGACATCGCCGTGCGCAATGCGGCCGCACTCCGGCCCGACGTGGTGCTCATGGATCTGCGCATGCCCGGACGAGACGGGATCTCCGCCACGCGGGAGATCGTCGAACGCGGACTCGGCGACGTGCTCGTGCTGACCAGCTTCGATGAGGACGAGCTGGTCCTCGGGGCGATCCGCGCAGGAGCGGTCGGCTTCCTCCTCAAGACGGTCGATGCCCCCGCGCTGGTTCAGGCCGTGCGCTCCGTCGCCGCCGGCGAAGGCGCGCTGGACCCGCGGGTGACGCGGCGTGCGCTCGCCGCAGTGGCCCAGGGCATGACTCCACCGCCACCGGGATCGAACGCGACGGAGCGCTCCGACCTGACCGTCCGCGAACGCGAGGTTCTCGACGGCATCCTGCTGGGCTGGTCCAACGCGCAGCTCGCCGCACGGCTGCGTATCTCGATTCCGACGGTCAAGACGCACGTGTCCAACGTGCTGACCAAGCTCGGTGCGCGGAGCCGCTCGCACGCTGCAGCCATCGTCCGCGGCGAAGGGGGATGAACCTCAGTCCTGCGCTGCTTTCGTGACCGGGGTCTTCTCGTCGTCGCGCAGCGGGCGCGCGGCACCCGAGAACAATCCGGACATCACGACCAACGCGACCAGGATGAACAGGGTGTTCAGCAGGCCGATGTGCTCGCTGATGACGCCGAGCACAGGCGGGCCGCCGAGGAACGAGATGTAGCCGATCGTCGCTGCTGCACTCACGCGAGCCGCCGCCTTGGCCGGGTCGTCCGCGGCCGCAGACATGCCGAGCGGGAAGCCGAGCGACGCCCCGATGCCCCAGAGCGCCGCGCCGACGAGCACCAGCGGGAAGGTGGGCGCGAGGATGAACAGCAGGATCCCCGACGCCGCGGCGACCGCGAGGATACGGAGCACCAGGACGCGGCCGAAGCGGTCGACGAGCGGCCCTCCGAACAGACGGACGACCGTCATCCCGATCGAGAACACGGCGAGCGACACGGCTCCCGTGCCCTCGGCGAATCCGTGACCCTGTTCGGTGCCGAGAGCGATCCAGTCGTTGGCGCCGCCCTCGGCGAACGACATGCCGAGCATGACGACGCCGATCAGGTAGGTGCGTGGTTCACGCCAGGCCTCGAGCGCGGTGTGCATCCTGGCGCGGAACGGCGGCTTGGTGTGGGACGCGGGGTCGAGCGCCGCCTCGCGCGCGGGCACCTGGAAGAAGCAGACGACGGCGATCACGGCGATCACGGCACCCATGACCGCGGCGTGGGTGGCGACGTCGACCGTGAGCTGCGCTGCGAGAGCACCGATCCCCGCGCCGATCACGGTGCCGAAACTGAAGAACGCGTGGAAGACGGGCAGGATCGTCCGCCCCATCTGCTGCTCGATCGCCGTCGCTTCGACGTTCATCATCACGTCGACCGAGCCGTTGCCGAAGCCGAACAGCACCATGCCGACGAGGACCACCGGAACCGAGGCGAAGACGTTCGCCCCGATGCCGACCAGGATGATGCCCACGGCGAAGGTGAGCATCGTCAGCAGCATGCCCCGGCGTGCACCCGTGCGCGCCATGACGGCCGGCCCCGTCGAGATGCCGATGATGGACGAGGCGCCCATACCGAGCAGGATGAGCCCCACCTGTGCGTTGTCGAGGCCCAGTGCCTCCTTGATCCCCGGCACCCTGGACGCCCAGGTCGCGATCGAGAGACCGCTGGCGAGGAAGATGGCGAAGATCGCGGCACGCCAGCGGACGAACTGCGAGCGGGTGAGGGGTGCTTCCATGCCGGACAGCCTATCGAATCGATTCGATCCAGGGGAACCAAAGGGAGCTATCCTCGAAGTATGAGCAGCCAGGAGACGCCGCGTCGGCCCACGATCGCCGACGTCGCACGCGAGGCGGGCGTGGCGACATCCACCGCATCGGTCGTCTTCAGCGGCAAGGCGAAGGTGGCCCCCGCGACCCGCGAGCGCGTGCTCGCCGCGGCCGCCGAACTCGGCTACGCGGGACCTGACCCTCGTGCCGCCTCCCTGCGCCGCGGCCGCAGCGGCATCGTCGCCGTCGTGCTCGAAGGACATCTGCGCGCGGCATTCCTCGACCCGGTGACGACGGCCATGATGGACGGGCTCACCGACGGACTCGCCGATCTCAGCGCCGGCATCCTGCTCATGCGCGACGAACCGGGGGAGGGCACGGCGATCGCCGACGCTCCCGTCGACGCGGTCGTGCTGATCGGATGCTCGGGCCGCACGCGGGCCTGACCGCGAGCGGGCGGCGGTCACGCCGGAGCGGCTCGAACACGCGACGGTCGACGTCACGGTCCACCGGCTGGCCGGCACCCGCGAGGTGTTCCCCGATGCTCCAGCGATCTCCGCCTCCGGCAGTCTCATCGACGAAGGAGTGCTGGTGGGAAGGATGCTGCTCGCGGATCCCGCCACAAGGCCGACCGCGGTGCTCGCACAGAGCGACCTGCTCGCCGTCGGGGTCATCCGGGCGGCCGAGGAGTTGGGGCTCCGCGTCCCGGAAGACCTCTCCGTCGCAGGATTCGACGGCATCGCGCTGGACGGCCTCGGCGATCTCACGCTCACCACCAGCGTGCAGCCGGCCGTCGAGAAGGGGCGTGCGGCGGGCGAGCAGGTCGCTCGGATGCTGCGCGGCGAGCCCGGGGTCACGCAGCATCTCACCTGCCGGTTCCG
>JAQZBG010000253.1 GCA_029239165.1 Microbacterium sp. | reverse complement strand
CCGGCTTCGTGGCCGCCGACGGCTACACGGTGCGCGTGAGCCCGCCCGCAGGCAAGATTCCCACGGGACCGACCACGATCGCCGCGAACCTCAGCGCCGGCGACGCCGTGGCCGACTTCGCGCTCCGGGATATCGTGCCCGTCGCGGTGTCCGGTCAGGTGACCGACACCACGGGAGCCCCGGTCGCCGGTGCGACCGTGACGATCGACGGCCAGACCACCACCACGGATGCCGACGGGAACTACCTGTTCGATCAGGTGGCCGTCGGGACGCACCCGGTGTCCCTCACGACCCCGGTCGGCTACACCGTCGCCACGCAGCCGCCGCCGGTGACGGTTCCCGACGGCAGCGAAGTCCCGATCACGGACGTGGACTTCGTGATCGCCGAGAACGCCGACCTGCGCGGCACCGTGCGGTCGAACGGGACGGGCGTGGCCGGCGTGACCGTGACCGCGGTCGCTCCTGGAGGGGCCACGCTCACCCGCGTGACGGATTCCTCGGGCGCATACACGTTCCCCCGGCTCCCCGCCGGCGACTACGCGATCACGATGACGACGCCCGCCGGCTTCGTCGCGACGTCTCCCGTCACGCGGAACGAGCAGGTGGCCGCGGTCGACGTGGCGGACGTGGACTTCGAGCTGGCGCGGCTCGGCGCGATCGACGGCACCGTGCGCGACGACGACGGCGCTCCCCTCGCGGGCGTGGTGGTGACGCTCACCGGACCCGGCGCGCCGCAGCAGCTCACATCCGGTGCGGACGGCACGTTCGGCCTGGGAGAGCTGCCCCCCGGCACCTACACCCTCACGGTGGTGCCCCCCGAGGGCACAAGCGTGGTCGGCTCGGCGACGCGCACGGTCGTGATCACCCCGGCCGGCGACGTGATCGCCGAGCAGGACTTCACGCTCGCCGCGGATGTCGTCGTCGTGCCGCCGGACCCGACCGACCCGCCGGACCCGAGCACCCCTCCGACCAGCGGGGGCAACGGCACCGATCCGCTTCCCGCGACGGGCCTCGGACCCGAGACGCTCGCATGGGCGGCCGGCGGTGCGGTCGTGCTCGTGCTCGGTGCGACCCTGCTGATCCTCGGCCGCCGGCGCTCCGCGCGGAAGTAGGGAGGGCGGATCAGACCGTCACGCGGCGGCGATCCAGAGCAGCGCGCCGTCGCGCCAGCCGAGACCGGCGGTGCCTTCGGGAATCGGATCCTCATGCCGCGGACGGACGACCCGCATCCGCTTGCCGGCGAGCTCGACGATGTAGACGATGTCGGCTCCGCGATAGACGTGGGCGATGACCTCGACGCTCACCGGAGCATCCGCGCCGACTGTGGGGGAGAGGTGCAGGTCCTCCTGACGGAGCACCACCTCGCCGCCGCCGTCCGGTCCGGCGCCCGTCAGCGGCATCCGGATCCCGGTCCCGTCGAGCGTGGCGACCGCACCCGAGCGCGTCGCCGGCAGCAGGTTGGCCGCCCCGATGAAGTCGGCGGCGAACGGGGTGCGCGGCGATCCGTAGAGCTCGGCCGGTGCACCCTCCTGCTCGATCACACCGCCGTTCATGAGGACGATCCGGTCGGAGAGACTCATCGCCTCCTCCTGGTCGTGGGTGACGAAGACGGTGGTGAGCCCGAGCGTGCGGTGCAGCTCCTTGAGCTCGACCTGCATGTCTTCCCGGAGTCGGGCATCGAGGTTCGACAGCGGCTCGTCGAGCAGCAGCACGCGCGGCTCGAACGCGATGGCACGGGCGAGGGCGACGCGCTGCTGCTGACCGCCTGACAGCTGGGCCGGCATCCGATCGGCGAGGTGACCCATCTGTACGCGCTCCAGCGCCCGCACGGCCAGTTCCTTCTGCTCCGACTTGGACTTCTCGCCCGACATGCGCAGCCCGAAGCGCACGTTCTCGACCACGCTCATGTGCGGGAAGAGTGCGTAGCTCTGGAACATCATGCCGAGGTGGCGCTTCTCCGGCGGGAGCTTCGTCACATCCTGACCCGCGATCTCGATCGTGCCGCCGCTCGGGGATTCGAGCCCCGCGATGCAGCGCAGGAGTGTCGTCTTGCCGCAGCCGGAGGGACCGAGGAGGGAGACGAACTCCCCGGACTGCATCGAGAGGTCGATGCCCTTGAGCACCTTCGTCCCCTTGAAGTCCTTCGTGAGTGAGGTGATGGTGAGCGTTGTCATCAGACGAACAACCTTCCGAGACCGATGATGCGTTCGAGCACGATCATGAGGACGACGGTGAGCAGGACCATGAGAGTCGAGACGGCCGCCACGGTGGGCGACGTGCTGAACTCCAGCTGGCCGTAGATGGCGATGGGCAGCGTCTCCAGCTGCGGGGTGCGCAGGAAGAGGGCGATGACCGCATCGTCGAAGGAGATGTTGAAGGCGAAGAAGGCACCGGCGGCGATGCCGGGGCGGGCGATCGGGAGCACGACGAGCCGGTACCGGTTCCAGGTGCTGGCGCCGAGAGTGCGCGCCGCCTCTTCCGTGAAGTGGTCGGCGCGGGTCATCACGCCGGTCACGGTGCGCATCACGTAGGGGATGGCGATGACGATGTGGATCGCGATCAGGACGCCCACGTTGGGGGAGCCGATCGTGAGCGACGCGATGGAGAGGGCGCCGATGGCGAGGATGATCGTGGGGATCGTGAGTGGCGACATCAACAGCGCCTGGATCGCCGCACCGCCGGGAACCTTGAAGCGGGTGAGCGCGAGGGCTGCCGCGGTGCCGATCGCCGCCGCCAGGATGGCGACCGTGATGCCGACGAGCAGGCTCAGGCGGAACGGCTCGAGGTACGTGTCGGAGGTGAGCGCCTCGACGTACCAGTCGAGCGTGAAGCCCTGCCCGGGGAACGTCAGGAAGCGGTTCTCGCCGACCGACGCGCCGGCGACGACCATGAGCGGCACGAGCATGTACAGCGTCACGACGACGCCGAGGACGATCGCGAGGATTCTGCCGAGGATCGGAACGGAACGGACCATGGTCACACCTTCTGCTTCCCGAGCCGGGACGTCGCTGCCAGCACGAGCATGACCCCGGCGAACAGCAGCACGGCCTGCGCGGCCGCGAACGACCAGTCGAGGTTCGTGGTCGCGTCGACGTAGATGGTCTGCGCGAACACCGGGATCTGGGCTCCGCCGATGAAGCGGGGGGTGATGAACGAGCTCACCGACAGGACGAAGACGAGCGAGGCGCCCGCGACGATGCCGGGCACCGCGAGGGGGAGGACGACGTGCCGCAGCGTGCGCCAGAATCCGGCGCCGAGAGTACGGGATGCCTCTTCGAGCTGCGGGGTGATGCCGGAGATGACGCCGAGGATGCTGAGCACCGCGAACGGGAGGAGCACCTGCACCATGGCGATCACGACGCCGGTCTCCGTCCCGAGGAAGCCCTGGGTACCGCCGACGAGGAACTCCGCCCCGGGGATCTGCATCATCAGCCCGGACGGTCCCATCAGGACGACCCACCCGAACGTGCGGACCACGACGCTCGTCATGAGCGGGAGGATCACGACGATCAGGAGGAAGGAGCGCACCTTCGAGCCGGCGCGGGCCATCACGTAGGACAGGGGGATGGCGATCACGAGGGTGATCACCGTCTGGATCACCCCCAGGCGGAGCGAACGCAGCGCCGCCTGGAGGTGATATTCACTCGTGAACAACCGGGTGAAGTTGTCGAGGGTGAACCCGCCTGCCGACGATTGCACGCTCATGAGGAGCATGCCGGCCACCGGTGTGACGAAGGCGAGCGCGAGCAGCGCGATCGCCGGCAGGAGCAGGAGCCAGGGCTCCTTGCGGGTTCGGACGCTCATTTGGTGATCAGCGCATTCCACTCGTCGGTCCAGGACTGACGGTCGGCCGCGATGTCGCCGGGCGCGTAGACCACGACGTCATCGAGCTCGTCGCCCGTGAGGACCGCATCCGCGGCATCGTCCGAGAGTTCTGCCTTCGTGTTCACGGGCGAGTACCGCATGTTCTCCGCGAAGACGGCCTGCGCTTCGGGGCGCAGCTCGAAGTCGATGAAGAGCTTCGCGAGGTCGGGGTTGTCCCGGCCCTCGACGACGTTCGCCGTGATGAGGGAGGCGGTGGCACCCTCCTCGGGGACGATGAACTCGACCGGGAGCCCCGCGTCCTGCAGGGTGCCGGCGTAGTCCATCGCGTACGGGGCGATCCAGGTGTCGCGCTGCGCGAAGGCGGTCTGCAGGTCGGGCGAGGTCGGGACCACGATGGCGTCGCCCGACGAGGCGAGGGCCCCGAGGTCGGCGATGGCCTGCGAAGGGTCGTCGATCCCGCCGCCGAGGGCGTCCGAGACACGGAGCATCGAGAGCACGCCGTAGGTGTTCGAGAAGTCCGTGAGGGCGACGTGACCGGCATACGCCTCGTCGAACAGGTCGAGCCACGAGGTGGGCGCCGGAGCATCCGCCTCGGTGTTGTAGACGAGTCCGATCGGCGCCAGCTGGATGACCGGGCCTTCGCCCCGCTCGAGACCGGCGGTCGCGAGATCGACGAGGTCGCCCGATTCGGACAGCTCGTCGGCCGCGATCGGGGCGATGAGCCCGTCCTGCGCGGCCGTGAACTCCTGACCGCCCGAGAAGTGCACGACATCGATCTGCGGGCTGGCCTTCTGAGCGGTGACCTGGGCGAGGGCATCGGCGCTGTACAGCGTGATCAGCTCGACCTTGGCGCCGGTCTCCTCCTCGAAGGGATCGACGACGGCCTCGATGAAGGCCTTCTCCCAGTCGCCGCCGAATGACGTGACGACGATGGTCTCGCCGGCGAACTCCTTGTCGCCGGAGGATGCACTGTCGTCACCTGAGGCACAGCCGGCGAGGACGAGGGCGCCGGTGGCGACGAGCGCCCCGGTGGTGAGGATTCTTCGGGTATTCATGCACTGCTCCTTCGGGATGGGTCCAGCACTGAGTGGACGCCTTAGACCAGGCGTCCGATGGTGAGCTGCTTCGCTCCGTCGATGCGGATGGCCGCGCTCTCC
>JAQZBG010000252.1 GCA_029239165.1 Microbacterium sp. | reverse complement strand
TTCCGCACTGCTTCACCAACGTGGGCGACGGCGTCCTCCGGATCATCGGCATCCACGCCTCGGCCACCATCATCCAGACGTTCCTCGACGAGGACTGACCACCAGGAGCACCATGTCCTTCCAGGCATACCTCGACAACATCGAGACCAAGACGGGCCTGACCCCGCGACAGTTCATCGAACTCGCGACCGAGAAGGGGTTCGACGGGTCGACCAAGGCCGCCCCCATCGTCGCGTGGCTCAAAGAGGACTACGGGCTGGGGCAGGGGCACGCGATGGCTCTCGTGCACGTGATCACGAAGGGGCCGCAGATCAGCGCCAAGCATGTCGGAAAGCCCGGCGCGCATGGCGACGCGTCCGACACGCTCTGGCTGGACGGCAAGGACACCAATCCGGACGCCTGATCCGTCGGCCCACTGCGGTCGGACATCGGCCCGGCCAGTAGGATTCCCTGCGTGGCAGCATCCTCCCAGCGCAAGAAGAAGCACCAGAGCGCCAAGCGCACCCCGCCCCGCACGAGCGGCAACCCTGCCCGGCGTCCGGTCGTCGAAGCGGGGCCGGTCACGGCATCCGATTGGATCGGGGCCGCGCGGCTGCGCACCCTCCCGCTCGCGATCGCGCCGGTGATCATCGGAACCGGTGCGGCGCGCAGCACCGGACCCGAGTTCCATTGGGTGATCGCGCTGGCGTGCCTCGCCGTCGCGGTGCTGCTGCAGATCGGCGTGAACTTCACGAACGACTACAGCGACGGCGTCCGGGGCACAGACGCTCACCGGGTCGGTCCCGCGCGCCTCACGGCATCGGGGCGGGTGAAGCCGCGCACGGTCCTGATCATCGGATTGATCTTCTTCGCACTCGCCGCGGTCGTCGGCTTCGCGATCGTCGTGCGCACCGGGCAATGGTGGATGCTGGCGGTCGGCGCCGCGTGCATCGTCGCCGCCTGGTTCTATACCGGTGGCAAGCGGCCATACGGGTACTACGGACTCGGTGAGGTCTTCGTGTTCGTGTTCTTCGGGCTCGTCGCCACGCTGGGCACCACCTGGGTGCAGGTTTTCGAGCTGCCGCTGCAGGCGTGGCTCGGTGCCATCGCCGCCGGCCTGTTCGCGTGCGCCGTGCTGCTCGCCAACAACCTGCGAGACATCGACCAGGACCGCGAGGTCGGCAAGCGCACCCTGACCGTGCTGATCGGCCGCCGCGCCACGCAGGTACTGTTCACCCTGTTCGTCCTGGCGCCGTTCGGCATCGCCGTGGCGATCGCGGTGCTGTACCCGATCGCGTGGATCTCGCTGCTCGCGCTGCTCGCGGGACTCCCGGCCGTCGTGATCGTCTGGGCCTACCGGCAGCCGAAGGAACTCGTCACCGCGCTCGCCCTGACGTCGCTGACGTCGCTGCTGTACGCCGGTGCGCTGTTCTGGGCGTTCGTCGGCTGACCCGCAGCGCGGCGGTCAGGCCTTCGGCTCGTCGGGGGAGTCCGTGGCGTCGACCGCCTGGTCCTCTGCGTCGGCATCGGCCTGGCTGCCGGATGCGCGGCTCTCACGACGCTCTGCGAGCCGGACCGAGGCATCGGTGAGCGGTCGACGCAGGAACAGCATCGAGATGCTCATGCCGATGAGCGCCGCGAAGATGGCGGCGAGCCACCAGTACTCGCGGAAGATCGGGAAGAAGAACCAGAGGATGGCGAGGGGGACGAGGAACGCCAGCAGCCGCAGCACGGTGTAGACGAGGAAAGGCGCGGGCTTCTTCACCCCTCCAGTCTACGTTCGCCGCGCCGGCGGTTCGGCGCCCGAGCCCACGATGCCGAGTCGACCGAACGGGATGCCCCGCACGACCCGATGCCACGGATGCTCGCCGAGCGACCACAGCAGCCTGGCGTCGATGTCGAGGGCCAGATCTTCACAGCCGACCGGGAGGGGCACGTCGTCCTGCTCCAGTGCCGACCGCGGTCCGCTCCACAGCGCACCGGCGCGCAGGCCGTCGGATTGCGACACGAAGTGGCGGTCGCCCCAGCGCACGGCGCCCTGCATGCGGGGGATGCCGGGCGTGAAGACGTGCTCCTCGGTGAACCGGTCTCGGCCATCCTCCGGAATCGAGAACTCGCCGATCCTGCCGCTGCCGTCGGTGCGGTGCTCGCCGATGAGCACTCGCCGCAGCGGAGTGCCGTCCTCGTCGAACACCCGGCCCAGATACGAGCAGCGGAGCGCGACCGGATGCACGTGCGTGCGGACGGCGACGAGCGCCGTCGTGCGACTCCGGCGGGGCCGCCTGCCGGCGATGCGCTGCGCCTCGGCTCCGCGGACCGTCCGCACGTCGGCGAGGTCGAACTCCCAGATGCCGCGACCGGTCGCCGCGACGAACAGGCGGTTCTCGAACCAGGCGAGTCCACCGGCGTGGATCGGTGCCGGCTGCAGCTCGCCGTCGTCGTCGGGGATGGCGAGGAGCACGTCCAGATGGCGCGAGCGCTCGAGATCGACGAACGTCACGCGGGAGGCGAGGTGCACGCCGTCGAGCTGCTGCCGGAACCAGCTGACCGCCACGGTGCGTCGTCCGCGCCACTCGCCGAGATCGATGCCCTGCGGATACCAGCGCCGAGTCCAGGTCCGGGCGGTCAGCCAGCGCAGATCCACGGTGTCGCGCTGCTTCTGCCGCACCGGACGCCAGATCGATCCGAACGGCCAGAGCATGCTCCCATCGTCGCGGATGGGCGCCGTCGTCGCGAATTCGATCGCGAGGCGGTAGTCGTATCTCGGCCTACACACAGCTTTCCAAAGTGCGACATGTATTATGTTACGTGTCGTCGCGCACATCTCTAGGGGGAGGGAGCGCGGCGACACATAACGTCCCGGGTCCGGCTGATGGGGGTCAGCAGGGCTCGTGGCGGGCGGGGCCACATCGGTGGCCCCGCTCTCCGAACGTCTCGCGTTCGGCAGTGCGTAGCACTGGGAGGTGTGGCTCCGTTCGGGTACGGGGCCACACCTCACTGCGCATCGGGCAGCTTCTGCGGACACCGGTCGTTCACCTCCGCGTCGCCGCTCGGCAACGGCGGCCTGGCACGATTTCGGGACACCGCCTGTCCCTGGAGTTCCGTGCGCACACCCCTCGTCACCGTCATCCTGCCCGCGAAAGACGCCGGTGCGTACATCGGGACGACGCTCGAGACGCTCACCCGTCAGTTCGACGATCCGTCTGCGCTCAAGCTCGTCGCCATCGACGACGGCTCGCGCGACGACACGGGGGCGCTCATGCGCGCGTATGCCGAGCGACTTCCGCACGTCGAGGTCGTCCGCAACCCGATCGCCCGGGGTCTGGCGACCGCACGTAACCAGGGTCTCGAACGCGTCGAGGGCGATGCCTTCTGCTTCCTCGACGGCGACGATTGGATGCAGCCGCGGCGGCTCGAGGTGCTGGTGTCGCGGTTGCGCGAGCTGGACTGCGACTTCCTGCGCACCGACCACGTCACGGTCAACGCAACGCAGCGCGCGCTCGTCCGTGCCCCGCATCCTTGGCGCGAGCGCGTGCTGCTGCCGAGGCGGGCGATCCTGCCGGAGAACGAATCCACCATGGTCGACTACCCCTACGCGTGGGCGGGGGTCTTCCACCGCCGTGTCCTCGACGACGGGCTGGCGCAGTTCCCCGAGGGGCTCTTCACGGCGGAGGACCGCCCCTGGATCTGGCGGCTCCACCTTCGCGCGCGGTCGTTCGCGGTGGTGGACGCCCCCGCGTTGCTGTACCGGCGCGGCGTCACGACCTCGCTCACCCAGGCCAGGGATCGCCGGCAGCTCGACTTCGCGAGGGCGATGGACGAGGTCATCGCGGTCGTCGAGCAGGACCAGGAGGCGGAGCGATTCCTGCCGAAGGTCGTCTGGACCGCGCTCGCGCTCAGCTCCCACCACCTGGTCCGTGCGCGTCGGATGGGACCCGGGCTGCGCGCCGAGATGCGCGACGGCATCCGTGACATGCTCCGTCGGCTGCCGGACGACGAGTTGCGTGCCACGCTGGCGCGCTTCGACGGCCCCCGTCGACGCGTGCTGGCGCGCGTGCTCCGGCAGGCGGGGCGGGCAGCATGACCCAGGTGTTCGCGCTGCACAGCGCGTATGGACTCGCCACGGCCGCCGCCGCGATCGACGCCGGACTCCTCGGCCGCGACGGGGAGAGGGAGCGCATACTCGTGCCGTTCACGTCGAGCCGCGTTCCGGAGACGGCGGTCGGCATCGCCGACGATCCGGTGGTGGCGCCGCTGCGCGGGAGGTTCGAGCGGGTCGAACCTCTGGAAGAGCTGCTCGGTCCACTGCATCCGAGCTCGTGGGAGCCCGCCGAGGCCGATCTTCCGATGCTGGAGCGCCTGCTCGTGCGGGCGTGGCGACTCGATCCGCGGAACCTGGAGCTGTTCGTGCAGAGCCCGCAGGTGGCGCCGGCCCGCACCCTGATGATGCTGTTCCCGCACGCGCGGATCACGATCGTGGGCGACGGGCTCATGACCTACTCGCCGATGCGGGTGCGGCTTCCGTATGCGGTCGCGGCGCGCATCGAACGCGTCGTCCATGCGGACGTGGTGCCGGGAGTGCGTCCCCTCGTGGGATCCCCGCGGGCCGAGGTCGTGCCGGTGCCTCCCCAGGCGTTCGCGGCGGTGCTGCGGGAGACGGATGCCGGCGACGCGGCCACCGACCACGAATCCCCGAGCGTGCTGGTGCTCGGTCAATACCTGTCGGCTCTCGGACTCATGACGCCCGCCGAGGAGGTCAACCTGCAGAAGCAGCTGATCGACCGTGCGGCGCAGTGGGCCCCGCAGCGCATCGTCTTCAAGCCGCACCCCGCCGCGCCGCCCCTGGTGACGGCAGCGGTCCGTGACCGGGCGAAGGTGCACGGGATCGACTTCGTCGAGTACCGCGGGCCGCTTGCCGCGGAACTGCTCGCCGAACGACTCGATGTGCGGGCCGTCGTGGCCGGATTCTCGACCGCGCTGCCGACCGTGCACACACTGTTCGGCCG
>JAQZBG010000251.1 GCA_029239165.1 Microbacterium sp. | reverse complement strand
TCACCGATCACCTCGGCCAGGGGAACGGGATCCGCGTCGTAGTTCTGCTCGACGAGCTCGATCTGAGCCGCGCGCGTCTCGTTCCGCTCGAACTGCCAGTTCGACAGGAAGACGCATGCGACCGCGAAACCGATCGCGATGAGCACGTACACCGCCCACCTGGTCAGACGCCGGCTCATGCGGGGACACCGTCACGGACGGTGACCGGGAAGTCCCGTGCAGCCAGGTAGTCGCGGAGGAAGTCCACGTGCTCGTCGCACGCCAGCCAGACCTTCTCGCGGTCGTCGGCGTGGATGCGGGGGTTGCGCCACACCACTTGTCTGGTCGCCGCGCTCCGGCAGCCGGCGCGCGAGCACTCGAGGTCTGTCATCGGTCCTTCGGGCCTTCGTGGATCGTGAACACCTGCGGAGCGGACGGCTCGGTCTCGATGGGGGCGGGCTGCGGTGCTTCCAGTTCCTGCCGGGGAGACTCGGCGGTGGTCTCGGTGCTGTCGCTTCCCGCGTTCGCGAAGACGACGGCGATGTAGGGCAGCACCGCAGCCGCGATCCCGAAGACCCACGTGTACCAGCCGTACGGCTGCACGAGCACCATGAGGCCGAAGCACACGATGCGGATGGTCATCGTCAAGGCGTAACGGCGCACACGATGATCAGCCTCATCCCGCGGGGACTGCGGCAGTGAGGTGACGGCCGGGACTTGACGCGCGTTCTTCACGATGCTTCAAGCCTACGCCGGTGTGGCCTTCTCGGCGCGCCGTTCGGTGACTCAGCTCGAGAACAGGAAGGGCAGAGTGAACACCCCGACGAACAGGAAGCTGATGACGGTGCTGACGATCGTGAACGCCGCGATCGCGACCACCGCATAGCCGAGAATCAGACCGGCGATGGCGAGTCCCCGCCCGCCGGTCTCCGGCTGGCGCTTGATCTGCCCGAGCGCCATGTGGCCAGTGACGACGGCTGCGATCGATGCCAGCACCGGGATGATCGCCCAGACCAGCACCAGCCCGGCGATACCGCAGATGAGCGACGCGATCGCCAGCGGATTGGCGGGACGGGCCGCGGTGGCGGGATACCCCGAACTCGGGTACGCCCCGTAGGCGGACTGTGCCGGCGGCGGAGCGTAGCCGGACTGCGCCGGCGGTGCTGCGTAAGCGGGCTGTGCGGGTGGCGGGGCATATCCCGGCTGCGGAGCCGCTGCCGGCTGGGCACCGTACGCCGGATACCCCGGGGGCGCGTACGTCGGCGCGGCTCCCGGGTGACTCTGCGTCGGCTGCGGAGCGGGGCGCACCGGCTCCGCGGGAAGCGCTGGTGTGGCAGCGGGCGGAGACGGCGGTGTCAACGGCGGCTCGCCACCGGGAGAGGGGATGCGGTTGTCGCTCACGAGGAAGCCTTTCGTCTCGCTCAGGGTTCCAGCAGCATCGCCGTCTGTCAAACCTCGCGACGCAGCGCGACCGATGCGCCGGACCGGGCGTCGGCGGGTTGGTCGATAGGATCGATGACGGCCCGGAACCGCGGGCCGACAGGCCAGATCAGGAGTGTCCCCCATGAGTGCTGAGCGCGTCGTCCTCGTCACCGGCGGCAATCGCGGCATCGGCCGCGCCATCGCGGAGCGCTTCGTGCGCGACGGGTATCGGGTCGCCGTCACCGCCCGCAGCGGCGAAGGACCGGAGGGGACGCTCACCGTCCGCGCGGATGTCACGGATGCCGCGGCTCTCGATGCGGCCTTCACCGAGGTGGAGCAGCAGCTCGGCCCGGTGGAGATCGTGGTCGCGAACGCCGGCATCACGAAGGACACGTTGCTCCTCCGCATGAGCGAGGACGACTTCGACAGCGTGGTCGCGACGAACCTGGGCGGCACGTTCCGCGTCGTCAAGCGCGCATCGAAGGGCATGCTCCGGGCTCGTTTCGGCCGCATCATCCTGATCTCGAGCGTCGTCGGGCTCTATGGTTCCGCAGGCCAGGTCAACTACTCCGCCTCGAAGAGCGCGCTCGTGGGCTTCGCCCGGTCGATCACCCGCGAACTCGGCGCGCGGGGGATCACCGCGAACGTGGTCGCCCCCGGATTCATCGAGACCGACATGACGGCGGAGCTCCCGGAGGAGACGCAGAAACAGTACAAGTCGAACATCCCGGCCGGCAGATTCGCGTCGCCCGACGAGGTCGCCGGCGTCGTGACCTGGCTCGCGGGCGACGATGCCGGCTACATCTCGGGGGCGGTCATCCCCGTGGACGGTGGCCTCGGGATGGGGCACTGACCACGCCCCAGAAAGTCAGCGCCTGATCGCTGCGGTGAGCATCCTTCCGAGACGCTCCGGCACGGTGAACTGCGGCCAGTGGGCCGAGCCGATCCGGAGGACCTCGGCATCCTCGATCGCGCGGTACTCCGCGGCGAACGGTCCCCAACGGTCGATCATGCCCTCGAACGTCGGCTGGTCGAGGTCGCCCATGAGCAACGTGACGGGCACTCGGTAGCGCGCGGGGTCGGTGAGCGAGATGCCGTCCGTCGGCACACGCGCGGGGATGCTCGAGGTGAGCGGCGCCGTCCGTGCGCGTGTCTCCTCGTCGAGGTCGTGGATGTCTTCGTCGGGGAAGAAGTCCCACCCGGGGAAGGGAACGACCCCGTCGACGATCTCGAACTCGCTGATTCCGTTTCCGGGCGGAGGGGGCACGGTGTCGACGAACACGACACGAGCCACCCGGTCGGGACGCGCGTCCGCGACACCCCAGGCGACGTTGCCGCCTCCGCTGTGTCCGACGACCACGACATCGCCCTCGACCGCATCGACCGCAGCGACCGCTGCGGCGACCCAGTCGGCGATGCCGATGTCGGCGGAGACGGCCGCGGGCTCGCCGAGTCCGGGCATCGTGAGGGGGTGAACGCGATGCCCTGCCTGCTCGAGCGCGGGGATCACGTCGTCCCAGCTCGAGGCATCGAGCCAGAGTCCGGGGATGAGGATGATGTCCATGTGCCGACGCTAGCGGCGGCTGCGGACATGCGCCAGGTGCCGGGCTACGGCAGCAGTGCGATGACTTCGGCGAGGTTCTGCGGGCCGATGACGAGGCTCGCGGCTTCGCGGACGGCGGGCTTCGCATTGAATGCGAGTCCGAGCCCGGCGATCGCCATCATCTGCAGGTCGTTCGCACCGTCGCCGATCGCGATCGTCGCGTGCGACGGCACGCCGAGCTCAGCTGCCCACTCCTGGAGCGAGGAAGCTTTCACCGCCCCGTCGACGATGTCACCGTCCACCCGACCGGCGAGCGTCCCGTCGGCGACCACGAGACGATTCGCGCGCCACCGGTCGACTCCGAGCGCTGGAGCGATGTCGTCGAGGATCTCGTGGAACCCTCCGGAAACGACTCCGACGATGCCGCCCCGGTCGTGGACGGCTGCGGTCAGTTCTCGCACGCCCGGCGTCGGTTCGATCCGCGCGCGGACCCGCTCGAAAGCCGATACCGGCACACCCTGGAGTGCGGCGACACGGGAGCGAAGGCTCTCCGCGAAGTCGACCTCACCCCGCATGGCCGCTTCGGTGGCCGCCTGCACCTCGGCGCGACGGCCGGCCTCATCGGCGAGCAGCTCGATCACCTCGTTGCGGATCAAGGTGGAATCGGCATCGAGGACGACGAGGAAGCGCGCGGCGGTCACCCGTCGAGCCTAGCGATCACCGGGACTGCCGATGCGCCGCATGACGGCTTCAGCGTTCGATGAAAATGCCCTTGCCGACGACGGTGATTCCGGACTCGGTCACGGTGAAGCCCCGCGCGAGGTCGCGTTCTCGGTCGACGCCGACGGTCGCGCCGTCGGCCAACACCACGTTCTTGTCGAGGATCGCCCGGTGGATGCGTGCGCCCTGTCCCACGTGGACGTGGTCGAAGACGACCGAGTCCGTGATGGTCGAACCCCCGCCTGCGAGCGTCCACGGGCCGACGACGCTGCGTTCCAGGTGGGTGCCGGAGAGGACGGATCCGAGCGAGACGATTGAGTCGATCGCGTTCCCGATGCGGCCGACCGAGTCCCGCACGAACTTGGCGGGCGGCGAGTTGACCGCCTGCGAGTGGATCGGCCACTCCATGTTGTAGAGGTTGAACACGGGCAGCGTCGAGATGAGGTCGCGGTGCGCGTCGAAGAACGAGTCGATCGTCCCCACGTCCCGCCAGTAGGAGCGGTCGCGCGGAGAGGAGCCGGGAACTTCGTTCTGCTTCATGTCGTAGTACCCGGCCTCACCGCGGTCCACGAAGTACGGGACGATGTCGCCGCCCATGTCGTGTCCGGAGGTCGGCGACTCGCCGTCGGCCTCGACAGCGGCGATGAGCGCGTCGGCATCGAAGATGTAGTTGCCCATCGAGGCCAGCACCTCATGCGGCGAGTCCTCGAGACCCGCGATGTCGGTCGGCTTCTCCAGGAACTGCTTGATGCGCCCGGACTCGGCGTCGGCGTCGATCACGCCGAACTGCGACGCCAGCGCAAGTGGCTGGCGGATGCCGGCGACGGTCGCCTTCGCTCCGGATGCGATGTGAGCCTCGAGCATCTGCCGGAAGTCCATCCGGTACACGTGGTCGGCTCCGATGACCACGACGATGTCGGGCTTCTCATCGTTGATCAGATTCATGCTCTGCAGGATCGCGTCGGCGGAGCCCGAGAACCATCGCTTGCCGAGTCGCTGCTGCGCGGGGACCGAGGTCACGTACGAGTCGAGGAGCGCCGACATCCGCCAGGTCTGGGAGATGTGCCGGTCGAGGCTGTGCGACTTGTACTGCGTCAGCACGACGATCTGGCGCAGGCCGGAGTTGATGAGGTTGGAGATGGCGAAATCGATCAGGCGATACTGTCCGCCGAACGGCACTGCGGGTTTCGCGCGGTCTGCCGTGAGGGGCATGAGGCGCTTGCCCTCGCCACCGGCGAGGATGATCCCGAAGACCTTCTTTGGAGCGGACATGGCTCCACCATAGATGCGTTCCCGGCCGCTGTACTAGCGTTCAGACATGCGAGTCGAA
>JAQZBG010000250.1 GCA_029239165.1 Microbacterium sp. | reverse complement strand
GGTGTTCTTGATCTTGATGTCGGTCGACACGGTCTGGCCGGGCACCATCGTCACGCTGCCGCCGTACTTGTTGATGGTCGCGCAGGTCGCGGTGTTCGACGACACGGATCCGCCGTCCGTGCTGTTGCAGAGGACCGAGCCGTCGGCGTTGCTCTCCTGCATGATGACGGTGCCGGTGCCGGCCGTGTCGACGGTGTTCTTGATCTGCGCCGTGAAGGCGGAGATGGTGGGGGAGAGGCCGAGGGCGAGGATGAGAGACCCCAATCCTCCGGCGAGGAGCACGGGAAGGGCGAGACGACGACGGCGTGACGGCGTGGGATTCTGGGTGGACACGACGGCTCCTGTTCGGGTTCGGAGAGTGCGAGAGGTCCCATCTCTATCGCTTGCCGGAGTCCTGGCGGCGGGACGGGTGACCGTCTCTCCACGGGTGGGACGGTCACCCGAGAGGCGGCGAGCGCCGCCCGTCTCGGAGGCGCCGCCCCGAGACCCGGCGTGATTCACCCGCGATGTCGTCCGCGGCGTGATGATCAGTCGTCCGCGCGCGGTCCGGTGATCCGATCGTCGGCGACCTCGCTCGGAGGTCACGGTGTGACGACCGTGACCCCCGCTTCCTCGAGCGCCGTCGCGAGTTCGGGGGAGGGCGGCGCGTCGGTGATGAGGTAGTCGGCCTTCTCGAGGGGGGCGACCTGGGCGAAGAGTCGTCGATCGAGCTTCGTGGAGTCGGCGAGGATCGCCGTGCGATCGGCGCGCTGGATCATCTCGCTCATCATGGTCGCGTCGCCGAGGTTGCTGGTCGAGAAGCCTGAGTCATCCACCGCTCCCACGGCGATGAGGGCGTAGTCGCAACGGATGTCGACCTCGGGGGTGTGCGAGTTCATCGCCAGCGTGACCGGGCCCGTCGTCGCCTGCGTGATCGTTCGCACCGCGCCGCCGAAGATGTAGAGGTCGCGGAAGACGCTCGGCGAGATCTCCGCCGGAATGCGGAGGTTGTTGGTCGCGATAGTGAGATTGCGATGATTGCGAAGCGCGCGTGCCACCGCGAGGGTCGTGGTACCCGCGTTCAACATCAGGACCGAGCCATCCTCGACGAGGTCGGCGGCGAGGGCAGCGATGCGCTCCTTCTCGGCGATCTGCATCTGTAGGCGCACGTCGAGCCCGCGATCACGGCCGGGAACCGACATCGCGCTCACGGCCCCGCCGTGCGTGCGAACGACGATGCCCTCTCGGTCGAGTTGGTCGAGGTCGCGGCGCACGGTGTCGATGGAGACCCCGAAGTGCGAGGCGAGGTCGACGACGGTCACCTGCCCCGATTGGGCGACATAGGCCGCCAGTTCGGCTTTGCGTCCCGCCGGGAGTCGCCGCTTCGTCGAGGCTGTCTGTCCGTCCATGCGGTCATCTCTAGCACAGCGGGGGCGGCGAATCCGCATCCATTGTCGAAAAGCGGCACGAAACGGCAGGAAATTCGCGCTTCCTGCTGTTTTATCCGCCCGCTCGTGCGCTAATAGTCACGAATATGCATCGACTTCTTGACGATCGCTGCACGGGAGCGCATACTCTTGCTTAAAGCAGCAAGAACGCGCAGAACAGCGCGTAATACGGCACATCTCAATGAGGAGAAACGATGGACAACAGCGGGCGCCGACGTCGGAACGTCATCAAGCTCGTCGGTGTCGCAGCAGCGGCCACGACCCTCCTGGCGATGGCGGGATGCTCGTCATCGACCAGCGGAGGCACCTCGGCCGACGGAGACGTCACGATCGAGTTCGCGCAGTGGTGGGAGCCCGAACTCGGCGACGGTCAGTTCCGCGGGCTGATGGACCAGTTCGAGAAGGAGAACCCCGGCATCAAGGTCGACCTGGTCAGCGGTCCCTACGCCTCGACCAAGGAGCAGCTGTTCGCGGGGGCGGCATCCGGCACGATGCCCGACGTCGTGGGCCTCGACGGGGCGTGGGTCAGCGACTTCGCGAAGCAGGGTGTCATCGCCGACCTGTCGAAGCTGATGAGCGACTCGGGCTACGACGAGAGTCAGCTCGCCAGCCAGATCAAGGTCGACGGCAGCACCTACATGATCCCGGTGGTCAACTTCGTCTACCCCATGTTCACGAACGATGCGCTGCTCTCGCAGGCGGGCGTCAGTGCGCCGCCCTCGACGCGCACCGAGTTCGCGGACGCGGCGAAGAAGATCAAGGCTCTGGGCACCGACGCCTCGGGCTGGGTCCTGCCCCTCTCGCTCGAGGCGCCCAACGGCGTGCAGAACGACGTCATGTCATGGGTGTGGGCCTCGGGCGGCTCGATGCTGAAGGACGGTCAGCCCGACCTCACCAACAAGGACGTCACCTCAGCCGCCGACTACATCCAGCAGCTCTGGAACGACGGCGTCATCGCTCCCGGATCGTTCACGATGAAGGAGCAGGACAAGGTCGAGGAGTTCACCAACGGCCGCGTGGGAATGATGATCGACTCGCTCGCTCACATCAACCTCATCCGCCAGTCGAACCCCGACCTGACCTTCTCGATCTCGGCGATCCCCGCCGAGGACGGCTTCACCGGTGAGCGCGGCATCCCGTACGCCTCCTGGGGCATCGGCGTGGCCGAGAACTCCGAGCACAAGGACGCCGCATTCAAGCTCGTGCAGTTCCTGATGGGCAAGGACGTCAACAGCGAGCTGTCGACGATGGCGAAGGCATTCCCCGGCAACACCGAGAGCGTGCCGACCTTCGTCCAGGATGACGAACTGTTCAAGAAGGCCTTCGACATCTACAAGGCCGGCTACCCCGCGAACGAGTTCACGGGCCTTCCCGTCGCCGAGGAGCTCATGCGCCAGTTCGGCACGCAGTTCCAATCCGCGCTGGATGGTCAGCAGTCGATGAGCGACGCGCTGAAGAAGACGCAGGACGAATGGACGTCGGAGTTCTGATCCGACCCCGACCCGGGATGCCGCACCGCCCTCACCCGCGGTGCGGCACCCCGCTCAGCGAAAGCCGCACATCATGACCATGCGCACCCTCACTCCCCCCGACACAGAGGTGATCGTCACCGGGCGACCCGCCTCGCGCCGTACCCGCCAGCTCCGCAAGGCCGGCGAGGCGTACGCCTTCCTGTCGCCGACGCTCGTCCTCCTGTTCGTCCTGATGATCGTCCCGATCGTCATGGTGATCGGGTACTCCTTCCAGGACAACGTCATCCTCAACAAGAGCCCCGAGGTCGTCGGTCTCGACAACTACGTCGCGATCCTCACCGACTCCGGCTTCTGGAAGGCGACGGGCAACACCCTCTTCTTCACCCTCACGAGCGTCGCCGCGCACCTCGTCCTCGGCCTGTCGTTCGCCCTCCTGCTGAACAGCCGCCTCGTCGGCGCCGTGCCGCGGGCGATCTTCCGCGGACTCTACGTGCTGCCGTGGCTGTTCACCGTCGCCGTCATCGCGGTCCTCTGGCGCATGCTTCTCGCCCCCAACGGCATCGTCAACTTCCTGCTCAACACCGACATCGAGTGGCTCGCCTCGCCGCAGCTCGCGCTCGGGACGGTCACCTTCATCAACATCTGGGCCGGCTACCCCTTCTTCATGGTGAGCCTGCTCGCCGGGCTCCAAGGCATCCCGAGCGATCTCTACGAGGCGGCGACCGTCGACGGCGCGAACCCTGTCCAGCGCTTCTGGAACGTCACCGTTCCGCAGCTGCGCCCGATCATCGTCAGCCTGGTGCTGCTCGACCTCATCTGGACGTCGCAGCAGTTCGCCCTCATCTGGCTGACCACCGGCGGCGGTCCCATCGACGTCACCGAGATGCTCAGCACCTTCACCTACAAACTCGCGTTCGCGAAGTACGACTTCTCGATGGCCTCCACCTCGGCGGTGCTGGTCCTGGCGATGTCGATGATCATCGCGGTGCTCTACGTCCGCCATCAGAAGGCGAGGGACTGACATGGCCCTGACCACCCCCGCGCGCCGGCGCGCCGGCTCCAACGTCGCGCGTCGTCGTCTCGCCAAGGCCGGCGTCCTCCTCGGCCTCGTGATCGGCGCGGTCTTCGCCGCCGGTCCGGTGCTGTGGATGCTGTCGAGCTCGTTCAAGTCGAACACGCAGATCTTCGAGCTGCCGCCACGGTTGATCACCGACACGTTCTCGTTCGATGCCTACATCTCGATCTTCACCAACCCCGAGACGGTGCGGTTCTTCATCAACAGCTACGTCGTCGCCGGAGCCGTGACGATCCTGACGCTGCTCGTCGCCATCCAGGCCGCGTACGCGTTCAGCCGCTTCGAGTTCCGGGGCAAGCGCATCGTCAACGTCATCATCGTGAGCGTCCAGGCCGTCCCGCCGATCACTCTGCTGATCCCGTACTTCGGTCTGATGGTCGGCCTCGGGCTCTACAACACCTACCCGGGCCTCATCTTCACCTACATGGTGTTCACGCTGCCCTACGCGATCATCATGATGACCGGGTACTTCAACACCCTGCCCAAGGAGCTCGACGAAGCCGTCCGCGTCGACGGCGCCGGGTCCTTCACCGCCCTGTGGCGCGTGCTCGTGCCGATCTCGATCCCCGGCATCGTGTCCGTCGGCATCTACACGTTCATGATCGCGTGGAACGAGTTCCTCTTCGCCCTGACCCTCACGCGCACGATCGACATGCGCACGGTGCCGATCGGCATCCAGCTGCTCATGGGCCAGCACTCCTACGAGTGGAACCAGATCATGGCGATGAGCATCCTCGGCTCGATCCCCGTGCTGCTGCTCTTCCTCTTCTTCCAGCGCTTCTTCATCAGCGGCCTGACGGCCGGCTCGGTGAAGAGCTGACTCACGCCTACCCACCCCGAACAAGGAGAATTCCGTGCTCTACACCGGCAAGTCCATCCTCGACGTGGCCAACGCCCACAGCTTCGCCATCCCGGCCTTCAACATCTCCGACTGGGCGATGTTCACCGGGATCATGGACATCAGCGAGGAGAAGAACGCTCCGGTCATCATCGCGATCCACCCCGACGAGGTCTCGCACATCACCAC
>JAQZBG010000006.1 GCA_029239165.1 Microbacterium sp. | reverse complement strand
TCGAGCGAACCGTAGGCGTCGACGCGCGGGTACTCCGGGTCGTCGCTCTTCCAGATCGGGATCGGCGAGCCCCAGTAGCGGTTGCGGCTGATCGACCAGTCGCGTGCGCCCTCGAGCCACTTGCCGAACTGGCCGTGCTTGACGTTCTCGGGCACCCAGGTGATCTGCTCGTTGTTCGCGAGCATGTCGTCCTTGATGTCCGTCACGCGGATGAACCAGCTCGACACG
This sequence comes from Microbacterium sp., assembly GCA_029239165.1. Lineage (GTDB taxonomy): Bacteria > Actinomycetota > Actinomycetes > Actinomycetales > Microbacteriaceae > Microbacterium. The sequence goes on along the minus strand of JAQZBG010000006.1, from coordinate 25,509 downwards.
GCCTTGTAGATCAGAGGGTTGCGGCAGCGCCAGCAGTGCGGGTACGAGTGCTCGTAGCTCTGCAGTCGGACCAGACGGCCGTTCTCGCGGATCAGGCGCACGAGCGGCGTGTTCGCGTCCATCCACAGCTGACCTGCGACGTCGGTGACGTTCGGGAGGAACTTGCCACCGTCGTCGAGTGAGAGGATCGTCGGGATCCCGGCCGCGCCGGCGACCCGCTGGTCATCCTCACCGTAGGCCGGAGCCTGGTGGACGATGCCGGTGCCGTCGCTGACCGTGACGTAATCGTCGACCAGGATGCGCCAGGCGTTCTCGGTGCCGTAGGTCTCGGCGTCGGCGTAGTAGTCGAACAGGCGGTCGTAGGTGACGTCCTGCAGCTCCGCACCGCGGACGGTGGCCTCGACGGCGGCGAGCGCGTCGTCCGTGCTCTCGTACCCGAGGTCCTTGGCGTAGCCGCCGACGAGTTCGCGGGCGAGCAGGTAGCGGTGCGCGGACGACTCGATGGCGGCATCCGTGGTTCCGGCGGCCTGATGCACGTCTGCGGCACCGGCGGGCCCTGCGGGCAGCACGACGTACTCGATCTCCGGCCCCACGGCCAGCGCGAGGTTGGTCGGGAGTGTCCAGGGCGTGGTCGTCCAGGCGAGGGCGCGGACACCGGTGAGGCCGAGCGACTCGGCCTTGGCTCCGGTCAACGGGAAGGTGACCGTGACCGAGGGGTCCTGACGCATCTGGTAGACGTCGTCGTCCATCCGCAGCTCATGCGCGCTGAGCGGGGTCTCGTCGCGCCAGCAGTACGGGAGCACGCGGTAGCCCTCGTAGGCGAGGCCCTTGTCGTAGAGGGTCTTGAACGCCCAGAGCACGCTCTCCATGTACCCGAGGTCGAGCGTCTTGTAACCGCGGTCGAAGTCCACCCAGCGCGCCTGTCGGGTGACGTAGTCCTGCCACTCGTGGGTGTACGCGAGCACCGAGCTCTTCGCCTTCGCGTTGAAGACGTCGATGCCCATCTCCTCGATCTCGGCCTTCTCGGTGATGCCGAGCTGCTTCATCGCCTCGAGCTCGGCGGGCAGGCCGTGCGTGTCCCAACCGAACACCCGGTCGACCTTGTGTCCGGTCATGGTCTGGAAGCGCGGGAACACATCCTTGGCGTAACCGGTGAGCAGGTGGCCGTAGTGCGGGAGGCCGTTCGCGAACGGCGGGCCGTCGTAGAACACCCACTCCGGCGCTCCCTCACGCTGCTCGATCGAGGCGCGGAAGGTGTCGTCGTCCTTCCAGAACGCGAGCACCTCCTCCTCGATCTGCGGGAAGCGGGGGCTGGGCGCGACGGAATCGGCGGCGGGGCCGAAGGAAGAGCGGGGGTAGGTCATCGTGTCTCGCAGTGGTCGTCGTGGCGGATGCTCCTGCGAGGACGACCCTCGCGGACCGCGGTACCACCTCGCGTGCCGCGCCTTGCGACGCGACCACTCTCACTGCGGCTGTGACGGGCCTGCCCCGCTCGGTTCTACTGAGCACCTCCCGAAGGATGCGCCGTTCTTCCGAGAGCTCCCCGGTGATGCCGGATCGATGCTCGTCCCACCAGTGTACGCGGGTCCCGCACCCGCGCGGGCGTGTCCGTGTCAGGCCATAGCCTCGAAGGATGGCCCGCACCTCAGAGTCCCCCGCACCCCCTCGCCTCAGCGACCCCGACCTGCCGTCGGAGTTCGCACCCGCCACGCCCGCACGGAGCGCCGATATCGTCGCCGCCCGCCTCGACCTCACCGGCACCGTGGACCTCGCCTATGCGACCCTCGAGCAGTGCATCGTGTCCGCGGATGCCGAAGCCGTCGACCTCACGGGAGCGACGGTGGTCGACGTCGAGATGTCCGGTGCGCGCATCGCCTCGCTGCGCATGCGCGACGCGGCCGTGCGGAGGCTGCGGATCAGCGGCGGCCGCATCGGAACGCTCGACCTCAGCGAGGCGCGCATCTCGGAACTCGAGTTGCGCGACGTGCGGATCGACTACCTGAATCTCGGCGCTGCGACCGTGACCGACCTCGAGATCGCCGGGTGCGCGATCCGCACGATCGACATGCCACAGGCCGAACTCACCCGCGTCCGGTTCACCGCCACGAGCAGCGATGAGGTCGATCCGCGCGGCATGCGCGCCAAGGACGTCGACCTGCGCGGCCTCGATGCGATGACGTACCTCGACGCCAACAGTCTTCGCGGGACGACGCTCTCGTCGTTCCAGGTGCAGCAGCTGGCACCGGTGATCGCGGCGGGTCTCGGCATCCAGATCAAGGACTGACGGGTCCGCTCGCCTCCCGCAGCTCCTGCGTGAACGGATGCTGCGGTGCCGCGAACACGTCGGCGGTCACGCCCTGCTCCACGATCCTGCCGTCCTGCATGACGAGCACCTCGTCGGCGACGGCTCCGACCACGTCCAGGTCGTGCGAGACGAGGATCATCGTCAGCTGTCGTTCCCGCTGCAGTCGGTCCAGCAGTCGCAGCACGCGCTCGCGGACCGAGGGATCGAGCGCCGACACCGGCTCGTCGAGGACCAGCACCTCGGGGTCGGCGGAGAGAGCCCTGGCGATCGCCGCACGCTGACGCTGTCCGCCGGACAGTGCGCCGGGACGGCGGTCGGCGAGCTCGGGCGCGAGTCCGACCTCGCCCAGCAGCTCCGCGACCCGCTCCGCCCTCCTGCTCCGTGGCACGCCGGCTGCTTCGAGCCCCTCGCGCAGGGAGCGGCCGATCGTCCATCGCGGGTCGAATGCGCCGAGCGGGTTCTGGTGCACGAGCTGCACCCGCGGGTCACCGGTCCAGCGCAGCGACCCGGCCTCCGGCTCCTCGACACCGACGATCATGCGGGCGAGTGTCGTCTTCCCCGATCCGGACTCCCCGACGATGCCGAGCGTCTGTCCCCCGGCGACGGTGAACGAGGCCTCGACGACCGCCGGCACCCCGCCGAAGCCCTTCGAGAGTCCCTCCGCGACGAGCAGGGGCACCGACTCCGATTGCGCCGCCGCGCGGGGTTCGTGCATCGTCGCCGCGATCAGCTGACGCGTGTACTCGTGCTGCGGGTTCTCCAGCACCTCGGCCACCGGACCGGATTCGACCACGACACCGGTCTTCATGACCAGCACCCGATCCGCGATCCGCCGGACGGCCGCGAAGTCATGGCTGATGAAGACGAGTGCCGTCCCCGCATCCGTGATCTCGCGCAGCAGGCCGAGAATCCGGGCCTGCACGGTGGCGTCCAACGCGGTCGTCGGCTCATCGGCCACCAAGATCGCGGGAGACGCGGCGATCGCGGAGGCGATCAGCGCCCGCTGGCGCAGCCCGCCGGAGAGCTCGTGCGCATACTGCCGAGCGCGACGCTCGGCATCCGGCATCCACACCCGCCGGAGAAGCTCCCGCACCCGCCCGTCGAGTGCGGCCCGGCCCCGCACGATGCCGTGCAGGCGGAGCGGTTCGGCCACCTCGGCGCCGATGCGTCGGAGAGGGTCGAGCGACACCAGGGCGTCCTGGGAGACGAGCCCGATGGCGGATCCACGGAGGCCGCGCCAGCCGTGCTCGGAGAGCGTCGTGGCATCCTTTCCGCCGATGGTGAGGGTTTCCACCGTCACTGTCGCATCCGCCGGGGTGAGCCCGAGGAGCGCGCGCGCCGTGAGAGTCTTGCCCGCTCCGGACTCCCCGACGATCGCGAGGCATTCCCCCGGTTCGACCGCGAATCCGACCCCGCCGACCACCGCGTCCGCGCCGAAGGCGATCCGCAGTCCCCGCACCTCCAGCGCGCTCACGACGTCCGCCCGTCTGCGCGTGCCCGCAGAATGCGCCCGATGATCGTCGCCGAGATCACGGTGAGGGTGATCGCGATTCCGGGGAAGACCGCGATCCACCACGCCTGCCCGAGGACGTTGCGTCCTCCGGCGAGCATCAGCCCCCATTCGGGCGTCGGTTCGGACGGCCCGAGACCGAGGAAGCTGAGGCCTGCCGCCGCCAGGATGCTCGAGCCGATACCGATGGTCGCGAGCACGCTCAGCGCCCCGACCACACCCGGGAGCACGTGCCGCGTGAAAGCGGTCGCTCGCGGCACGCCCAGGATGCGCGCGGCTTCGACGTGCTCAGCGACCCGCAAGGTCTGCGTCTGCACTCGGGCGAGCCGGATGTACACGGGCACGGCGGCCAGAGTGACCGCGAACGCGATGTTCACCGGCCCCGGGCCGAGGACCGCGACCACGACCAGAGCGACCAGGAACTCCGGAAAAGCCATCAGCACGTCGTTGACCCGCATCACCGTGGTGTCGACGCTCCGTGGCGCCACCCCGGCGAGAGCACCGATCACGAGGCCGACGACGAGTGCGATCCCGGTGGCGAGCAGCCCGATGCCCAGGGAGCGTCCCGCCGCGTAGACCACCCTCGAGTACACATCGCGCCCGCTCTGGTCGGTACCGAACAGGTGCTCGCTGCTCGGCGGGAGCAACGCGGAGCGGACCTCTGTCTGCAGCGGATCGTGGGTCGCGAGGACGCCGGGGAAGAGTGCGGCGAAGACGATCACGGCCAGGACGCCCGCGGCCGCCCACAGCAGCACGCGCTGCGCGCGCTTCATCGGACGCCTCCTGCTCGGGCCGCTCTCACGCGCGGATCGATCAGCGGATGCACGAGCTCGACCACGAGGTTCACCACGACGAACACCAGGGCGCTCAGGAGGATGATGCCGGTGATGACCGGGAGGTCGCGGTCGCTGATCGCGGCGAGTGTGACGCGACCGAGCCCCGGCCGGGCGAACACGGTCTCCACCAGCACGGCCCCACCCAGCACGGAGCCCGTGAGGTACGCCGCGAGCGTGATGGCGGAGGCCGCACCGTGGCGCAGCCCGTGCCGCACCGTGAACCACGATGGGCTGGCACCGCGAGCACGCACGGTCTCCGCGAAGGGCATCCGCTCCGCCTGCAGGAGGCCGTCCCGAAGCAGCTGACTCAGCAACGCCGCGACCGGAAGTGCGAGCGTGACGGCGGGCAGGACGAGCGTGGCCGGGTTCCGTGCCCCCGAGACCGGGAACCAGCCGAGCCCGAAGGCGAAGACGCTGAGCAGGATGAGCCCGATCCAGAACACGGGCGAGGACAGCACGATGAGCTCGATACCCGCGGCGACGGCGCGTGCCACCTGACCGCGCACGAGCACCGCCACGGCGAGCGCCAGCACCATGGCGATGAGCAGCGCGAGGACCGACAGCTGCAGCGTCGCGCCGAGCTGTCGGCCGATCACTTCGGACACCGGCATGCGCAGCTGGTAGGACTCGCCCAGGTCGCCCCTGGCCAGCTGGCCGATAAAGCCGAGGTACTGCTCGAACGGCGGCCGATCCAGCCCGAGGTCGGCGCGGATCCCGTCTTTGACCGCTTCGCTGACCTGCGCCTGGGGCCCGAGCATCACCGACACGGGATCACCCGGGATCACGCGGAACGCGAGGAACGCGACGGTCGCCGCTCCCCAGAGCACGATGACGACGGAGGCGACGAGGCCGGCGACACGGACGAGAGCAGCCTTCACCACTCGTGCCCTCCGCTCAGCCGGCGGTTCAGCCGACGGTCACATCGTAGAACAGCGGCCGACCGTACAGGTCGTACTGCAGCCCCTCGATGTGCTCGCCGACCGCGGTGATCGCCGACGGGCTGTACAGCGGCACGATGGCGGTGTACTCGGCGTTCCACTGCTGCAGCTGCGTGTACAGCTCCGTGCGCTCGGCGGGGTCGCTGCTGCTGACCGCTCGCTCCAGGAGGGCATCGACCTCCGGGTCGCTCACCTGCGAGGCGTTCTGGAAGCCCTCCGTATGCAGGTGGTTGCGCAGGTAGTCGGCGTCGACGCCGGAGAAGCCCCAGTCGGTCACGTCGAACGTCTTCGGCTCGTACTGTTCGTTGTAGGCACCCGGCTCGAGTACCTCGCGCTTCACCTCGAAGCCGATTCCCTTGAGGTCGGACTGGATCGCGTTGGCAAGGGCCGCACGGTCGTCGGGAACCGGCGTCCACGCGATCCACCGCACCGAGAGACGCTCGCCGTCCTTCATCCGGATGCCGTCGGTGTCGCGCTCCGTCCACCCGGCCTCATCGAGCAGGGTGTTCGCCGCATCCTGGTCGAACGGCCAGGTGCCCTCGATCGAGGCGTCGTATCCCGGAGTGGTCGAGCCCAGCACGCTCCACGCGCGCGGGAACTGTCCGAAGTAGATCTCCTCGACCGCCGCGTCGATGTCGATGCCGCGCGCGAACGCCTGGCGCACCTTCTCGTCGGCGAAGACGCCGTACTTCTCGTTCAGGTACAGCGAGTACGGCAGTCCGGGGTACTCGACCGACTCGACCGTGACGCCGTCGCCGAGGTCCTTCGCGAGGTTCGGCGGGATGTTGCTGGCGAGATCGGCCTCGCCGCTGGTCACCACGCCCGTGCGCACGGAGGCCTCGGGCTGGATCTCGACACGCAGCGTCTCGAACTTCGGCGCCTTCGTGTCGTGCGGGCCCCAGGCGTAGTCGTCGTTGCGGGTGTACACCAGCTCCTGGTCGGGCGTGTACTCGGCCAACTCGAACGGGCCGGTGCCGACCGTGATGCCGGGGCCGCCCGCCTTGAGCTTGTCCGCCGACTCCTCGAGCACGGCGGGCGAGTAGAACCCGAGCTGCGGCGTGCTGGCCGCCTGCAGGAAGGGGGCGTAGGGCTGGGTGAAGGAGACCTTGACCGTGTGGTCGTCGATGACCTCGGTGCCCTCGTAGAACGCCGCGCCCAGCATGCTCGCCGCCTGCGCCGAGGCGGTGGCCGGGTCGACGATGCGGTCGAAGTTGGCCTTGACCGCCGCCGCGTCGAACGGCTCGCCGTCCGTGAAGGTGACGTCGTCGCGGAGGGTGAAGGTGTACTCGGTGCTGTCGGGCGAGACCTCCCACTCGGTCGCGAGCCAGGGAGTGAACGTGCCGTCCGTCTCCTGGAAGACGAGCGAGTCGAGAACCGCCCGCTGCACCATTCCGGAGACGTCGAGCTGGCTGATCTGCGGGTCCATGTGCCCGGCCGAGAGGTTGGCTCCCTCGATGGACCAGACGAGCTCTCCGTCGGATTCGTCCTCGGATGCGGGGGCCGCGCACGCGCTCAGCACCAGTGCGGTGGCGGCGGCGAGCGCGGCGAAGGGCAGGAGACGACGCACGGGGTTTGCGGGCATGACGATCCTCAGAACGAACGGGGCGGGATGCATCCATCCTACGGCGGATTGTTGGACTCGGTCGATCTGCGACAGAGCCCCCGGCCAGCGGTGCTCAAGTCAGCTCGACCCGGTGATACCCCTCTGCACTGTCGGCTTGGCCCTCCGGCACGCGAGCGCCCTGCGCGACGGCGGCCACCGTCAGGCTCTGCACCCGGGGTTCCGGCAGGCCGATCATCCGCAGCTCGACGAGGAGGTCTGCGTCCTCTCCCCCGATCCGCCAGCGGAGTGCGGCTTCGGTCGCTGCCGTGATGACCCGGGACTCGAAGGGCTCCTGGTGGGCGCGCACTCCTCCGATCCGGGCACGGCATTCGGCCACGCGGGAGTCGCGGACCTCGGCCGGAACGTCTCGCAGCACGTTGTCGGCGAGACACGGGAAGTCCGCGGCGCTGCGACCGGCCACGAGTGCGACGTCGATCGCCCGAGCCGCGTCGACCGTCGCCCGCCAGGGATGCACGAGGGCGGCAGGGGCCTCGATGGCGTCCAGCACGGCCGCCAGCGCAGTGGTCGCGACCCGTCGGGCGCCGAACTCGTCGGAGTTGCCGAACGCGACGACGCCCGTCCCCGTCGCGGCATGCCAACGCATGTGCGACGAGAAGCCGGGAAGGCCCCCGGAGTGCTGGACGATCCGCCCGAAGCGGCGATCGTCCTCCACCCCGAGGCCGTAGCCGTACCCGGCGCCGCTCAGGGGCTGCGCCCCGTCGGCTCCGACCTGCAGCGGGATGGGCGTATGCGACTGCTGCATCTCCCGGCGCGAGCCCGGCGCGAGCACGTCGGGTCGAACCGGGTGCGCGCCGAACGCCGACCCGAGGAAGTCCATCCACACGGCCATGTCGCCGACCGTGCTGAACATGCTTCCGATGCAGGCAAGCGCACCCGATCCCACCAGCGGTTCCGGTGCGAACGTCGCCCCCTCGTCGAAGGTGCGGTAGCCGCCCGCCAGCTCGTCCGCTGCGTAGCCGTCGGCGACGTAGGCCGTTCGCGTCAGCGCGAGCGGTTCGAGGAGGAGCTCGCGGACCGCGTCCTCCACCGTGCCACCGGTCACACTCTCCACGGCACGGCCGAGCAGCGCCTGGCCGAGATTCGAGTACTGGTAGCTCGTGCCGGGGCGCGTCGTGAGGAGCACCCCGCCGTCGAAGAGTGCGGCGATCTCAGACCGCGAGTCCCCCAGGTGGCGATCGCCCCAGGCGTTGTCCTCACCGAGGCCCGCACGATTGGAGAGGAGCATCTCGCCCGTCATCTCCACGTCCTCATCGCGGTACCTCGCCCGCGCATAGGGGACGTAGCGCGTGATCGGTGCGTGCAGATCGATCAGCCCTCGGTCCCGCAGCACCAGTACCGCCGCGCTGAGGAAGCTCTTCGACATCGACGCGATCCGGAAGACGGTGTCCTGTGTCGTCGGGTCGCCCTTCCCCCGCGGGCTGCCGTGCGCGAGGACGGCCCGCACGCGACCGCCCGCGCAGACGGCGGCGATGGATGCCGGCGCGAGGCGTCGGGCCTGCTCGTCGAGCCCGCGGCGCAGCGCCTCCTCGGCGGAGCGGTCGACAGCGTCGTGGCGATCCGCACTCATGAGTGTCGTACCTGCTCCAGGTCGGCGGCGAAGCCGTCCACCAGCGCCCTGCTGGCAGCCGTGTTGTGCGGATCCGCTCGCTCGGCGGCGGCGATCAGTTCGGGAAGCGCGCGCCCTTCGTCTCGCAGGGCGGCGTCATCCCAGCGCGCCAGGTCGGCCGCCGAGGCCTCGGGATGGAACTGCACGCCCCGAACGTGGGCACCCAGTCGGAAGGCCTGATTCTCGACCTCCGTGCTGGAGGCGAGGAGAACCGCATCCGTGGGGAGTCGGGTGATCATGTCGCGGTGATTCTCGATCATGGGCGCGCCGTCTCCGAGCGCCGTCAGCACCGCGTCCTCCCGTCCTTCCGGGGTCGGCAGGATCAGTGTCGCCCCGCGTTCGATCGGTCCGGTGTTCGCCCGCACCTCACCACCGGCGACGTGCGCGAGCAGCTGTCCGCCGAGGCAGATTCCGAGCGTCGGCAGGTCCGCGGCGATGGCCTCGGCGGCGAGCGCGCGCTCCGCCGGAAGCCAGGGAGCTTTTCCGTCGTCATCGGGCATCAGCCCGCCACCCAGGAGCACGAGGCCGTCGAAGCCGTCGAGCGTCGCCGGCAGCGGTTCGGTGGCGCCGACGACCGGGACGATCTCGATGTCGCGGGCCGTCAGCCAGGTGGACAGCCGACGCGGTCCCGAGCTCGGAGAGTTCACGACGACGAGCACTCGAGCGTTCACTGGGTGCCCTTCCGTGTCGTCGTGTCCACCGCGGGCACCCTGGCCGCAGCGGTCGGGGCTCCCGCCTGGCCGCCGAGGAAGGCGACATGATCGGCGTCCGAGGCCTCCAGCACCCGGAGGACGTTGCCGTGCGCGGCCGCTGCCAGGTCATCCTCGGACCACCCCCGGGCCCGGAGCTCCGAGAACAGGGCGGGATAGCAGGACACGTCGGCCAGACCATCCGGCATCGCATCCGTGCCGTCGAAGTCGGCACCGATCCCCACCGCATGCGGGCCGGCGATCCGGCGCACATGGTCGAGGTGGTCGGCGACGTGCCGCACCCCGACGAGCGGCGGTTCTCCCTGCGCGCCAGCGGTCCACCAGTCGCGGCGTTCCTGGGAGAGGAAGGTGGGCACGAAGGCGACCATGATCACGCCGTCGTTCGCGCCGATCGCCGCCAGCACGTCGTCGGGCACGTTGCGCGGGTGGTCACACAGGGCCTGGGCTCCGGAGTGGCTGACCATGACCGGCCGCGACGACTCCTCGAGCGCATGGCGCATGGTGCTCGGAGCGACGTGCGAGAGGTCGACCAGCACGCCGATGCGGTTCATCTCCCTGACGACTTCACGTCCGAAATCACTGAGGCCTCCGTGGCGGGGATCGTCTGTGGCGGAGTCCGCCCACGCGCCGGTACGCGACCACGTGAGGGTCATGTAGCGCGCCCCCAGACGTGCGAACTGACGCAGCACCGCGAGCGATCCGCCGATCTGCTCGCCACCCTCGATCCCGATGAACGAGGCCGTCCGCCCCTCGACCATCGCCACCCGGGCATCCTCAGCGGTGCGAGCGAACCTCAGCCGATCCGGGTGCGCGTCGACCAGTCGGTGCACGAAGTCGATCTGCTCCAGGGTCGCCACGACCTGCTCCGCGCCCTCGAGCACGGGGTCCACCCAGACCGACCAGAACTGCCCGGCCACCCCGCCGGCGACGAGCCGCGGGATGTCGGTCTGCAGAGCGGGAACGTCGCCGCGCAGCTCGTCGACTCCGTAGCCGAGTTCGAGACGACTCCCCCACGCCAGATCGTTGTGCCCGTCGATGACGCGGTCGACGGCATCGTGTGACAGTCCGCTCATGTCAGCCTCTCCGTGCATCCAGCACTGCATTCATCCGTTCGGTGAGCGTGTGATCCATCGGTCGCCCGAGTCCGTCGACCTCCCGCACCGGCACGGCGCCCCGCGTGCTGGAACACAGCCAGAGTGCGTCGGCGTCGGCGAGCTCCCGCAGTGTGATCGCTCGTGTCTCCGACGGCACGTCGCTCAGCCCCGCGAAGATGTCGGCCTGGGTCGTGCCCGGCAGCACACCGAGTTCGGCCGGAGGGGTGATGAGCTTTCCGCCCAGCCGCGCGATCAGTGTCGAACGCGGCCCCTCGAGCACCAGCCCGTCACTGCTGACGAAGATCACGTCGTCGGCTGCGCGCCGCACCGCCTCCCGCAGCGCCGCCTGATTCACTGCGTACGCGAGCGACTTCGCCCCCTGGAGCAGCCACGGCGCGGTGCGCATGACATCGTGCCGGTAGCCGCGATCGAGAACGACGACGCGGATACCTGCGCGCCGCAGCGCACGCGGATCACCGCCGGCGAAACCGAGCACCCACCCCGTCGGCTCTCCTCCGTCGAACTCGTCGCCGCGAGTCATCACGAACTTGATCGATGCGAGCTCTCCGTCGTGCAGCACGCCGGGGGCGGATACCGCCGCCGCTGCCCTGAGCACCGCCGCCCGCCACAGTTCGAGGCGTGGAGGCGGCAGCTCCATCAGCCGCGCCGACCGCCCGAGCCTCTCCAGATGCGCCTCCAGCGACTGCGCTGCGCCGTGGCGGACCACGGCCGTCTCGAACACGCCGTCGCCGCGGTTCACCCCGAGATCCGTCGCCCGGATGAGCGGTGCGGTCGCGTCCACGACGTGGACGGCGTCATCGACGGGCACGTCGTCGGCGAGGTCGAGCCGGTAGAGCAGAAGTGCACGCATCGCGTCCCATCTTTCGAGGTTCGGTCGGTCCGGTGTCGTGTGTGTCAGCCACTCGCGACGTCGGCGTGGACGGCGTCGGCGGCCGCCGAGTCGAACCTCCGCGTCGCCGCGCGCTCGATGCGCTCGACCAGCACCTCGTGGCCGATCCCGGGGCCCCGAGGTACCCGCACCCTCCCGTCGACGGCGATGATCGGAGGGTCGACGATGTCGGCGGCGTAGTACTTGTCGGATCCGGAGACGTCGGATGGCAGCGTGAAGCCCGGCAACGACGAGATGGCGACGTTCGCCGCACGGCCGATGCCGAATTCGTGCATGCCGCCGCACCACACGGGGATCCCGGCGTCGACGGCGATGTCGTGGGCGGTGCGCGCGATGCTCAGACCGCCCATGCGCGACACCTTGATGTTGAGCACGCGTCCGGCCCGGAGCCTCAGCATGGTGTGCAGGTCGCCGAGCGCCACGACCGATTCGTCGAGGCACACATCGGTGGCGAGGCGCGCCTGGAGCCGGGAGTGCGCCACGAGATCGCGCGGCTCGAACGGCTGCTCGATCATCGTGAGGCCCTCCCCGTCGAGCATCTCGAACACCTGCGTCGATTCGGCATCGTCGGGGTAGGCGCCGTTCGCGTCGACGTGCAGATCCAGGTCGGGGTGTGCGGCGCGCACGGCGCGTACCGCCTCGACGTCCCACCCGGGCGCGATCTTCAACTTGACCCTGCCGTAGCCTGCATCGCGGTGCAGGGCGACCTGAGTGAGGAGATCGTCGATCGACGGTTCGATCCCGAGCGAGACGCCGGCGACCACCTCGGCCCGAGTCCCCCCGAGCGCTTCCGACAGCGCGATCTCCCGCGATCGGGCGAAGAGGTCCCACACGGCACCGGAGAACCCCGCCTTGGCGAACTCGTTGCCGCGAATCCTCGACCATGCCGACTCCAGCTCGGTGGGCGTATCCCCTTCGCGGCCCTGCAGCGCAGGCACGAGGTAGCGGGTCGCGATCTCCCAGGCCGTCGCCGTCGTCTCCGCACCGAAATACGGGTCGCTCGGCGAAGCGATCTCGCCCCAGCCCGTGCGTCCGTCCTCGTCCGTCAGCTCGACGAGGACATGCTCGATCCCGGACTTGCGATGCGAACTCGTCTCGAAGCTGTGCAGCAGCTCCTGCCGCAGGCGGAACAGCCGGACGCGGGCGATCCTCACTCCTCGTCCTCCGACGCCGTACGCTGCCTGCCCCGCTCGGGGATGTACAGGCCCAGTCGCGCCACCAGCCGGTCCCGCTCGGCGAGCCGGCGGCGGGCACCCTTCGCGCTCGCCGTCGTCAGGGCGCTCAGCAAGTGGCAGACGGCGGCGACCGGGGTCGGCGAGTCGGCATACGACGCGGAGCCCGTGCGCACCCTGATCAGGGATGTCGCTATGGGCGCGAGCGGAGCGTCCTCACTGTCGGTGATGACGACCAGCTGACCTCCCGCCTCATGGAACAGACGCCCCAGCCGGACGGTCTCCTCCCGGTAGCGACGCAGAGAGAACGCGATGAGCACGTCCGATGCGCGCACGTCCGTGAGCACCGTCAGCGGCTGCAGCGCGTGACCGTCCACCAGGAAGACGTTCGACAGCGTGGCCGAGAGATCGGCGTTCAGCAGCTGCGCGTAAGCCGCCGCCTTGCCCTCTCCCGCGATGTAACGACGCCGGGCACCCAACAGCAGCGCCGCCGCCTGAGGCACCTGCGCCGAGGTGCTCAGCTCCTGGAACGTCTGCATGAGCGAGCGCTGCTCGGCCTCGATGATGCGGGCCTGGATGCTCTCCGCCGACAGGTTCGTGCGGATGCGCTCGCCGAAGCGGTCGCGTGGCGAGAAGAGGTCGCGATCCTCGTGGTCTTCATCGGTCATGGCGTGTCCTCCCCGGGGATGGCGCGGTACACCGCGGTGTCCGCGTCGATGCGTGACGACGCGACGAGGATGTCGCCCCGCGTGAATGCCACGGTCAGTGTCTGCGCGAGCCTCGAGCGGACGTCCACGCGCTCGGCGGGGGTGAGCGCGCCGGACTGGGCCGGGATCACGATCCAGCCGCCGACGTCGTCACGGACTTCGCGTCCCCAGTCCGCCCGGCCCACGGTCGGCGCGCTCACCGGATCGCTCCGGTGTCCGCCGGGCGCGACCAGGTCCCAGGACACGACGAGACGGTCGGTGTCGGGGCGCGCGTAGTAGTCGCGCTCGAACGCGATGCCCACCGCACCGAGCGAGCTGAGATTGAAGTGCGCGTTGCGCGCGAGAAGCGGGTCGAACGTCCACCGCATCGTCCGCTGTCCGCACCGCAGCGCCACCTCTCGCTGCGCGAGCTTGAGCGCCTGTCCCACGCCCTTGCCCTGGTGCGCGGAGTCGACCGCGGCGGCCTGCGAGTAGTGGTAGTTCACCTCGTTCCCGTCACAGCCCGCGAAACCGTAGGCGAAGCCGACGAGCCGCTCGTCCGGCGTGAACGCGCCGACAGCCGACCCGCCGTTGCGGGTGAGTGCACTGAGCAGGTTCGAGTTGAGGGCGTACTCGTCCCCGGAGTAGTCGAACACGCGGGCGTACAATGCTGCGGCCTCGCGGAACTCGGGATAAACGGTGAGTTCACGGCAGCTGTAGCCGACGCCGGCGTCGGTCGCCACCGAAGTGTGAGGCACGATACGTTTCCTAAGTTCGAAGAATCTTCCTGCTGGGAGCGATGTTATCGGCGGGTTGCGTGCCGATCAAGAGGCAGATACGGTTCGTAAATGTGACGACTCCCGCGACAACGCCCGGCGCAGACCTTCGTTCTGAGGACATCCTCGCACTCGTTCACGCGCTCGTGCGCCACGAGTCGCCCAGTCGCGACGCCGAGGCGAGCGCGGCACTCACCGCAGACATCGCCCCGCGCTTCGCAGCACTCGGCGCCGACGTGGAGCACGTGCGCACCGCATCCGGCGACCATCTCCTCATGCACGTCGCCGGCAGCGGCGATCCCCTGCTGCTGATCGGGCACACCGACACGGTCTGGCCGGTGGGAACCCTCGCCCACGAGGTGCCCTGGTCTGTCGACGGTGATGTCGTTCGAGGTCCCGGCGCGTACGACATGAAGGCCGGCATCGTCGTGATGCTGTGCGCGCTCGCGCGTCTCCGGGATGTCCCCGCATCACAGCGACGCGCCGTCCGCATCGCGCTGGTCTGCGACGAGGAGATCGGGTCCCCGGAATCGACACCCCTCCTGAGGGAGTGGTCGCGCGGAATCTCCGGCGCGATCGGATTCGAGTCACCCCACCCCGATGGCGCTCTCAAGGTGGGTCGTCGCGGAAGCAGTCGCGTGCGGATCGCGGTGACGGGCAAGGCCGCCCACGCCGCACTCGATCCGGAGAACGGCATCTCGGCGGTGGACGAGCTCGTCGACCAGTTGCTGCGCGTGCGGGAGATCGTGTCCGACCCGGCGCTGTCCGGCCCCGTCCTCTGCAACGTCGGGACGATCTCGGGCGGCACGCGCACCAACGTCGTCCCCGCAGACGCCAGCGCCGAGATCGGCCTGCGCTTCATCGACCCGACCACCGAGCGAACGGTGCTCTCCGCACTCACCGATCTGCGGGCGGTGCGCGCAGGTGCGCAGATCTCTGTCGAGGTGCTCAGCTCCCGCCCCGCGTGGGCACCCTCCGACGCGGATGCGACACTCCTCACGGAGGTGTCCGGTGCCGCCCGGCGCATCGGCCAGCTCGTCACCGGGCGCCCGGCGAGTGGCGCCGGCGACACGAATCTGCTCGGCAGTCTCGGCATACCGACGGTCGACGGTTTCGGTCCGCGGGGCGGCGGTGCGCATGCACGGGAGGAGCATTTCCTGCTCTCGTCAGTGCGCGAACGTATCGATCTCCTGTGCGCCGTGCTCAGGATCTCACCGGAGTGACGATACGGTTCGAAGACCGCGTTTCGCGTGCCCTCGCGGTGGATACGATCCGGATCCCCGCCGGATCGGCCGTGAGAATTCTCCGGTGTTCCCTCTCAGAAAACCCCTCGTAGCCCCGTAATTCCGGGGCTTCTGCGGCATCAGGGGACGCGTGACGCACGTATCGGTTCGGAACTTTCTTGGGCGATACGCATCCGATCTATTGACCCCGAGGCCGTCTTCCGCTTGCATGGTCTCCACCGACCCGCCTTCATCGTGAATCCGGGCGGTGCCCGAAGGGACTCCATCCATGCGTCTTGCTCCCCGCTCCCGAACAGTGCGAAGTCTGACCGCCGCTGCGATCGCCTCCGCGCTCCTCATCGCCGCTCCCGCCGGTGCCGCTCAGGCGCAGTCCGTGAGCGCCGCGACCGAATCCCCCGCCGCCGAGACCACGTTGCGCATCGCGACGTCCGGCTTCGTCGACACGTTCAACCCGTTCATCTCGATCTACCTCACGCCGACCAACATCATCCGTTACGTCTACGAGTCCCTCGTCCAGAATGACGCGGAGGACGGCTCCCCCACCAAGGGCCTCGCCGACTCCTGGGACGTGACCGACGGCGGCCGCACGTGGACGTTCACCCTGCAGGACGGGCTCGAATGGTCCGACGGCGAACCCATCACCTCGGCAGACGTGAAGTACACGTACGAGCAGATGATGACCGTCCCCGCGCTCGGCACGGCGAACGGGAACCTGGTGTCGAACTTCGACACGGTCGAGGCTCCCGACGACAAGACGGTGGTCATCAGCCTCAACACGCCCCAGGCGCCGAACCCCGGCTCGGAGATCCCGGTCGTCCCGAAGCACATCTGGGAGAACGTCGACGACCCGACGACCTTCGCGAACGACAAGGATGTCGTGGGCTCCGGGCCGTTCCTGCTCGAGAGCTACGCTGCGAACCAGTCGATCGTCCTCAAGGCGAACGAGAGCTTCTGGCGCGGTGCGCCCAAGATCGACGCGATCCAGTACATCTACTACACGAACTCCGACGCCCAGGTGCAGGCGCTGAAGGCGGGCGACGTCGACCTGGTCTCCGGGCTGACGCCCACGCAGTTCGAGGCGCTGGAAGGCGTCGAAGGCGTCACCACGCACTCCGGTGAAGGTCGCCGCTATCACTCGATCAGCATCAACCTCGGCCAGCAGACCCGCGAGGGCGTGGCCTACGGCACGGGCAGCGAAGCGCTGAAGGACATCGAGGTGCGCCAGGCGATCCGGCTCGGCACCGACACGAAGACCCTTCTCGACAAGGTGCTCGCCGGCGAGGGCGTGCAGGCCACCAGTTTCATCCCCGCGTCCTTCCCCAAATGGCATCTCTCCGACGACGATGACGTGATCGTCGGGTTCGACCCCGACGCCGCGAAGGCCAAGCTCGACGACGCCGGCTGGGTCCCCGGGGCCGACGGCATCCGCGAGAAAGACGGTGCCAAGCTCACGCTGCGGCTGCTGACCGACGCCGAGGACTCGAACGAGCAGTCGATCGCCGACTTCTTCGTCCCGTGGATGAAGGACATCGGCATCGAGATCTCCGTCGAGTCCACCGACTCGGACACGATCAGCGCCAAGGCCGTCAGCGGCGACTACGACCTGTACTTCAGCGGATGGTCGGTCAACCCCGACCCCGACTATCAGCTGGGTATCAACACCTGCATGAACCTGCCCACCTCCACGGATGGCGCCGGCGGGACCACACAGGACGGCTACTGCAACCCCGAGTTCGACGAGATGTACGCCGAACAGCGCTCGGAGCTCGACGAGGAGAAGCGCCAGGAGATCGTGCACGACATGCTCGCGCTGAACTACACGGACACGGCACAGGTCGCCACCTGGTACGCGAACTCGCTCGAGGCCTACCGCTCCGACCGGTTCACCGGGTTCACCCTGCAGCCGAAGGACACCGGCATCATCGCCAACCAGGCCGGCTACTGGGGCTACATGACCGTCGAGCCGGTCGAGGGTGCCACCGCCGGCGGCACCGGCACGAACACCGGCCTCATCATCGGAGGCATCGTGGTCGGAGTTGTCCTCATCGGAGGACTGGTCTTCTTCTTGATCCGACGTCGCAACATCGCCGACGTCGAATGAGACCCGCGAGACGCCGCGGGGGCGGAGCTTCCGCCCCCGCGGCGTCTCCGTCCGCTGTGAAGGAGACCCCATGACGAACGCGGTACCCCCGTCCACTTCCGCCATCGCCACCAGTGCCGCCGCCGAGGAGGAGCCCAAGGGCGTCGGAGCCCTGCGCTACTTCCTCGTCAAGCTGGGCGGCGCCGCCATCAGCATGGCGATGGTGATCCTGCTCGGTTTCTTCGCCTTCAAGATCCTGCCGGGCGATCCCGTGGCCTCGATCGCCCGAGAACGAGGCATGAGCGCGGAGCAGGCCGACCAGCTCCGCGAGCAGCTCGGCCTCAACAAGCCCCTGTGGCAGCAGTTCTTCGACTACCTCGGCAACGTCTTCACCGGCAACTTCGGCACGAGCTACGTCTACCGCGCCTCGGTCTCCGAACTGATCGGCGACTACTTCTGGAACACGATCCTGCTCACCGGCACCGCGGCGATCATCGCGATCGCTCTCGGCCTGTGGCTCGGCCAGAAGGCGGCCTGGAAGCACGGATCCCTGTTCGACAAGGTCGCCTCGGGCACCTCGCTGGTCTTCTGGTCCGTCCCGACCTTCTGGCTGGCCCTGCTCCTGCTGATGATCTTCGGCGGTACCCTCCACTGGTTCCCCACCGGCGGCATGGTGTCCCCCAATCCGCCCACCGACCCGGTCGGCATCGTGCTCGACGTCATCTCGCACATGGTGCTTCCCGTGATCACGATGGTCGCCGTCGTCTACGCGCAGTACCTCATGGTCATGCGCAGCTCGCTGCTCGAGGAGATGGGCGCCGACTACCTCACCACGGCCCGCGCGAAAGGCCTCCGCGAAGACCTCGTCCGTCGCCGTCACGCCGTGCCGAACGCGATGCTCCCCACCGTCACCCTCGTGTTCATGCACATCGGTGGCCTCATCGCCGGGGCGGTGACCGTCGAGACCGTCTTCTCCTGGCCGGGGCTGGGCAAGCTCACCTTCGAGGCGATCTCCGGACCCGACCTGCCCCTGCTGCAGGGCACCTTCGTGGTCTTCTCGGCGATCATCATCCTGATGAACCTCGTCGCCGACCTCATCTACCGTCAGCTCGACCCGAGGGTGAGGCGCGCATGAGCACCATGACCACGACTCCGTCCGTCCGTTCGCCGCGTGCGCTCGCCTGGCACCGCCGCGGCGTGGCGTTCGCGAACTTCTGCAAGGAGTTCTCGCATCACCGAGCCGGAATGGTCGGGCTCATCTTCCTCGTGCTCGTGGCCGCCGTCGCGATCCTCGCGCCCGTCATCGCACCGGCCGGCATGCTCGACGTCACGAAGCTGGTCGATGTGCAGCGCTTCGCTCCCCCGTCCTGGGAACATCCCCTCGGAACCGATCATCAGGGTCGGGAGATCTGGGTGCGCATGGTGTGGGGTGCGCGGGTCTCGCTGCTCGTCGGCCTCGCGGCCACGGCGATGTCGATGATCCTGGGCACCCTCATCGGGCTCTCCGCCGGTCACTTCACCGGCTTCTTCGGCTCGCTCATGATGCGCATCATCGACTTCTTCCTGGTGCTGCCGTCGCTGATCCTCGCGATCGTGCTCTCCTCGGTCCTGAGCCGCGGGGTGTGGACCATCATCATCGCGATCGGTCTCACCTCCTGGGCCGGCACGGCGAGGGTCGTGCGCGCACAGACCCTGTCCGTCGAATCCCGCGACTACATCGAGCGCTCGCGCGCCCTGGGCGCCGGCCACTGGCACATCATCATCAAGCACCTGCTGCCCGGTGTGCTCCCGCTGGTGCTCGCCAACACCACGCTCACGGTCGGCTCCGCGATCATCTCGGAGTCGACGCTGGCGTTCCTCGGCCTCGGCGACACCACGCTGCAGTCCTGGGGATCGATCCTCAAGAACGCCATGGACGTGTCCGCGGCGACGAGCGGGTACTGGTGGTACGTGCTCGTCCCCGGCGTGGCCATCGTCCTCGTCGTGCTCGCATTCACCGTGATGGGCCGCGCCGTCGAGAACATCACCAACCCGACGCTAAGGACCCGGTGACATGCCCGATCTCATCTTCGAGGACGTCTCGATCACCTACCAGACCTCCGGGCGCTCCGGACGAGACCTGATCACCGCCGTACGCGGCGTGTCGCTGACCCTCCCGGCGGGCGAGACGCTCGGCATCGCCGGCGAATCAGGATCGGGCAAGTCGACACTCGCCATGAGCGTGCTGCGCCTGCTCCCCCGCAACGCCACCCTCAGCGGCCGCGTACTGCTGGGCGACGCCGACGTGGCAGAGCTCTCCTTCGGGCAGTTGCGCGCCGTCCGCTGGGCGCAGACGTCGATCGTGTTCCAGGGGGCGATGCACTCGCTCAACCCCGTGCGCACGGTCGGCTGGCAGATCCTCGAGGCACTCGAACTGCACGCGGCGGAGCGGTGGGCCACGGAGAAGGCCCGGAAGGCTCGTGCCCTCGAACTCCTCGAGGTCGTCGATCTCGCCCCCCAGAAACTCGACGCCTACCCGCACGAACTTTCGGGTGGACAGAAGCAGCGCGTGATGATCGCGATGGCCCTCGCCTGCGACCCCGAGGTCATCATCGCCGACGAGCCGACCACCGCACTCGACGTGATCGTGCAGAAGCAGATCCTCGACATGATCTCGCGACTGGTCGCCGAGCGCGGTATCTCGATGCTCATGATCAGTCACGACTTGTCGGTCCTCGCCACCGCGTGCAGCCGCATCGCCATCATGCGCGACGGCGAGCTCGTGGAGGTCGGCGACGCCTACACCGTCTGCACGAACCCGACGCAGGCCTACACCCGGCAGCTGGCGGATGCGTTCCCCACGATCGGCGACCCCGCCTCACGCCTGGCCCCGGTCACGCGGCACGGCCGCAACGCGGACGAAGTCCCCGAGACTCCCCACAGCGACGAGGTCCTCCTCGAAGCGCGCGGCCTCAACGTCACCTATCGCTCCGGCGGACGTCCGGTGCACGCCGTGCGAAACGTCGATCTCGCGGTGCGACGCGGTGAGATCGTCGCACTGGTCGGCCAGTCCGGGTCCGGCAAATCGACGCTCGCCCGGGCTCTGATGGGGCTGCAACCCGCGGATCCCGGTTCCGAGATCCTCTTCGGAGGCGCTCCGGTGCCCTCCCGCGGTCGAGCGCTCGGACGGTTCCGCTCCCAGGTGCAGCTCGTGCTGCAGGATCCCTGGGCGGCGCTGAACCCCAAGCACAGCGTGTACGAGTCGGTCGCCGAGGGGCTGCGCGTGCAGCACTACACCGGCGACGAGCGTGACCGGGTGGCACAGAGCCTCGCGGAGGCGGAGCTCACGCCTCCGGAGCGCTACTTCGGCGCGATCCCCCAGGAACTCAGCGGCGGGCAGCGGCAGCGCGTGGTGATCGCCGGGGCACTGGCGGTGCAGCCGCAGATGATCATCGCCGACGAGCCGGTGGCATCGCTGGACGCTTCGGTGCGCGGCGAGATCCTGGGCCTGCTCCTGTCGCTGCGACGTCGGCTCGGACTGTCGGCCCTGGTGATCACGCACGACCTCGGTCTCGCGTGGAACATCGCCGACAGCGTCGCCGTGATGTACCACGGCGAGATCGTCGAGCACGGGCCGACCGAGCAGGTGCTGCTCGACCCGCAGCACGAGTACACCCGGCACCTGTTGGCTGCGGCCCCGCGCATCGAGGAGAAGACGGCATGACCGGCACTGCGCGCACCGCGTACCTCGACACAGCCCCCCTGCGCGAAGGAGACACGGTCGCCCTCGTCTCCCCCGCCGGGCCGGGCAACGAGGAGAGCCTCCAGCGAGCCGTCGGATACTACGAGTCGTGGGGGCTCACGGTGAAGGTCGGCGCCTCCGTCCTCACCCCGCACCCGCGGGCGAAGTATCTGGCCGGACCCGACGACGCACGTCGGCGGGATCTCGTCGACGCCTGGCTCGACCCCGAGGTCGACGCCGTCGTGGCCGTTCGCGGCGGCTACGGTGCTCTGCGCCTGCTCGACGGCATCGACTGGGATCACATGCGGGGCGCCGCCGCCCGACGAGACGGTCGTCCGAAGCTGCTCACGGGATCGTCGGACATCACGGCGCTGCACGAGGCCTTCCGCGCGCACCTCGATCTGCCGACGCTCTTCTGTCCGATGGCGGGCAACAACGTCTTCCGGGACTCCGAACCGATCCGCGACGACGTACGACGGTGGCTGTTCGAACCCTGGGCGGGACGCGAGCTCATCGGCCCGAAGACCGAGATCATGGTGCCGGGCCGCGCCTCCGGACGCTTCGTCGGGGGCAACCTGAGTCTCCTCGCTGCGGCCATGGGCGCGCCGGAAGCCGCAGTGCCTGCACCCGGCATCCTCTTCCTGGAGGACATCACCGAAGAGCCGTACCGTCTCGACGGGTACCTCACCCAACTGCGCCGGAGCGGACGGCTGGCACAGTCGACCGGCATCGTGCTCGGTTCCTGGCACGAGTGCGGCGACATCGACCTGGTGAAGGCGCTCATGCGTGACGAGTTCGGTGACGCTACGGTGCCGGTGCTGTGGGAGCAGGGATTCGGCCACGACCCGAACGCACTCAGCATCCCGCTCGGCGTCGACGGAGTGCTGGATGCCACCGGCGACGAGCCGCTGCTCACCGTGGGGGTGTCGGCATGATCGCCCTCCCGGAGCTCGATACCCGCGCAGCCTGGTCGGTGCGCATCCTCGACGCCGACACCGGGCGTCCCCTGGCCGAGCACACTCCGGAGGTGCAGTGCGAGACCGCGAGCATCGGCAAGATCTTCCTGCTGCTCGAAGTAGCCCGTCGCCTGCAGGACGGCAGCCTCTCGGAGGATCAGCGGATCAGCATCCCCGACGAGCATCGGGTGGCGGACTCGGGCTTGCTGTACCTCATGCGGGATCAACGCCTCACGGTGCACGACGCCGCGCTCCTGGTCGGCGCCGTGAGCGACAACCTGGCCACGAATGCGCTCATCCACCTGTGTGGTCTGGAGGCCGTGCGCGGCGTCGCGCCGTCTCTCGGCTACACGCGCACCTCGCTCCTCGACTACATCCGCAACGAGCGGACCCCCGACCTGCCGTGGACTCCTTCCTACGGAACCGCCGCGGAGCTCGCCGATGTGATGCGCCGCATCGGCGCCGGTGACGCCTTCTCACCGGCCGTCTGCGAGCGCGTGCTCTCCTGGCTCGCCGCCGGTACGGACACCTCCATGACCGCGGACTCCTTCCTCCTCGACCCGCTCGCACACGTCGAGGCGGAGTACCAGGGCATGGTGCTGCGCCACAAGACGGGGAGCGTCAGCTTCGCCCGCGTCGATGTGGGACTCCTCACCGGTCCCGCCGCACGGGTCGCCTACGCCGTGGCCGCCAACTGGAAGGAATCGCCGGCAGACCTGCGAGCCCCCGTCATCGATGACATGCGGGCGATCGGAGAAGCGATACGCGCGCACGTCACCGGTCGAGCTCGGGACGAGGCGGCCTCATCATGAGCGCGATCTCGATCGAGCTCCCCCGGGAGAACGGGACCGAGTGGTCGGTCCTCGTCCGCGACATCGACACGGGTGAAGTGCTGCTGAGTGAGAACGAAGGAGCGGTGCTCGACACCGCCTCGGTCGGCAAGATCTTCCTCCTGCACCGGCTGCTCGCGGAAGTCGACGCCGGTACGAGATCACTCGAGGAGCGGGTCACCCGCCGGCCGGTGGAGTCGATCGACGACTCAGGGCTCTGGTATCTGCTGCAGGCGGCGGAACTCTCGCTCTACGACGTGGCGGCGCTCATCGGCGCCGTCAGCGACAACGCCGCGACCAATACGCTGGGCCGGGTCATCGGCCTGCCCGCAGTGCAGGAGCACACACGTCGGCTGGGCTACAAGGACTCCGGTCTCGACGACATCGTCCGCTGGCCGATCCCCCCAGGGTCTCCGCGCACCCTCTCGCACGCCACCGCCGCGGACCTGGTCCGTTTCATGGCGCGGTTGTCTGACGGCGACGACCTCGCGCCGTCGTCGGCCGACACCCTCAAGCGCTGGCTGGGTGCGGGAATGGACCTGTCGATGGTCGCATCCGCCTTCGACCTGGATCCCCTTGCGCACTACGGTTTCGACCGGGACGTCTGGCTCATCAACAAGACCGGCACGATCTCGCGGGTGCGCGCCGACACCGGCATCGTGATGTCGCCGACGCGCCGCATCGCCTACGCCGTCCTGGCGAACTGGCGTCGCGGCGAAGACGGGCGCGGCCCGGTGCTTCGGGCCATGCAGCAGATCGGCGCCGGCATCCGCTCCCAGCTCGCCGACTGACCGAGCGGCGTCGGCGACGGTGCGGGTCAGATGACTCCAGCGCGCACGAGCCGCTCGCGCACCGCATCGACGGGGATCTGGTGGGCGGTGCGCGCCTCGGGCCCCGTGCGGGTCTCCGCCCGCAGCACCGAGTTGATCAGCGCCTCCTCGACGGCGTCCATGGTCGCGGCGAACAGGGGCGAGAGCTCGTCGTCGGGTGCCACTGCTTCCTCCGAGGGATCGTGCACCGTGAAGGCGATGGCGTAGTCGCCGCTCCCCTGGGCGTAGTCCGCACCCACCCCGCGCATCGCGAAGACCGCGCGGTTGGCGACGCGCCCCAGCTGCCGCCCGTCGACGGGGGCATCCGTCGCCACGACGATCATGCAGGAGTTCCCGATCGGCTCCACGGGGTCAGCGGCGAGCATCTCGGCCGCAGGCATGGGCACACCCGCGATACGGAGCAGCCCGCTGAAGTTCGTCTGCACGAGCGCACCGACAGTGCATGCCGTGTCACCGACAGTCACGAGGCGCGATGCGGTGCCGATCCCACCCTTGAACCCGAGCGCCACCGTCCCCGCACCTGCACCGACCGCGCCCTCGGCGACCGGCCCGGACGACGCCGACCTGAGCGCTTCGGCGACCTCCGTATCGCCCACCGCGCGGCGGCGGATGTCGGAGAGATAGCCGTCGTTGGTCTCGCCGACGACGGGGTTCAGCGTCGTGGTGTGCTCGTGTTCGGGCGCCGCCAGAAGCTGCGTGAGCAGGGCATCCGCGACGCGGAACACGGACAGCGTGCTGGTCAGCAGCACGGGGGTCTCGATCGCGCCGAGTTCGCGCAACTGGGTTACACCGACGAGCTTGCCGTAGCCGTTGCCCACCGCGAGTCCGGCAGGCAGCCGTCGGCGCGACGCACCGAGCACATCGGGCACGATCGCCGTGACGCCGGTGTTGAGGTCGGCTGATCGCACGGTGGAATGTCCGACCCGCACGCCCGGGACGTCCGTGATGGCATTCTCCGCACCGCGCTCGAATGCTCCGGTCGGCACGCCGAGGTCGCTCAGCCGAGGGCGGGAAGGGGCGTTCGACGGCGCAGTCATCCCTCGATCATCGCAGTCCACCCGCCCTGACCACCGCAGCGCCGCCGTGCCCGCGCCCGTGTCGTCCCCGCCTTGCGCTCGCTCGGTAGACTGGGCGGCACACCCACACTCAGGCACGCTCACACAGTGCCGCATAAATCGCTCGAGGAGACCTCATGCCTGCTTCCGAATCGATCCCGACCGGGATTCCCGACAAGCCCGCACTCGAAGGCCTCGAAGCGAAGTGGGACGCCGCTTGGGCCGAGCAGGGGACCTACCTGTTCGACCGTCTCCGTGCCGCGGAGTCCGGCCGCGAGGGCGTGTACTCGATCGACACCCCGCCGCCGACGGCCTCCGGCAGCCTGCACATCGGACACGTGTTCTCGTACACGCACACCGACGTGAAGGCGCGCTACGAGCGCATGCGCGGCAAGACCGTGTTCTACCCGATGGGGTGGGACGACAACGGCCTCCCCACCGAGCGCCGCGTGCAGAACTACTACGGCGTGCGCTGCGACCCGTCGCTCCCCTACGACGCCGACTTCACTCCGCCGTTCGAGGGCGGTGACAACAAGTCGAGCCGCGCGGCCGATCAGCAGCCGATCAGCCGCCGCAACTTCATCGAGCTCTGCGAGCGCCTCACGATCGAGGACGAGAAGCAGTTC
>JAQZBG010000249.1 GCA_029239165.1 Microbacterium sp. | reverse complement strand
CCGGTAGGCACGGGAGAAGGAACGCGTTCGGGGGTCATGTGGCTCCTTGACAGCGGTGTCGGATAGTGATGATTCTGCACCCAGTACCAGGAGATCCGCGACGGAGTATCGCAATCCGTCGGCCGTTTCGCGTCAACACCCTCTCTGCTGGTAGACTCGACTCTTGGCTTGCGTGTGGGTTCTTCCCTCACGACCGCTGTACAGCAGCCCTCTTCTGCTGTCGGCATTCCGAACACTCCTGTACAGAAAGCGTCCACACGTGGCAAACATCAAGTCGCAGATCAAGCGCAACAAGACCAACGAGAAGGCTCGCGAGCGCAACAAGGCCGTGAAGAGCGAGCTCAAGACGGTCATCCGCACGACCCGCACGGCAGTCACCGCCGGCGACAAGGCCGCAGCCGAGGCCGGCCTGAAGAAGGCCGCCGTCAAGCTCGACAAGGCCGTCAGCAAGGGTGTCCTGCACAAGAACCAGGCGTCGAACCGCAAGTCGGCTCTCGCCAAGCAGGTCGCTTCCCTCTGAGCTGAAGCTTCTGAGAAAGGCCCGTCCCGTTCCGGGGCGGGCCTTCTTCATGTCCCCGAGAGCGGGGAACGCGGGTCGTGACTATTCCTCGCCGAACGGCCGGCGAGTGGCGATCATGGTCACCATGCGCTCGAGCGCGAAGATCGGATCGCGGGCGGCACCCTTGACCTCACCATCCGCGCGCGCCGTGGCCTGGATCGCCATCCCGAGCGAACGCTCGTTCCACCCGGCGAGGTCGCGCCGGGCACGGTCTACCTGCCAGTCCTTCATGCCCAGACGCTGGGCGAGCTGCCGGCTCGGTTCCCGGTTTCCGGCGACCCGCGCCATGGTGCGCAGCTTCATCGCGAAGGCGGCGACCATGGGCACCGGGTCGGCACCGGACGACAGCGCATGGCGGAGGGCGACGAGCGCTTCGCCGTAGCGACCGGCGATCGCGGTGTCTGCCACGACGAATGCCGAGACCTCGACCCGCCCGCCGTAGTACTTGGTGACGACTTCTTCGGAGATGTCGCCTTCGACGTCTCCGATGAGCTGCTGGCAGGCCGCGGCAAGCTCGGTCAAGTCATCGGCGAATGCGGAGACCAGAGCGCGCAGGGCGGCCGGGGCGATGCGTTTCTTGGCTGTACGGAACTCCCCCGCGGCGAAGTCGACGCGGTCGCCGTCGCGCTTGATGGCCGGGCAGGCGATCTCGATTCCTCCGCCAGTTCCGGCACGGACCGCATCGAGCAGCTTCTTGCCCCGCACGCTCGCTCCCGTGTGCCGAAGGATGACCGTCGCCCCTTCCTGAGGGTTGTCGAGGTACGACACCGCCTCCTGGATGAACGCGTCGGAGCACTTCTCCACACCGGAGACGCGCACCAGGCGCGGTTCGCCGAAGAGGGACGGGGAGGTGAGGGACAGCAGCGTTCCCGGCGCGTAGTCGTCGGCCCGCACATCGCTGACCTCGAGGGCGGGGTCTTCGGCGCGGAGGTAGTCGCGGACGCCGGCGATCGCGCGCTCGGCACAGACCTCTTCCGGTCCGGACACGAGCACGAGCGGCGCGGGGCGAGGCTCTCGCCAGGAGACCTGGGGGATCTTCGTGGGTTTCGCACCACCGCGGGAAGGGGGACGCGAAGCTGCCATGGATCCAGACTACCGGCGGTCACCGACAGCGCTGCCCGCTCACGGCGCCGCTCTCTCGGTCCACATCTGCAGCTCGCCGTCACGCGTGCCGAGAAGGACCCGGCCCTGCTGATCTGTGCGCAGGGCCTGCGCCCCGGTCGCCGACACGAGACCGAGCGTCTCGACGCGTGGATGACCGTAGTCGTTGTCCGCTCCGACGCTGAACAGCGCCACGCGAGCCTGGACGGCCTCATAGAGTCCCGGTTCCTGGTCTGCGCTGCCGTGGTGGGCGACCTTGACGACGTCGTAGTGACCGAGACGAGCGGTGCGGAGCAGCATCCGCTGCGGCGCTGCCGACAGGTCGCCGAGGTAGAGCGAACGGGGCACCCCGCCCCCGTCGAACTCCATCACCACGCTCGCATCGTTGCCGCCGAGAAAAGCTGCCGAACCCCGCACCGGCCACAGCACCCGCCAGGCAGCACCTCCGAGCTCGCCACGCTGCCCCGCCCACGCCTGGGCCACTTGTGCGCCTGACGTGACGAGGTCGGCGAGGAGTCTTCGTTCGTCCTCTTCGACCGTCGGCCCGTGGAGAACTGCGCCCACCCGTCCTTGCACGGCGGCGACACCGCCGACATGGTCGAGGTCGAAGTGTGTGAGGACGAGGAGGTCGATATGCCCGATGCCGAGCGACCTCAGGCAGGCGGCCAACGGCTCCGGAGCAGGCCCGGTGTCGATCAGCGCGACCTTGGTCGCAGATCGTACGACCAGCGCGTCGCCCTGTCCGACATCGCACGCGGCGATCGCCCAGCCATCCGGCGTCGTCGCCGTGGCGAGCGGCCCGTCCAGGAGCACCCGGGCACCCGCGAGAGAGAGCACGACGATCAACACCGCACCTGCGGCGCGCTGGACGACCAGCGCCGTGCGCCCGGGTGCCGCTCCCCTGCTCGGCCGACCGGATCTGATGACGACGACCGCGATGCACGTGCTCACGAGGGCGACGAGCAGTGCGCTGCCGATGCCCGCAGGCAGCAACAGCTGGGCGCCCGGCAGCCGAGCGGTCGTCGTCGCCGTCGTCGCGATCCAGGCTGCCGGCAGCCAGGCGGACGACGCCAGCAGGTCGGCAAGACCGGGCAGCGGGGCGGCCAGGCAAGCCAGCAGTCCGACCACGGTGGCGATCGGTGCGGCCGGAGCCGCAATGATGTTCGCGGCGATGCCGATGAGGGACTGCTGCTCGGCGAACACGGCGATGATCGGCCCGCAGGCCAGTTGCGCGGCGAAGGGGACGGCGAGGGCCAACGCGATCGGTCCGGGCATGATCCGGCCGAACCCGTGCGCCAGAGGGGGCGCCAGGAGGATCAGTGCTCCCGACGCGGCGACCGAGAGTGCGAATCCGGGCGTGGCAGCGAGCCACGGGTCGGTGACGAGGATGCCCGCCGCGCATAGCGAGAGCATCCCGGCTCCGGCGCTCGGCCGGCCGAGCAGCACGGTGAGCATCCCGACCGCCGCCATCACGGCCGCTCGGATGACGCTCGGCTCGGGGGTCACGAGGATGACGAACCCGGCGAGTCCCAGGACGGAGAGGACGACCCGCAGCATCCGTCCCGCACCGCACAGCGCTGCGATCCAGAAGATCCCACCGACGACGATCGCACAGTTCGCTCCGGAGACGGCGGTGAGGTGGCTGAGACCGCTCGTGCGCATGTCGTCGTTCAGCTCCGCGCTCACCGCGCGTGTGTCGCCGACCGCGAGACCCGGGAGCAAGCCCGCACCGGGCTCGGGAAGCCGCAGAGACCGCTCGACGAAAGCGTGCTTGACGACCGCCGCGACGCCGAACACTCCAGAGGCGGGCTCGACGACCTCGGCGTCGTTCGCGAAGACGACGAGGGCCGACCGCTCACCCGCATCGGTCGTCCGCACCTGCCCGACCGCTCGAACCCGGGCACCGAGATCGAAGCCGTCGCCCGGTTCGACACCGATGCGCACCGGCGCCGACCAGGCGGATGGATCACCGCGAGTGCCGATGGTCGTCGTCTGCGCGTCGAACCACAGCCGCCCGTCACGGCCGATCGACGCCGAAGAAGCTATCTCGCCCGTCACCTCCACCACGTGTCCGGACCACTCGACGGCTTGCCCACGCGCGGGGAGGGCGAGCGCGACAGCAAGACCTGTGGCCGCCATCGCGGCGAGAAGCAGCACGGCGAGACCCCCGCCGCCGTGAAACCGCCGAGCCGGTCCGCGACGCGTCGCGAGCACCATGAGCACCGCACCGCTGGCGCCGGCACCCACGACCCACCACGAGCATCTCGGCCCGAAGATGCAGAGCAGAGCCGCCGCCCACACCACGCCGACCAACGGCAGCAGCCGCAGATCCCGCGGTTTCACGCGCGACCGCGGCGCATCCCCTCCGGCTCCTCGACGCGACATCCGGCCACGCTACGAGCGCGCAACGACCACACGCGGCCACGAGCCCGACAGCTGCGGACAACTTCAGCGAATCGCCAGTGGTGCAGTTGACGAGGTCATTCGCCACGAGGCTCGGGACCGGAACCCCGACTGCTCTCCCGCTCACGGCAGCAGGCATGAGCAGATCGACGTTGTCCGTCCCCAGTGGTTCTGGTGCGAGCAACACGTCGAGCGCGCCCGCCGTACCCGCTGCGCGCGAGAAGTAAAGGCCTGACCAGATCGTCGAAGAACTCTCGCGATAGTTCGACACCGGTACGGTTACGCGAGGTCATCCCCGGATCGTCTCAGTGCGGGAGTAGCGACTGACCCAGAGGCCGGGAACGGGCTCGATATCCGAGAGATGCACGAAGCCGAGGGACTCGTACAGCGCTCGAGCCGGGGCATTCTCGCGCCCGGTCGCGACGACCGTCTGCGACGCGAGCGACATGACCTCCATCACCAAGGCCCTGCCGAGGCCCCTCCGGTGATGCGCCGGACTGATCATGAGACGGTCGAGGTCGATGACGTCGTCTTCGAGCGTGTAGCCGGCCGCCCCGGCGATCTGCTGGTTCTCGTCGAAGCAGGCGAGCCATTCCAACCCAGACGACAGCAGGTCCGACTCCGTCTCGTGGAGCGGGGGAATGCGGTCATCACCGATCACCTCGGCCTCGACGGCGTAGGCCTTGTGCTGGAGCTCAACGAGCTGCGGCGCGTGGGCGCGGACTTGTTCCGCGGTCAATCTACGCGTCCGCACGGTCACCTTGGTCCGCCACAGGGGAGGACGCCGCCGGACCACGAAGGCCGACGCAGTTTCCCCACGGGTCGCGGACTTGGCACATCCACAGATCACCGTCGATCTTCATCGGTCCGCGATAGAGCTCCGCGCCCAGCGACTCGAAATGGGATAGGGCGCGCCGGAAGTCTTCCGCGCTCCAATACACGACGCTGCCGACCGGGCCGCTTGCCACTTTC
>JAQZBG010000248.1 GCA_029239165.1 Microbacterium sp. | reverse complement strand
CCCGCTCAGGCGATCGCCGTCGGGTTCGGGGCCGCCATCCTCATCGGCACCGCGCTGCTGATGCTGCCGATCTCCGCGCGCAGCGGCGGCTGGACGGACTTCGTGGACGCGCTCTTCACCTCCACCTCCGCGGTGTGCGTGACGGGACTGATCGTCGTGGATACCGCGACCTACTGGAGCCCGTTCGGCAAGGTCGTGATCCTGCTGCTGATCCAACTCGGCGGTCTCGGCATCATGCTGTTCGCGGCGCTCATCGGATTCGCTCTCGCGCGCAAGCTCAGCGTGCGCTCGAGGATGTTCGCCGGCACCGAGACGAAGTCCTCGGGCCTCGGCGACATGAAGCGCACGGCCACAGGCATCCTGCTGACGACCCTGGCGATCGAGGCCGTCGTCGCACTGATCCTGTTCGTACGCTTCTCCACCGGCTACGGCTACGACATCGGCCGCGCCGCCTGGCATGCGGTCTTCCACTCGGTGTCGTCCTTCAACAACGCCGGCTTCGCGCTGTACACCGACAGCCTGATGGGATTCGTGTCGGACCCGTGGATCTGCATCCCGGTGTGCGCCGCGATCATCCTGGGCGGCCTCGGCTTCCCGGTGCTGCGTCAGCTCCGCAAGGAGTTCCGGAAGCCGCTGCACTGGACGATGAATACCCGGATCGTCCTCGTCGCCACCGCCGCGCTGCTGGCGCTCGGGACGGCGTTCGTGGTCGTGGTCGAGTGGGACAACCCGGGCACGCTGGGTCCGCTCGACCCCGCATCGCGCATGCTCGCCGGGTTCTTCCACTCCGTGCAGGCTCGCACCGCCGGCTTCAACTCGGTGGACACCGCGCAGATGCACGACGAGACCTGGCTCGTCACCGATGTGCTGATGTTCATCGGAGGCGGACCGGCCGGAACCGCCGGCGGCATCAAGGTCACGACCTTCGCAGTGCTGTTCTTCATCATGTGGACCGAGTTGCGCGGTGGGGCCGCGGTGAACGTGTTCGGGAAGCGACTGTCTCGCGCCGTGCACCGGGAGGCCATCACCGTGGTGATCGTGGCCTTGGGCGCGGTGATGAGCGCAGTGATCGCGATCCTGGCGATGACCGACCACGATCTCGATCGCGTGCTCTTCGAGGTCGTCTCGGCGTTCGGAACGGTCGGCATGTCCACCGGCATCACGGCCGATCTACCGGCTGCTGCACAGCTCATCCTCGTTCTCCTGATGTTCCTCGGCCGACTCGGCCCCCTGACGCTCGGTTCCGCCCTGGCCCTGCGCCAGCGTCGGACGGCCTACGAGTTACCCAAGGAGCGCCCGGCGATCGGGTGATCGATCGCCGACGCACACGACTGTTCGACGAAAAGGACGACACATGGCCAAGTTCCTCTCCTTCACCCCAGACGCCCGGCGCATCGCGGAAGCAGATTCGGTCGCGGTGATCGGCCTCGGTCGTTTCGGCACCTCGCTCGCGCTCGAGTTGATGGCGTCGGGCACCGAGGTCCTCGGCATCGATTCGGACGAGGAGATCGTGCAGTCCCTCAACGGCGAACTCACACAGGTGGTCCGCGCGGATTCGACCCGGCTCGATGTGCTCGAGCAGCTTGCGGTCGGCGAGTTCGATCGGGTCGTCGTCGCCATCGGGAACGACATCACCGCGTCGATCCTCACCGCCTCCCTGCTGCTCCAGCTGCAGGTGCCCGTCATCTGGGCGAAGGCGGTCGATGAGCAGCACGGCGCCGTCCTGGAGCAGCTCGGAGTGCACCGGGTCATCTATCCGGAGAAGGACATGGGGCGCCGTGTCGCCCACCTCGTGCGTGGCGCGGCAGCCGACTACCTCGAGATCGACCGCGGCTACGCGATCGTCAAGACCGTGGCGCCCCAGCATCTGCACGGCATCACCTTGAAAGAGGGCGCTGTACGGGGCACGCACGGGATCACGGTGGCCGCCTACCGGCCCACCGGCGGCGAATGGCGCAACGCCGAGGCGGACACGGTGCTGCAGGAGGGCGACACCGTGCTCGTCGTCGGTCCGACCACCAACGTGGAGAAGTTCGCGCAGCTGCGCTGAATCAGGCCGCAGGCCCGAGGATGAAGTTCCACGCCCCGGTGGCCACGGCGGCGGCGATCGCGATGCCGGAGATCGCGGCACCCACCGCGAGCAGCACCCACTCTGCCGCGCCGAACCGCGACTCCCGCGCCCAGGTGCGACGGCCCGGTGCCCCGAATCCACGAGCCTCCATGGCGGTGGCGAGCTTCGCTCCGCGGCGGATCGACAGCACGAGCAGGGCGAACGCCATGCCCAGGAACCGGCGGATGCGGCCACGATCGGCCACG
This sequence comes from Microbacterium sp., assembly GCA_029239165.1. GTDB lineage: Bacteria > Actinomycetota > Actinomycetes > Actinomycetales > Microbacteriaceae > Microbacterium. Next base: position 4,966 of record JAQZBG010000248.1, on the reverse strand, counting down.
CCTCTGGCCCGGCGAGCGAGCTCGAGCGCGCGCCAGTCGTCGAGGAAGAGCCCCACCATCCGCAGCCCCGCGAGCGCGCCGAGCACGAACCGAGCGGGAAGTCGCAGGATCTGGCCGAGGCCGTCGGCGAGATCGGTCGGGTCGACCGTGATGAACAAGACGACCGAGGGCAGGGCGATGGCGAGCACCCGCAGCATCGTCGCGAGCGCGAGCGCGAGGGATCCTTCGCTGATCCGCAGCACGAACCAGTCGACGTAGACGGTGCCGCTCGTCTCGCCGTAGAGCGCGATGGTCAGGCCGGTCAGGGGTGCGGCGAGCCAGACCGGCCACGTGCGCACCCAGAACTCGCGCCAGCCGATCCCGGCGAACAGGAACAGCACGAACTCCAGCGCGAGGGCGACGGATGCCGACACCGGATCGAGGGTCAGGATCAACGGCACCGCGATCAGCGCGCTCACTCCGAGCTTCGCGACCGGGTTGACGGCGGCGAGGGCTCCGGTGCGCGCCTGCGTGTCGAGCAGCGTCATGACCCGCCCCCGAGTTCGAACCGCTCGGCGTGCAGCGCGCGCGCGACGTCGAGGTCATGGGTGATGGTGACGATCGCCGACCCCTCGTCGCGGAGCGCCGCGAGCATGGCGACGAGTTCCGCCCAGGTGCGGGCGTCCTGCCCGAAGGTGGGCTCGTCGAGGATGAGCACGCGGGGCCGGGTCGCGATGGCCGCGGCGACTGTGAGTCGGCGCTTCTCACCGCCGGAGAGCGTGTACGGGTTGGCGGCGGCGAGGTGCGACAGCCGCAGACGGGCGAGCAGCTCGTCGCTGCGGACGGCGATCTCGTCCTCGGGCATCCCGAGCGCTCGCGGCCCGACGGCCAGCTCATCGCGCACGGTCTTCGCGAGGAGCTGATGCTCCGGTTCCTGGAACACCATGCCGATGCGTGTCAGCAGGTCGCGCGACGCCCAGCGGATCGGGGCGGGGTCCGCACCAGCCGCCAGTGCAGCGGAGGCCTTCAGTTCGCCCGCAGCCGGCGGGAGGAGCCCCGCCAGGGTGAGCCCGAGCGTGGATTTACCCGCGCCGTTGGGGCCGGTGACCGCGAGCACCTGACCTGCGCGCACATCGAGGTCGATGCCCGTGGCGACCGGTCTGCCCTTGACCCGCGCCACCGCGAGTCCGCGCGCCGAGAGCAGGGTCTCCGCCGGCGTTCCCCGCGGTGCCGGAGGTGTGGCGGGAGCGTGCCCCGGCACCCACACACCGTCGGCCGCGAGTCGTGCACCCTGCGCGCCGAGCACCTCGCCGGGAGCCCCGTCCGCCACCACGCCCCCCGCACCGATCACGATCACCCGCGTGATGAGCGGCAGCCAGACCTCCAGGCGGTGCTCGACGACGATGAGCGTCGCCGGGTGCGTCTGCAGCATCCGTTCCACCGCGTCCCGCACCTCGACGACCCCGGCCGGGTCGAGGTTCGCGGTCGGCTCGTCGAGCAGCACGAGTCCTGGACGCATCGCGAGCATGCCGGCGAGCGCGAGTCGCTGCTTCTGCCCGCCGGAGAGCGCCTTGGTCGGGTGGTCGAGAGCAACATCCAGGCCGACGGCATCCAGCGCCGACTGCACCCGCGGCCAGATCTGCGCCCGCGGTACCCCGAGGTTCTCGCAGCCGAAGGCGACATCGTCGCCCGCTCGAGCGAGGATCACCTGCGAGTCCGGGTCCTGCAGCACGAGGCCGGCACGCCCCCGGGTGGCGACGGCAGGCGCACCGTCGACGAGCAGGTCGCCCGCGCTCTCGCCCTCCTCCTCGCCGCCGAGCACGCCGGCGAGACCGTGCAGGAGGGTGGACTTGCCCGCCCCGGACGCCCCGAGCACGAGCACGCGCTCACCGGGGTCGATCCGGAACGAGACGTCGCTCAGCGCCCAGGCGAGGCGACTCGCGTGGCGCCACCCCCAGCCGCGCGCCTCGACGGCGGCCGGGACGGTGTGATCCGCCGTCATCAGACGCGGACGCGTGCCTCGCGCCCGGAGCCGAACCGGTCGAGCGCTCCGGTCGCGGCGATGCCTCGAGCCAGCACCCACGACAACGCACCCGCGATCACGGCGCCGGAGATGACGGTGCTGATGAGGTAGATCGTCGTGAATGCCGGACCGGATCCGGCGTACCAGAGCACGAGGTTGTTGATCCCGCCCGCAAGTGCCGCACCCGCACCCGCAAGGATCGCGACCGGCAGCGACCAGCGGCGGTAGAAGAAGAGCAGGAAGATCAGTTCGGCGCCGAGACCCTGCACGAGTCCCGCCTCGATCGTGAGGAATCCGCCCCACTGATTGCCGATGAGTGCCGACACGACCGCCGCGAGCAGCTCGACGTAGATCGCCGCGCCCGCCTTGCGGATGATCAGACCGCCGAGGACGCCGGCGAAGAGCCAGGGGCCGTCGAGCAGACCCTGGACACCGGGCAGCAGCGGCTCGAGCAGGGCCTTCGGCCCGAGGTATCCGACGTTCCAGGCGAGGAAGATCAGACCGGCGGCGACACCGATCACGCTGGACTCCTCCCTGCGCTGGCATGACCCAGATCAGGTTCGACGGTCGAAGCGCGATTCGCTCCCTCTCAGCCCGGCTCGCCGGACTCCCGTGGTTGTGCTGAAGATCCTACCGGCTCACGACACCCCGCGGGAGACGGGGCCCCGCAACGCGCAACGCGCCCGGGATTGGGTACCGTAAACGAGTGACCGCTTCTGATCCCGCCGACGAGGCGACGGGCGTCGTCCACGGCGACGACTCGCCGGACGCCGTCCCCTCCGGACGTGTCGACGACCTGCCGGTCGCAGTGGATGCTGCACCCGCCCCCTCCGGCGACACCTCCGCGTTCGCCGCTGACGGGCTGTTCGCGGCTGACGTGCGCCCGCCGGATGCCGCCGTGTCACCGGCGATCCCGGTCGACTCCGCCGCCATCGGTGCGCTGTTCACGACCCGGAGCGCCACCCGCGGCGACGGCGAGCCGGAACCCGAGTTCCTCTCCGGAGCAGCCGGGACCGCGGCACCCGCAGCATCGACGCCCCCGCTGACGAAGCCGCCGTTCGTCCCGCCGGAGCGCCCGGTCGCCGAGGAGCAGCCGGACGACACGGATGCTCTCCTCGACGCGAGTCCCGCGCAGTGGGCGGATGAGGCGACCCCCGCGACGGCCCTGACCTGGGTCGACGCCTCGACCGTCGCCGCACATCCGCCTCTCGCGACCCTCGATGAGCCGGCGGAGGCCGAGCAGACCGGCGGCCTGATGCGCGGGGCCCGCCTGCGACCGGCGATCGCACGTCCGGGGGTCCTGGTGCCGTTGTCGGTACTCGTCGGGATCATCGCCGCCTACGCCGGCACGACGCTGCTGTGGCCGTTGCACGAGGTGCCACCCACGGTGCAGTCCGCCGAATTCGAGACCGTGCCGGCCGCTGCGGCCGCACTCACCTGGCCCGGAGAGGGCAGCGCGGCGGTCGGGATCGGCGGGCTCAGCACGGCCACGTCGAATCCCGCCCCGGTGAGCATCGCGAGCATCACCAAAGTCGTGAGCAGTCTGATGGTGCTCGACCGGATGCCGCTGGCCCTCGGGGAGCAGGGGCCCGAGTTCCGTTTCGACTACGGCGACAGCGTCGAGTACTGGGACTATCGGCGCAGCGATCAGTCGGCGCTGGATGTGCCGGTCGACGGGGTGCTGACCGAGTACCAGCTGCTGCAGGGCACGCTCCTCGGCTCGGCGAACAACTACATCGACCGGCTGGCCTCCGAGATCTGGGGCTCGGATCAGGAGTTCGCCTCCGCCGCAGAGACCTGGCTGCGCGAGCGCAACCTTACCGGCATCACGGTGGTGACCCCGTCCGGCTTCGACGAGCGCAACGTCTCGACGCCCGAGTCGCTGATCGCCCTGGGCGAGCTGGCGATGCAGAACCCGGTGTTCGCACAGATCGTGGGCACGAAATCGGTGGACCTGCCCGGCGCGGGCAGGGTCGTCAACACGAACGCGATGCTCGCCGATCCCGGCGTCGTCGGCATCAAGACCGGCACGCTGGTGGGCTGGAACCTGCTCACGGCGAAGGATGTGACGGTCGGCGACACGACCGTGCAGCTGTACGCCGCCGCGCTGAACCAGGCGGGCGACGACGAGCGGCTCGCTCTGACCCGCTCGCTGTTCGCCCAGACGGAGGCGGCACTGGCAGCGCAGGGGCCGGCGGTCGCCGCGGGCACGGTCGTGGGACGCGTCACGACCCTGTGGGGCGAGGACGTCGAGGTCATCACCGAGTCCGACGCCGATGTGGTGCTGTGGAACAGTGCCGTCGCCACGGCCACCCCGACTTTCGACCTCGCGGCCCGCTCGACAGCACGACGGTTCCGCTGGTCCTGGCCGAGGATGTCGAGGGCCCGAGCCCCTGGTGGCGACTGACCCACCCGCTCGAGCTTCTGGGTATCACGACCGACGCCCGCTGACGCGCGCTGACGGTCGCCTGACCGCCCCATTCTGCGCGAACGGCCCGCTTCCGTGCGCACAGAGAGGGAACGCTCGCACGCGAGGAGGCCGGTCGGCTTCCGCTCGCATGACCGCACACAGAACAGCGCCCCACCCCGCGAGTGCGGGATGGGGCGCTGCGGGGTGGGGCGCTGCGGGGTGCGGATCAGCCTCGAGGAGCGGAGCCGTCGGACTCGTCCTGGAGCAGAGCCTGCGCGGCCGCGGTCTCGGCAGAGGGCGCCTGGGCGCCGACCGATGCTCCGGCCACGGCGGCGGCTTCCACCATCGCGCTCTCGTCGTCGCCAGCCTCGCCGGTGACGACGACGGGCGTCGAACCGGTGAGGGCATCCTCGGCGTCGATGTCGGTCGCCGCCTGTTCGAACTGCGACTGGTACAGGCGCCAGTAGGCGCCCTGCGCGGCGATGAGCTCGTCGTGCGTGCCCTTCTCCACGATGTCGCCGTGCTCCATCACGAGGATGAGGTCGGCGTCGCGG
>JAQZBG010000005.1 GCA_029239165.1 Microbacterium sp. | reverse complement strand
ACCGCCGGAACGATGCCTGCCGCGCCGTTCGTCGGTGCCGTCACCACGCGCCCTCCGCTCGCGTTCTCCTCGTTGACGGCGAGAGCGATGAGATTCACCCGTTGCTGCCAGTGCTCGTGGCCGTGGTCGGGATCCTCCGCGGCGAGACGCTCGGCCCATGCGCCCGCGCGACGCCTCACCATCAGCCCGCCGGGGAGCACGCCCTCCCTGCGGGTCGACGAGCGCACGCTCGATCGCATCACGTCCCAGATGTGTCGCAGGCCCATGCGGATATCGTCGTCCGATCGCCGAGCACGTTCGTTCTCGCGCATCACCTCGCTGATCGTGAGCCCAGTCTCTTCGCACACGGCCAGGAGTTCGGCTCCCGAAGAGAAGGGCAGAGGCGGACGGTGCTGTGCGGTCGGGGCTGCGGCCGGCTCTTCGCCTTCGCGGACGATGAACCCGCCGCCGACAGAGAAATAGGTCTGCGTCGACAGCTCATCGCCGGCGGCATCGACCGCGGTGAGCGTCAGCGCATTGGGATGCCGGGGGTGAACGGTCAGCGGCCTCAGGACGAAGTCCTCGACCCGGCAGGGGACAGGACGTTGCCCGTGGAGCACGACGATTCCGGTGCGCGCGATCTCGTCGAGCCGTGCGGTGACTTCTTCCGGGGTGATCTCGTCGGAGCGTGCTCCCGACAGTCCCAGCAGCACGGCAGTGAATGTGCCGTGCCCCGCTCCCGTCGCAGCAAGGGAGCCGAAGATCTCGACGCGCACTCGCGAAACTCGCTGCAGCACGTCGTGCGCCTCGAGCGATGCGGCGAAGTCGGCGGCCGCTTTCATGGGGCCGACCGTGTGAGAGCTCGAGGGGCCGATCCCGACAGTGAAAAGGTCGAACACTCCGACAGCCGGCTGCACATGCATCATGGACCGTACGTTAGGTCGCGAGGACGACGGGTGAATTCGTTTGATGATTTACGGCGGCAAAAGCGGGAAACCTGCAGTAATCACGTCTGCATCGGGACCATGACGTCGGTTGCGAGCCCACCGGTCCGCAGGTAACGTCCTTCCTTCTTCAGGCTCTGCAGCACCACGGAACGATCCGCGATCGAGACGCCGGGTACCCCCTCCTCGATCGCCACCTCGAGTCGCTGCACATCAGCGAGCGCTCGCATCCACACCGACAGCACGAGGTTGTACGGACCGATCGTCGACACCGCCATCCGTACCTCGCTGAGCCTCGTCATGGCGGAGCCCACCCGCTCGGCCGCGGCCGCAGGAACGCGAAGGAAATACCACGCGTGCACCGGCCATCCAGAGTGAGCTCGCGCGACCTCGGTGCGGACGACGAGACGTCCCTGTGCGCTCAGCGTGGCGAACGCCTCGCGGACTCGACGCTGGCCCACTCCCAGCTCCCTCGAGATGCTCGTGACGGTGGCGCGTCCATCGTGGCCCAGCACGTGCAGCAGATCATGCTCCAGCTGCGGTTCGACCTCGCCGCGAGCGGCCACCGGCGCGTCGATCGTGCGCTCGACCGAGGCCGCCTCGTCGGCCGACAGGGAACGCAGACGCCACTGGCCGGCGTCGGTGAACGGGGAGGAGAGGAGGAGGGTGCGCGTCGCGCGGACGCCGGAGAGCCCGCGCATGCGCCTCATGATGTACTCGCTCAGCGCATCCAGATCGCGTGCGCCCACGACCGCGAGCAGGTCACGCCCGCCCGCGGTGTGATCGATCGTGAATGCCTCGGCATCGGCCGCGAGCGTCTGTGCGATCTCCGGAGTGGCGCCCGGCTCGGCTTCGATCTCGAGGATCGCTGACGGCCCCCGCGCTTCGGGGCCGGGATGCCCTGCCACCCACGCGAGGCCGTGCTCGGACAGCCGCTCCCAGCGGCGGGCGAGCGTGACCGAGTCGACCCCGATGATCGGCGCGATGGAGGCCCATCGGGCCCGGGGGTTGATCTGGAGCGCCTGAATCAGTCGCTTGTCAGTCTCGTCGAGACTCGCAACCTGCATAGGATCATCGGTCCTGCTCATGAAACTGCATTCTAGAGGTCAGGCTCGCCGCGGTACGTGAACATGACTCCTGGTGCTGGCCGTCGTCGGAATGCCCGTGCGGGTCGCCGTCACCGCAGAATCGCCGCGCGAGACTTCCCCTCCGCCTGCCGCCAAATCGATCGAGGAACGATGACCACCGTCCCCCCGCCCCCGACCCACCCTCTCACCGCCGGCGCCCGTGACGCCGTGATCGCCTCCCGCGCGGATTGGGAATCAGCGGTGCTGGCGCTGAGCGCCGAGATACACCAGCACCCGGAGCTCGCTTTCGCTGAACACCGCGCGGCCGCGCTGGTGACCGGAGCGCTGCGCGACGCCGGATTCGCCGCGCGCACAGGGGCTTTCGGGCTCGACACCGCGGTGGAGGCCACCTTCGGCGAGGGAGACATCACCGTGGCGATCTGTGCAGAGTACGACGCGCTTCCCGGTCTCGGTCACGCCTGTGGACACAACATCATCGCGGCAGCCGGAGTCGGTGCGGCACTCGCACTGTCACGCGTCGCCGACGACCTCGGGATCCGGGTGAAACTCCTCGGGACGCCGGCGGAGGAGCACGGTGGGGGAAAGATCCTCATGCTGGAAGCGGGGGCATGGGACGACGTCGACTTCTCCCTCATGGTGCACGGCGGACCTGGCGACGATCTGCACTGCGCCGATGTGCGCACGCAGGCCGTGGCGCGGTTCGACGTATCCTTCCACGGCCGCCCCGGCCATGCGGGAGCACCGAGCCCCGCGGGAGTGAACGCGGCGAACGCGGCGACGATCGGGCTCGTCGCCTTGGGGCTCCTCCGACAGCACCTCCCGGATGGCGTGCGAGCCAACGCCTTCATCGCCGAAGGCGGCGAGGCGACGAACATCATCCCGTCATCGACACGAGTGCGCGCCGAGGTACGCGCCGACACCCTGGAGGCGGTGCAGACCGCTCAGCGCCGGATCCTCGCCTGCTTCGAGGGCGGCGCGACCGCCACCGGCTGTTCCTGGAGCTGGGAGCATGCCGAGCCCACCTACGCCGAGGTGGTTCAGAATCCGGTGTTGGCCCGTGCATGGGACCGCAACCTCGCCACGCTCGGACGCTCGTCGCGGCCCCACGCCGGCTCACCCGGCGGTTCGACCGACATGGGCAATGTGTCTCAGATCGTTCCCTCGATCCATCCGCTCATCGCGATCGAGGGATGTTCATCGGCCCCGCATACGCGCGAGTTCACGGACGATGCGATCGGCGCCGCAGCCGACGCCGCGGTCGTCGACGGCGCACTCGCGATGGCACTCACCGCTGTCGACGTGGTGGCGCGTCTGCGCGACGGACGAACGCTCGTCGACACCGATACGGACGAAGCGGAGCGGTACCACGGACGGTAGGGGGGAGTACCTCAGGCCGATGCCATGACGAACGACGAAAAGCAGCATGGAAGTCATGATCACCAGTCAGAACCTCACGAAGAACTACGGCGAGAAGACCGTTGTCGACGATCTCACCTTCACGGTGCGCCCGGGCGTCGTCACGGGATTTCTCGGACCGAACGGCGCCGGCAAATCCACGACGATGCGCATGCTCGTCGGCCTCGACAGACCCACCAGCGGCGAGATCACGATCGGTGGGCGCCGGTATCAAGACCTCCCCGATCCGGTGCGTCATCTCGGCGTCATGCTCGACGCGCGCTCGGTGAATGCCGGACGCACCGCTCTCGATCATCTTCTCGTCGTCGCCGACACCCACGGCATCTCGCGTGCCCGAGCGGCAGAAGTACTCGAGATGGTGGGATTGGGCGCCGTCGCCGACAAGCGGGCGGGGGGCTTCTCGCTCGGCATGAGCCAGAGGCTCGGTATCGCCACCGCGCTCCTGGGGGATCCGTCCGCGCTGGTACTCGACGAACCCGTCAACGGACTCGACCCGGACGGGGTGCTGTGGCTGCGACATCTCCTCGTGCGGCTCGCCGCCGAAGGGCGGACAGTGTTCCTCTCATCCCACCTCATGAGCGAGCTCTCCTTGATCGCCGAGGACCTCGTCGTCATCGGGCAGGGGCGTCTGCTCGCGGCGGGAACCGTGGACGACGTCATCGAGTCCGTGGCACCGCAGACGACCCGCGTCGTGTCACCCGACGCCTCGCGCCTCGCCGACGCGATCCAGCACTCCGGCATCGACGTCCGCCGGGTGGACGACGGCACGCTCTTCGTCAGCGACCTCACCGCCCGCGAGGTGGGGATCATCTCCGCCGACCTGGGAGTCACGCTCTACGAACTCGCCACCGAGCGGGCGTCGCTCGAGGAAGCGTTCATGCACATCACCCGCAACGCCGTCGAGTACACGTCTCACGAGGAGGCCATCGCATGACCACTGCAACTGCTGTACCTACCCTGACCGTTCCGCGGGGTCGAGAACGCATCACCGCTGTCGGTCTGGTCCGCTCGGAGTGGCGCAAGCTCTGGACGATCCGTTCGCTGTGGATGACGTTGACCGCAGCGTTCGCCCTCACGATCGGGCTCTGCGCCTACATGATCATCGACGGCACCACACTCGGCGGCGGCGACGCCGGCCACATCCCGTTCGGCTGGACAGGCATCTATCCCGTCGGCATGCTGGTGCTCGTCGTCTTCGGGGTGCTGAGCGTGAGCACGGAGTACGCCAGCGGTTCGATCCGCACCAGCCTCACCGTCGCCCCCCGCCGCACGGGAGTGATGCTCGCGAAGGCGATGGTGGTCACGAGCGTCTCCGCGCTCTTCGCGACTGTCACGACCGTTCTGCTGTACCTGCTGCTCCAGGCGATGGGTACGGTTCCCTCGGCAACAGGAATGTCCCTGTTCGCCCCCGACATGTTCTGGGGCGCGCTCGGCGGCACGATCATGATGCCCTACGGAGCATTGTTCGGTGTACTGCTGGGGTGGCTGCTGCGCAACGCGGCCGGTGCGATCTGCCTGTATTTCGGCGTGTTCCAGATGGGGCCCCAGATCCTCCCGGCATTCCTCCCCGAGCCCCTCGCCGGGATGACCGACTACATGCCGCTCGCGGCGATCAACATCATGCGATCGGGTGGGCTGAGCACCGAACCGTACGGCGCCGTCACCGCCGGCATCATCCTGGTGGCGTGGTTGGCCGTGCTTGGTAGCTTGGCCTGGTGGCGGCTGAAGAAGTTCGACGGCTGAAGCGGGGGTGGCGGGCATGACACGACGACGGGACCGGGTGAGGGCATTCGACGCCGCCCACCCGCTCTTGTGGGATGTCGCGCTCGCCCTCCTCGTCTTCCTCGCGTGCACGAGCGCGTCGGCCGGGCTCCGCACTATCGGGACGCCGTTTCTGCTCGTCACGTGCGGCATGGTCGTGCTCCGCCGCCGTGCTCCTCTGCTCGCGCTCGCGATCGCGACCGGCGCGCTCAGCGCCGGCGTGGTGGCGACCGCGCTCGCCGGGGAGGATGCGCCGTGGGGATATCTCGCGATCTGGATACTGCTCTTCCACGTGGGACTGCGCCGGAAGAAGGCACTCGCAGCGGCCGCTGCGCTGGCCGGCGTCGCGGCGCTCGCGGCCTTCGCCGGTGCAGGCGCGTGGGGCGCAGGTGCTCTCGGCGCACGCGCGGCCGCGCTGCTGCCGGTCGCCGCCATGAGCGCTGCGGCGCTCCTTGCCGGCGCGCAGTTGCGAGCTTCTCGCGAGGCGCAGCAGCAACACCGCGACGAAGCGGCTCGGGCGGCGGCAGCTGCCGAACGGTCACGGATCTCGCGCGAGATGCATGACCTGATCGGACATGACCTCTCCGTGATCGCGTCGCTGTCCGCCGGCGGTCAGAACGTCGCGCGCTCCTCGCCCGAGGAGGCGGAACGCGCTTTCGCCGCCATTGGTGAGGTGAGTAGGGCGTCGGTCGGCCAGCTGCGGCAGGTGCTCCGCCTGCTCCGCTCCGCCGATGACGACGATGTCCTGCCGCTCTCACCGCAACCCGATCTGTCGCAGCTCGACGACTTGATCGTCGCGGTGCGCCGAGCCGGCCTTCGAATCGACGATGAACGCCACGGCGACCTTCGCGGTCTGCCGCCTGCCCACCAGCTCGCGACGTACAGGATCATCCAAGAAGCTCTCACCAACACTTTGCGTCATAGCGGGGTCGGGACGGCCGTCACCGTGCGCGTCGTCGCGCGTGCGCGCGAGGTGATCGTCTCCGTCGCCGACCGCGGGGCCGTGCCCGGAGCGGAACAACCGGCATCGTCGACGGATCGACACGGCATCATCGGCATGCGAGAGCGTGTCGATGCGCTCGGCGGCACCCTCGAAGTCGGTCCGACCGCTGCCGGATGGCTCGTCAGGGCCGTGATTCCGAGGCAAGGCGGTGTGGCTGATGAAGGTTCTCCTCGTCGATGATCAGGCCCTGCACCGGATGGGCATGCGCATGTTCCTGGCCGGACAGCACGGGATCGCGATCGTCGGCGAAGCCGGGGACGGTGCCGACGCCGTCCGGCACGCGCTTCGCCTGCGACCGGACGTCGTCGTCATGGATGTGCGGATGCCCGGGATCGACGGCATCGAGGCGACGCGACGGATCGTGACGGAGGCCCCGGAGGTGCGCGTGCTGCTGCTGACGACCTTCGATCTCGATGAGTACGTGATCGACGGCCTCGAAGCGGGGGCGAGTGGATTCCTCACGAAAGACGCCGAACCCGGCGACATCCTCTCCGCCATTCGCGCCGTTGCCGCCGGCGACGCGGTGATCGCGCCCAGTGCCACCCGTCGTCTTCTCTCACGATTGACCGCCCGGATGCCGAAGCCGGTCGCGTCGAGTTCGTCGGCACGGACATCCGTCGCCCAGCTCAGCCCCCGCGAATACGACATATTCCTCGAGATCGCGCGCGGGGCGACGAACGCCGAGATCGCTGCGACGCTGCATCTCGCGGAATCGACCGTCAAGAGCAACGTCGGGCGGATCTTCGCGAAGGTCGGTGCGCGCGACCGCGTGCATGCCGTGATCATCGCGCACCAGGCGGGAGTATCGCCCGGATCGACCGCAGAGTAGATGCAAGCCACGCCGACGACGCTGCTCGGCGGCGTGAAAGAAAGGACGTGTCACATGTCAGCCCACTCCGGCGATGAACGAAGCCCTCGTCGATCCCTCGGCCGCGGACGCCGCCATCCCTCGCCAGACATGCCGGTGGGGAAGCTGCGCGAATGGCTGTCGTCCTACGTCTACGGGAACATCACCGTCCTGAGCGCGGCCATCGCGGTGACGCCTCCGCAGATCCACCATGGTGCAGCGGTGTGGACGGTACTGGCGACTGGCCTCCTGACCTTCCTCGCCCACGTGCTCGCCCATGTCGTCGCGCACGGGTTCGGACAGACGGCCGACGAGCAGGAGACCACGGCGCACCGTGCGGCCCTGCGTGAGGTGCTCGAGACCGCACGTCCCATCGCCACCTCGGCGCTGATCCCGGCAGCGCTCTTCGCCGCCGCATGGCTCGGTTGGCTGCCGTCGGCCTGGGGGCAGGCCGCGGCCGTCATCGTCCTTGCCGCGCGCATCGGGTTCGTCGGGGTCTTCACGCAGCGATTCAGCGGAAAGGCGCTCACTTTGGGGGCACTGTGGAGCGGCGTGGTGCTCGCGCTCGTGGCGTTCGGGATAGGGATCGCGAAGGTGCTGCTCACCCATTGAGGGTTCAGCGGGTGGGCACCTCGGCATAGGCGAGTGGCGCGTCAGATCTCGTGACCCGTCCCCAGCCGGAAGACGGGCTCGAAGTCGGGGTCGACGATCGCCGCCCGCTGCAGGCTGAACGCGGAGATGTCGTGCCCGGTGCGTCCGACGGTCAGCAGCTCGGCGAGGATCCGTCCCACCAGGCTCGCGAACTTGCCCGCGTGCCCGGCACCGTTGAACACCGCGACGTGAGGATGATCGGGGACGGTGTCGAGCACGAACTCCCGGTCGGCGGGCATGTCGTACACGCAGGTCTTGCTCAACACCAGCGGACCCGCGGCGGACGGAAGGTGCTCCCGGAGGAAGTCGCGAAGCAGCAGGGGTTCGGTGTCGTCCGGCACGAACGCCCGCTCCGACGACGAGATGAAGCGACCGCGCATATCTCGCGCGATCTTGACCGCCGCTTCGCCGTAGACGGGGAACCCGTAGTGCACCTCGTCGGCGTGGTGGATCCAGATGGGGAACCTGTCCGGCGTGAAGTCGGCGAGGTGCGCCGACGCGAAGTATCCGACCTGTTCCTGGCTCAGCGTGAGATCGAAGGAGAGACCGAGGTCGGGCATGAGGTCGCCGAGCCAGGACCCGGCCGCGACGACGAGGTGACCGCCGTCGACGGAACCCTCCGACGTGGTGACCGTGACCCCGTCGGCGCTGACTCGCACACCGGTCACGACCACGCCGGAGCGGAACTCGACCCCGGCGGCCCGGGCGAGCGACACGTGAGCGGACACCGACCGGCGGATGTCGAGGATGCCGCCGTCCGCTTGATGGATCCCGATCGTGTCGTCTGCCACGTTCCACTGCGGGTACTGGGTGTGGATGTCGTCGATCGTCAGCTCGTCGTAGCGGATGCCCGCGGCGTCCATCGCCCGGCGGTACCCGTCGATCTCCGCTGCGCCGGTGCTGCCGGCGGCGGCGAGGTCGATCCCTCCGGTCTTCGTGTAGACCTTCAGTCCGGAACGCTCCTCGACGTGGGCCCAGGCGGCGAACATCGCATCTGTGAGCTTCGTGTACTCCTCGCGGTGATACGCGCGCCGGATGATCCGAGAGTGGTCGCCGGAGGAGCCGAGGGCATGGCCGAGCTCGAACTGCTCCAGCACGAGTACGCGCTCCGCGCCGGCCTGCGACAACCAGTAGGCGGCCGCGGAGCCGATGGCTCCGGCGCCGATGACGATGTGAGAGTAACCCCGGGTCATGCTGTCGACTCCTTCGTGAACGATGCGATGAAACGGCCTGCGGCGGCATCCACCTCCGCCGAGGGGCTGAGCAGCCGCTGCAGCAGCAGCCCGCGCATGCCGGCGACGGCGACGAGGCTGCGCTCCGCGGCATCCGTCGCCGTGAATCCCTCGCGACGTGCTGCCGCTTCGAGCAAGTGCGTCAGGTCGTCGAGGTCAGCCACGAACTCGTCGTAGGCCCCGCGCTCGTACACGGCCAGTCCGATCAGGTGGAAGAAGGCGCGGGTCCGCTCCTCCTGCGCCGCGCTGGAGTAGAAGTCCCAGATCGACCGGAACAGCTCGAGGAACCCGAGGCCCTCGCTCGTCGCCGCGATCATGAGGTTGTCGCGGCGGCGCGCCTCGGAGAGCACCGCGCTGAGCAGGCCCGGTCGCGAACCGAAGTGATAGGTCAGCAGCGTGTGATGCACGCCGAGCCGCTCCGCCACCTGCCGCATCGACAGGTTCGGGCTGGGGCCGTTCTCGCCGAACTCATCGAACAGCGCCTGCAGGAGACGCGCCTTCCCTTCGCCCGCCGGTGCTCGCATGTTGCCTCCGTTGACTTCTTCACCACTGTTGAGTACGTTAGCGCACAACCAATTCACCACTGTTGAGGACGCGGTCGTTCTCGGAAGAGGACTCCATGACAGAGATCTGGTTCGCAGGCGGGATCATCGCCGACGGCTCCGGTGCCGAGCCCTCGCCCGCGGACGTGTGTGTGGAAGACGGCATCATCACCCGGATCGGAGCGGCTCCGGCGAGCGCGACCACCGTCGATCTCGACGGCATGCTGCTGACGCCCGGCTTGATCGACGCCCACGTGCACTTCGGACTCTCGAGCCCGATCCGCGCGCAGTTCGGCTTCCAGCTCTCCGCCGCGGAGATCGCCGCCGACATCTTCGCCACGGCCGGCCGCACCCTCGATGCCGGTTTCACCACGGTGCGCGACACCGGTGGGATCGACGGGGGAGTGGTCGACGTCATCGCGAAGGGCAAAGTGCGTGGTCCTCGAGTGCTCTCGTGCGGGCCCGTGCAGTGCCAGACCGGCGGACACGGCTATTACGGTGCCGCGTGGGAGCCGACCGAGCTGTGGGAGACGCATCACATCCCCGGCCTCGCCGCGCTGTCGCTCATGTCGGGCAACGCCGACGAACTGCGTCGCAACGTCCGGGAGTCGTTCCGCCGCGGCGCGACCTTCCTCAAGCTGTGCGTCACCGGTGGCGTCGTCGGAGCCCATGACAGCCTCGACGACACGCAGTTCACGAGGGCGGAGATCGCCGTCGCGGTCGAGGAAGCCGCGGCCCGCGGGACCTACGTGACGGTGCACGCGCACAACAACGCCGGCATCCGCAACGCCGTGCAGGCGGGGGTGCGCTGCGTGGAGCACGGCACGGACATCGATGAGCCGACCGCGAAGCTGATGCGGGAGCACGACGTGGCGCTCGTCCCCACCTTCGCGGTGGTCGATCAGGTCATGGACCCGGAGAGCCTGGATCTCGATCCGTCGGCGCGCGACCGCGTGGCGGGAGCTCGTCGTCGCATGGTCACCGCGCTCGGGATCGCTCGTGAGGCGGGAGTGCGGATCGGGCTCGGGTCCGACCTCCTCGGCCCTGAGCAGTACCGCCGAGGCGAGGAGCTGCGAATGCGTGCCGAGCTGGAGTCGCCCATGCAGGCTCTCGTCTCGGCCACCCGCGTCAACGCGGACATCCTCGGCATCGGCGACACCGTGGGAATGCTCCGCGTGGGGATGGCGGCCGACATGGTCGCCTGGGCGCGCAACCCGCTCGACGACGCCCGCGTCTTCGCGGATCCGGACATGGCTGCCTTCGTCGTGAAGGCCGGCCGCATCATGAAGGGAGACACCCAGTGAGCGCGATGCTGAACGGCTGCTTGGCCGACACGGAGTACCTGGAGGTCACGGCACGGTCGGGGCATCGCTACGGCGTCTGGGTGACGACGCCCCCGGGCTATGCCGAGTCCACCGATCCGCTGCCCCTGATCTATGTGGTGGACGGCAACTGGGCCGTCGGATTCACCGCCCCGCTCATCGTCACCCAGGCGGACCCGTACCTCACCGTCGCCCCTTACATCCAGGTCAGCGTCGGCTACGCAGGCGAGGAAGCCGCGCAGTGGGCGCAGCTCCGCAATCGTGATCTCGTGCCGCCCGGAGAACCCGTCGGGGACGAGATGCGGCGGACGCTCGCGGCCGCCCGCGAATCCGGGGCGATGAGCCCGGAGCACGTGGACGCCTATCTCGCCCAGCTGGCCGACACCCATGCCGACGTCTTCCTCACGTTCCTGACCGAGGAGCTGCACCCGCTCCTGCAGTCCAAGGTCCGTGTCAGCGAGACCGGCCATGGCCTCTTCGGGTACTCCTACGGAGGCCTGTTCGCCCTCTACGCCTGGTTGCAGGAGACGTCTCCGTTCGCGACGTTCGGCGCCGGCAGCCCGGGCGTCGCGGCCACGGACAGTCAGGTGTTCCCCCTGATCGCCGCCCTGCCGGAGGGCGAGCCCGCCTCGTCGGCCCGGCGGCTGCACGTCACGCTGAACGAGGCCGAGCTGTTCGGGGACATCCCGATCTATCGCGAGATCGGACGCAACCTCCTCACCGTCCTGGAGGAGCTGCATACCCGGGGACGTTCGGAGCGGATCACGAGGGCCATGCTGCATGAGACCCATCTCACCGGGCTGCAGGCGTCGTTCCTCAGCTATCTGAAGACCTGCCACACGCGCGCGGACTCCGCTCCGCGATGACGGCCGTGAGTGAGTCCGGACTGCTCACGGACCTGGCCGCGGTTCTCCCCGCCGACCGCCTCACGACGGACCCGGATGTGCTCGAGAGCTACGCGCACGATGACGCCGAGTGGGCGGAGTGGTCACTTCCCGCCTGCCTGGTGCGACCGCGCACCCCCGAGGAGGTGCAGGCGGTGGTCAAGGCATGCCTGCGCCATGACACGGCGGTCGTCGCCCGCGGAGCGGGCACCGGGCTCTCGGGCGGTGCCAACGCGCTCGCCGGCTGCGTCGTGATCTCCCTGGAGCGGATGAACGCCGTGCTCGAGGTGGACGAGCTCGAGCGCCTGGCCGTCGTGCAGCCCGGAGTGGTGAACGACGACCTCCGGGCGCGCGTCGCCGAGAACGGCCTCTGGTATCCACCGGACCCTGCGAGCTCCCCTTGGTCGACCATCGGCGGCAACGTGGCGACCAATGCGGGCGGAGTCTGCTGCGTGAAGTACGGCGTCACGAAGGACTACGTGCTCGGGATGCAGGTCGTGACCGGGACGGGAGACCTCGTCCGCCTGGGACGCCGCACCGCGAAGGGCGTCGCGGGGTACGACCTCACCGGACTCCTCGTCGGCTCCGAGGGGACGCTCGGCATCGTCACCGAGATCACGGTGCGACTGCGGCCGATGCGGCCGCCCGAGCAGACGGTCGCCGGATTCTTCGATTCGCTCACCGATGCGGGGGAGGCCGTGCGCGAGGTCGCGGCGGCCGGACTCACGCCGTCGGCGCTCGAACTGATCGACCGGAACTGTCTGCGCGCGGTCGACGAGTGGAAGAACATGGGGCTCTCGGCCGATGCCGCAGTCGTCCTGCTCGGGCGGGTGGACACGCCGGGTGCTGCGGGAGAGGACGAGGCGGCGGCACTGCTGGCGGCCTTCGAGCGCGGCGGCGCCACGTGGGCGGACCGCAGCACGGACGAGGCCGAGGGCGAGGCGCTGTTCGCCGCCCGACGCCTGGCCTACCCGGCTCTCGAACGCCTCGGGCCCGTGCTGACCGAGGACGTGTGCGTCCCGAAGGGCGCCGTTGCGGAGATGCTCGGACGTATCGAGACCATCGGGCTCGCGAACGACGTGCTCATCGCCAACATCGCGCACGCGGGTGACGGCAACCTCCATCCGCTCCTCGTGGTTCCCGCCGGTGACGACGAAGCCCGTGCTCGTGCGGAAAGGGCGTTCACGGAGATCATCGATGCCGCTCTCGCGCTCGGGGGCACGGTCACGGGCGAGCACGGCGTGGGTCTCCTCAAGCGCCAGGGTCTCGCGTCAGAGCTCGTCCCCGCCGTCCTCGACATGCATCGCGCGATCAAGGCCGCCCTCGACCCGGCCGGCATCCTCAACCCCGGCAAGGTGTTCGGGTGACGCGGTCTCCCGGCGGAAATCAGCGCGCGCAGACCTCGACGAACGCCATCGCCCGGTCCCGCAGCGCATTCAGGTCTCCGCCGGAGAAGGCGTCGCCGAGCAGCGGACCGCCCACGCTCACCGCCGCCGCGCCCGCCTGCAGCCAGGCCGAGGCCCCCGCGAGATCGACGCCGCCCGAAGGGACCGCGACGAGATCGGGGAAAGGCCCGCGCAGGTCTTTGAGATAGCCGGGACCCACCTGCCCTGCGGGGAAGATCTTCACGGCAGAGGCCCCCGCCGACCACGAGGCGAACAGCTCGGTCGGCGTGAGTCCTCCGGGCACGATGGGCACCCCGGCCTCGGTCGCCCGGGTGACGAAGTCGGTCGCGGTGATCGGGGTCACGAGGTACGTCGCGCCCACGTCGATCGCCCGCGCGAGGTCGACGGCGTTCGTCACGGTGCCGATGCCGAGGTCGATCGCCTCCCCGAAGCGTGCGAGCAGGTGCGGGAAGTGCTCGAACGTGCCCGGTGTGGTCAGCGTCAGCTCGACGCTGCGGATGCCGGCGCCGACGAGCACGTCGAGTACGGCGTCGTAGTCCTGTGCCCGCTTCGCGCGAGCCACGACGATCAGACGCGAGTCGACCGTGCGCGGCGGCAGGGCGACCCGGCGCACGTCACCAGTCATGGACGGTCCCGTCGAGCAGACGGTTCACCGGCAGGTAGGCCTTGGTGTACTCGTGGCCGGCGGCGGCATCCTCGTCGAGGTCGACACCCAGGCCGGGCTGCTCGCCGGGGTGCAGGAAGCCCTTGTCGAAGGTGAACGACGTCCGGAACACCTCGAGCGTCTGCTCGTTGTGCGGCATGTACTCCTGGATTCCGAAGTTGTGGATCGCCAAGTCGAGGTGCAGCGCCGCCGCCATGCCGACGGGGGAGATGTCGGTGGGGCCGTGGATGCCGGACTTGATGCCGTAGATCGCCGCGAAGTCGAGCAGCTTCTTCATCGCGGTGATGCCGCCGGTGTGGGTGACCGCCGAGCGCACGTAGTCGATCAGGCGCTCGGTGATGAGCGTCTGGTAGTCGAAGACCGAGTTGAAGACCTCGCCGATCGCGAGCGGCGTCGTCGAGTGCTGGCGTACGAGGCGCAGCGCGGTCTGATCTTCACCCGGGGTGCAGTCCTCGAGCCAGAACAGGTCATAGGGCTCGATCTCCTTCGCGAAGCGCGCAGCCTCGATCGGCGACATCCGGTGGTGCCCGTCGTGCAGGATGCGCAGGTCCGTGCCGAAGTCCTCGCGGATCTGCGAGAAGATCCCCGGCATGTGGTGGAGGTAGTTGCGGGTGTCCCACGTCTCTTCACTCGGGCGGTCGCCCGACCGCTTGGCGGGCTCGTAGTCGTAGCGCACCCCGGGACCTGCGGCCGAGACGCCGTAGATCTGACCGAGACCGGGCACCCCGGTCTGCACGCGGACGGCGGTGAAGCCGAGTTCCTGGTACCCGGTGATCGCGTTCTTGAGGGCCGCGTAGTCGGTGCCCGAGGCGTGCGCGTAGACGCGGACGCCCTCGCGACTGGCTCCGCCGAGCAGCTGGTACAGGGGCATCCCGGCCTTCTTGGCCTTGATGTCCCACAGCGCCATGTCGACCGCGGCGATGGCTGCCATGGTCACCGGTCCCCGGCGCCAGTACGGGCCGCGGTAGAGGTACTGCCAGGTGTCTTCGATGCGGTCCTCGTCGCGGCCGATGAGCATCGAGGCGACGTGGTCGGAGAGGTAGGAGGCCACGGCGAGCTCGCGTCCGTTCAGAGTCGCGTCGCCCAGGCCGACGATGCCGTCGGAGGTCGTGATCTTGAGCGTGACGAAGTTGCGTCCTGGGCTGGTGATGTTGACGTCGACGATCTCGATGGTCATGTCGTTCTCCTGGAGGTGCGGGTGAGGTGCGGGGTGCGGGCGTTCGGGCGCCCGCACCCCTGGTCGTGAAGAGCGGCTCGATCAGATCGCGTCGCGCGGATCCGTCAGGTCGCGACCGGCGACCTCGGGCATCCAGATCGAGGCGACGAGCGCGCACAGCGTGAACACGAAGAGCATGATGATGATCGGGATGAACGAGCCGGTGACGGCCGACACCCACGCGGCGGCGATGACGGGGCCCGCGCCGGTCGCGACGATGGCCGCGATCTCGCGTGCCATGGCCGTGAACGTGTAGCGGTTGCGCGATCCGAAGAGCTCGGGGAGTGTGAGGTTCTCCAGCGACGCGAAGCTCATCACCGCGAGGTTGTGCAGCACGACGTACCCGACGAAGACCTGCGTGGTGTCCTTGCTGCTGATCATGAGCATCGTCGGGACGATGACGATCAGCGCGATGATCGACCAGACCATGTACATGCGCTTGCGGCCGAAGCGGTCGCCGAGCCAGCCCGAGAGCGGCACCGTGATGAAGGCCACGAGCGACGAGACGATCACGGCGTTGACGCCGATCGAGCGGTCGAGCAGCAGCACGACGGTGATGTAGCTGATCAGGTAGGTCTGGATCATGCCGGAGTTGCCGGCCTGCCCGAAGCGCAGCAGCAGGGCGATCGAGAACGCCTTCCAGGGCTTGCGCTGCATCGCCTCGAGGGTGCGGATGTCGTTGGTCTCGGTGGCGAGCTGGATCGTCTCCTCGCGGGAGAGCGCCTTGCCGTCGACGACATCGTCGCGCTCCTCGAAGACCGGGGTCTCCTTGAGGTTGAAGCGCACCCAGATCGCGAAGAGCATGATGACCGCGCTGGCGATGAACGGGATGCGCCATGCCCAGGCGATGACCTCTTCCTCGCTGTACGCGACGAGGAGGATGGCCCAGATGCCCGAGGCGAGCAGCGTGCCGCAGTTCGTGCCGAGCGCGACCAGCGACGCGATGATGCCTCGGCGCTTGGCCGGTGCGTACTCGGCGAGCATGACGCCGGCACCCGAGATCTCGGCTCCGGCACCGAAGCCCTGCGCGATGCGGAGCAGGACGAGGAGGATCGGCGCGAGCACGCCCACCTGCGAGTACGTCGGCAGGAAGCCGATGAGGGTGGTGGCGAGACCCATCAGGAGGATCGTGTAGAACAGCACCTTCGTACGACCGGTCTTGTCACCGAGCCGCGCGAAGAAGAACGCGCCGACCGGGCGGGCCACGTAGCCGACGCCGTAGGTGGCCATCGCCGCGACGACGGCGACCGCCGGGTTCTCGGACGAGAAGAACAGGTCGGCGAAGACGAGCGCGGCTGCCAGCGAGTACAGCTGGTAGTCCATGAACTCCAGCGCGGTGCCGAGCCACCCGGAGATGGCGGCGCGCACGAGGTCACGCACGGACCTCTTCGCGGCGGGATCGACGGCGGGTGCCGCCAGCTGCGGTTCTGACATGGGAGGTACTCCTTCGGACCAGGAACAGGGTGGGGTGTATCGGTGCGGCGAGGCCGCCGGGTGGGGTGATTCGCTAGAGGGCCAGCAGGACCTTGGCCGAGGCGGACGAGTCGCGGGCGAGCTCGAACGCCTGGACGGCATCGGATGCCGGGAGGACGTGGGAGATGACGGAGTCGAGGGCGTCGGACTCGGCCAGCAGGACGACCGCGTCGTCGATCTCGGTGGAGAAGCGGAAGGCACCGCGGATGGTCAGCTCCTTGGCGAGCATCGGGGCGAGATTCACTCCGATCTCGGCGTTCGGGAGCATGCCGACCTGGACGATCGTGCCGGTGCGGCGCGCGGCGCGCACCGCCTGGGTGAGCGCGACCCCGACGCCGGAGCATTCGAAGACGACGTCGTACGACTCGCTCTCGATCGTGTCGCGTCCGACGAGCGAGACCTCGGTCGCGCCGAGGGTCTTCGCCCGGTCGAGGGGCTCCTCACGCACATCGCTGGCGCCGGCGACCGCAGCGCCGGCCTGGAGCGCGGCCGCGACGACGAGCAGGCCGATGGGTCCCGCGCCGATCACCAGCACGCGCTTGCCGGTGATATCTCCGGCGAGGTTCACGGCGTGGATTGCGACCGCCAGCGGCTCGGCGAGGGCCGCCCGCTCGAGCGGAAGCGATGCGGGAAGCACGCGGACCATGTGGTCTTCGACGATCAGCAGCTCGGATGCTCCGCCCTGACGGTGCGGGTTGGCCGCTGCGCTGCCGAAGTAGTCGCCGCCGGGACGCAGATGCGGGTGCGCCTCAAGACCCGGAACCTCGGCCCCGTACCGCGCGGGGTGCACCGTGACGGGAGTGCCGGGCGCCAGGCGACCCGACGGGTCGAGGTCGACGACGCCCGAGAGCTCATGACCGGGGGTCAGGGGCTCGCGGATCGTGTACTCGCCGTTGGCGCCGTGGAAGTAGTAGTGCAGGTCGGATCCGCAGATGCCCACGTAGGAGACCCGCAGGCGGACCTCTCCGTCGCCGGGGGTGGGCGCCTCGCGGTCTTCCCAGCGGATGTCTTCCTTGCCGTGGATGGCGAGAGCCTTCATGGCTGCAGCTCCTTCGTGGGTGACTGTGATGCCGAGACGGCATCGGCGATCGCGGCATCGACGCCGCGTCGTCGGATGGTGTCGACCAGCTCGCCGACGCGCGCGATGAACCCATCCTGCGCTCCGAGGTCCTCGCCGAACAGGTGGAGCTCGCCGATCACGCGCTGCGCGAGCTCGCGACCGTCGCGGGCCGTGGCGGCGAAACCGGCGAGGCGTTCACGGGCGCTGTCGGTCATCGCCGCAGCATGCGGACCGGGGTCGAATCCGGGCAGCGGAGCGATGCACGAGAGGTAGCCCGCCACCGTCAGCGCGATCAGGTGCGGCATCCCGCCGTCGCGCAGAACGAGGAGGGCGGGCTCGGGGATGCGTTGGCGGAGCTTGACCGAGCCGTCCGTTCCGACCTGGCTGGTGCGGTGGCCGAGGGCGCTGTTGGCCCAGCGCTCGAACAGTTCGCTCTCGTAGGCGCGGATGTCGACGCCGGAGGGAACCTCGATCGAGGGCTCGTACTCGTCGCGCAGCACGGCGCGCGCGGCGGTCTCGATGCCGTCGAGTCCGATGGCCTCCGGGATCGTTCCGACGCCGCTCAGTGCGCCGAGGTAGGCGATGAGCGAGTGCGTGCCGTTGAGGAGCCGTACCTTCATCTGCTCGTAGCGTCCGACCTCATCCGTGAACACGGCGCCGCCTGCCTCCCACGCGGGGCGTCCACCGGCGAAGCGGTCTTCGATCGCCCACATGGTGAACGGCTCGCCCGGCACGGGGATGTCGTCGCGGGCGCCGAGCAGGGTGCTGACGCGGGCGCGCAGCTCGGCGGTGGTCGCCGGCACGATGCGGTCGACCATGCTGGAGGGGAACGACACCGCGCGGTCGAGGAACTCGAGGGCATCCGCGCCCTCGACGTCCGGCAGCTCCTGGAGGAACTCGCGGACGAGCTTCTCGGTGTGGGCGCCGTTGGCCGACAGATTGTCGCAGCTGAGGAAGGAGATCGGGGCACCGCCGGCGGCGGAACGTGCCTGCAGGCCGCGGGCCAGCTGGCCGATCGTCGAGCGGGCTGCCCCGCCGTGCAGGTCGGCTCGCACCGTCTCGTCGTCGAGGTCGAGGTGCTGTGTCGCGGGGGAGTAGCTATAGCCGTTCTCCGTGACCGTGAGGGTCACGATGCGAATGCGGGGGTCGGCGATCTGCGCGACCACGCGTTCGGGTTGTTCGGCGCCGACGAAGGCGTCGGTGTGCACGCCGGGGATCGCGAGCGACGTGCTCCCCGGCGCGATGGTCGCGACGGAGTAGAGCATGTCCTGTGCGTGCAGGGCGTCCACGATCGAGCGGGAGCGCGAGGCGACGCCGACGATGCCCCAGTCGCCGCCCGCGGCCTGGAGAGCTGCCGCGGTGTAGACGGCCTGGTGCGCCCGGTGGAAGCTGCCGAGGCCGAGGTGGAGTATGCCGGCACCGTCGGGGGAGGCCAGCGGAGCGGCGGCCGTGGCGGTGGCCCGGCTCAGGATCCGGAGATCGGCGTTGATCGACATGTAAAGCAGTGTGCGGGATTTGTACAAACTTGTCAAGTCATTACATCCCGGAAAGTGATGATCTAGGATTGCTGACGAACGGGAGGGCGACGTGGCAGCGACACTGACGGACGTGGCACGCCTGGCTGGTGTCTCCATCGCCACGGCATCGCGCGCATTCGGCGAGCCCGACCGGCTCGCGCCGACCACCCGCGAGCGCGTGCTCGAAGCCGCGGCCGAAGTCGGTTACGCCAACACGCAGGCGGCGACCGGCACACGCACCTTCGGCGTCGTCGTGCCCGATGTGGCCAACCCCGTGTACGGCATGCTGCTCAAAGCCATCCAGGGCCAGGCGTGGCATGGCCGCCACCGCATCGTGCTCTTCGATGCCGACGAAGACCAGCGGCGCGAACATGAGCAGATCGAGCAGGCCCGCAAGCTCGACGGGATGCTGCTGTGCTCCCCGCGACTGCCCGACGCCGACGTGCTCGACCTGGTCCGCGACAGCGCTGTCGTCGTCGTCAACCGCCAGATCGACGGCATCGCCTGCGTGCTCATGGACACCGAGCACGGGCCGGCCCAGGCGATCGAGCATCTCGTCGCGCTCGGACACGATCACATCGCATACGCCTCGGGCCCACGAGGCTCGTGGGCCGACGCCCGGCGGTTCGACACCATCGCTGCCGCGTGTGAGCGTCACGGCACGCGCCTCACCCGTCTCAGTCATCAAGCGGCGTCCATCCAGGGCGGTCGGGCTGCTGCGGCCCTGGCCGCCGCCAGCGGTGCCACGGCGGTCATCGCCTACAACGATCTCGTCGCGCTCGGTGTCGAGGCCGGGATGTCCGAGCTGGGAAGGCAGTGTCCGGCGGACATCAGCATCGTCGGGATCGACGACATCGATCTTGCCGGGGCGGTCACGCCGGGGCTGACCACCGTCCGCATGCCCATCGAGCGCTGCGGTGCGCTGGCGGTCGATCTGCTTCTGAAGACGATCTCCGGCACCGCGCTCGGAGACATCGCTCCGCTCTCCTCCGAACTGATCGTGCGCGCGTCCACCGCGGCGCCCCGCCGCTGAGGAGAAGGCGATCGACGTACCGGACTGGGTGGTTCTCGCCTCCGTGGCGGCCGGCGGCACCGCGCTCATCGCATGGCGGCTGTCGTGCGGTTCAAGGCTGACGTGGCTGCGCGCACTCACCGGTGTCGCGGCCGTGCTCTACATGATGGCCGTGGTGTACTTCACCTTTCTTCCTCTGCATCTCGGCCCCGACCAGTACGAGCGGGAGTGGTGGGTCTGGGTGCAGATCGTCCCGTTCCAGGACCTCCTGGCTGACCCCATCGGCCTGATCCTCAACGTGCTCCTCTTCGTTCCCCTGGGTCTTCTCGCGCCTCTCCTCGTGCGCGTGCGGCGGTGGGGGGAGGCCGCGCTCGCCGGGCTGCTCGTGAGCGCAGCCGTCGAGGCCCTGCAATTCATCGCCGACCTGACGATCAGCCCGGGCAGAGTCGCCGACATCGACGATCTGATAGCCAACGTCGTCGGGGCGGTGCTGGGGTTCCTGCTCCTGCAGCTGCTGCTGCTCGTTCCCGTCTTCCGTCGCATCGCCGCAGAGGCGTCCTGGCCCGCGCCTGCGGCACCTCGCCGTTCGTACCGCGAGAGTGGGACACTGGACGACGGAAGCGGTGAGGCGAGGACGCGTCGGCTGCACCAGCCACGATGAGCGAACCACGTCAGGGCGGAAGAGGGACACATGAGCACGGCGCCTGGTGACATGGCCCCCCGCCCAACGCTCACGCAGGTCGCGGCGCGTGCCGGTGTCAGCCTGAAGACCGCGTCCCGTGCCCTCGCGGGCGAGTCGTATGTGAGTGCGAAGACACTGGCCAGCGTGCTCGCCGCGGCCGCCGAACTCGACTATCGGCGCAACACCGCCGCCAGCCTCCTCGCGAGTGGACGCCTCGCCGACTCGATCGGCCTGATCACCGGCGACTTCACCAACCCCTTCTACTCCGCCCTGGCGCAGGCGGTCGAGGACGAGATCCGCCCGCAGGGCATGCACCTGTCGGTGGCGAACTCGCGGGAGTCCGCCGAACAGGAGCAACGGGTTTCGCACGACCTCGCCGACCGACAGGTGAAGGCCGTGATCACCGTCTCGGCGACCGCCGATCACGCGGGCTACGCGCAGCTGCAGGCGCGCGGGATCCCGGTGGTGTTCGTCGACAGACGGGCCGAGAACGTCGACGCCGATTCCGTCGTCTTCGACAACCGCGAGGGCGGCCGTCTCGCCGCCCGACACCTGATCGACGGCGGGCATCGTCGGATCGCCTTCATCGGCGACTACGCCTGGCTGCCCACGTATCGGCAGCGCCTCGCCGGGATGGGCGATGTGCTCGACGAGACGGATGCCGAGTGGCGCGACCTGTTGCGGACCGACGCGCACGACGTCGCATCGGCTCGCGCGTGCACGATCGAACTCCTCACTCTCGCTGACCCGCCCACCGCCGTGGTCGCGGGCAACAACCGCATTCTCCTCGGCGTGATGGAGGCGATCACGGAGAGTCCGCGTTCGTCCCCCGCCGTCCTCGGTTTCGACGAACCGGAATGGGCGCGTGTGCTCGGCATCAGCGTCGTGACGGGCGATGTCGAGGCCCTCGGACGCCGGGCGGCGCAGCTCGCGCTCGCGCGACTCGGCGACCGTGCTCGGGAGTTCGAGAACGTCGTGCTGCCGATGCGGCTCATCTCGCGGACATCGACCTCTCCCGTTCGCGGCTGAAGGTCGCGGGGAATCCACGCGACCTTCAGTGCGCGAGCGGTCAGTCTCCGGTGGTGGACGCGAGACGTCGTCGTCGAGTGACTAGCAGCGCACCTCCGGCGAGAAGCACGAGTGCCGCCGCGAGCGACCAGCCCAGCGCCAAGCCCGTCACGGCGAGACCCCCGTCCGGGCCGCTGCTGCCGTTGCCCGTACCGCCACCGGGCGTGCCCGGATCGCCGGGAATCCCCGGGTCGCCCGGATCGCCCGGCTTCACCGGAGCCGCCCGGACAGCGCCGGTGAATTCGCGCGTCGAAGGCTCGCCGATCCCGTTGTCGGCCGCGATCGTGAAGGAGTATGCGCCCGCCGAGGTCGGGACTCCGCTGAAGGCGCCGGTGTCGGTATCGAGCGTCACCCCGTCGGGCAGCGCACCCTCGATCACCGAATATGTCGGTGCGGGCATGCCCGCTGCGGCCACGCTGCCGGTTGCCGCGGATTTGACCGCGAGCGGCGAGAGGCTGCCGTCGATCGTGCCGGGGCGTGAGTCGTCGACGGCTCCGGGTGCGAGGACCCGTAGTGCCGCCAGCCCCGGATCGCCCTCGCGCCACGTCGTGGAGAGTGCGACGTAGCGCGCCGTCGCATCGACGGAGACTGTTCCGTGCGTCGTTCCCGCCTTGATCGAGCCGACCTCCCGGAAGGTGATGCCGTCGTCGCTGAGCGAGACCGTCGCCGCAGGCGCACCGGCGCCGTCCCACAGCGTCGAGACGTCGCCGATCGGTCGAGCGGACCCGAGATCCGACACCAGGCGTCCGTCCGACCCCGGCGTCCACGACGTCGCGGCGTTGCCATCGACGGCAGCCTTCGGCGAGGTCATGCCCTGCGGCAGCACGGATGCCGGGAATGTCACCGTGCTCAGTGCCAGATCGGCCACCGGGAACGGCGTCGCCCCGGGGAAGCTCGCCGCCGTCGCCACCGCCGGCACGCCCACGGGCAGTTTTCTGGTCTTGCCGGTTTCGATGTTCGTCACCGCGAGCGTCGGCACGGCGGGGCGGGCGGAGGCCGCGCCCTGCCCCTTCGGGCGAGCATCCGAGATCCGGATGGTGCGGGCGTCGGCCACCGAGACGGTCACGCCCGATGCCGCGGCATCCGCGGTCGAGACCGTGGCCCGCGGCGCGAACACGAGCGCCTGACCCGCAGGAACCGTCACCTGCAGCGTCGAGGCCTCAGCCCCGAGCACCTGGTCCCCGTCGAACAGCGACACCGTGTCGCCGACGTAGGGGATCGTGACGGGGGTGGAGACCTCGGTGCCGCTGAGGTTGAAGGCGGTGAGGTAGCCGTCGAGCGAACTCACGAGCAGTCCCTGGGCCGAGGGCTGCGGGATGGCGTGCTGAGCCGCGGTGGCTGCGGCATCGCCGGGCACCATCTCGACGAGCAGCGGCTGGTCGCCGCCGCCGAGCCGGAGTGCGTTGATGCCGGGCTTCTCGGCCGAGACCGTGATCGGGGACTGGGCGCCGCGCACGACGAACCCGGCCGCGTCCTCGACATTGATCCACGAACCGTCCGTCGATGTCACCTGGTCGCCGGTGTAGCGGAAGCTCGCGGCATCGGTCCAGGACACGCCGTCCGCCGAGGTCTGGATGCGGTACTCCCGACCGGCGGAGGTCTCCCAGCCGAGCTGCACCTGGGCGATCGCGGTCGGCGCACCGAGGTCCACCTGGATCCAGGAGTCGGCGCGGGTACGGTCCCCCTTCGACACGGCCCACCGTGTGGCGGCATCGTTGTCGGTGACCGAGGAGGGCGCGCGACCCGCATCAGCGCTGGATGCCGTCGCCGCCTTTCCTGCGGCCGCGTCGATGCCGGTCGCCGTCAGGGCGCGCAGGGTGTAGAGCGAGTAGCCGTAGGCGGGATCGCCCTGGACCCCCTGCATCCGGACGAACCGTGCCGTGACCGGGGCGGGAGTCTCGGAACCCGGGGGAGCGAGGTCGACCGTGTCGAGCCGAGCGACGTTCGCGTCGACCGACCCGGTGTACGCGGACCGGGTCTCCCACGTCTGCCCATCGCTCGATGTCTGCACGAGGTAGCGCTCCCCGGCGCTGGCCTCCCACGCCAGTCGCACGGATCCGACGGTCTTCTCGCCGCCGAGGTCGACCTGGATCCACGAGTCGGCGCGCGTGCGGTCGGCGACCGAGACCGCCCAGCGCGTGTTCGGGTTCGTGTCGGTCACCGTCGCAGCCCGGCGCGCGGGGTCTTCGCTCGACGCGGTCGCGGGGCGACCGGCGGCGAGATCGGTCTTCTTCTCGGCGTCGACGCCGTAGGCATGCAGCGAATACAGGGAGTAGCCGTACCGCGGGTTGCCCTGCTGTCCCTGGATGCGGACGAAACGTGCGGACACCGGATCGAACGAGAGGTCGTCGATGCGCGCGGCGTTGGCATCGGCCGGGTCCGGAGGCGTGACGACGGGGAGGGTGTGGGTTGCCGATCCCTCGGCGGTGAAGTAGGTGCGGGATCCGTCGAGTCCGTTGTATCCGCCCATGTCGAGATTTCGCACCGACACGCTGCCGTCCTGCCATCCGGCGCCGGTCGATGCATAGAGCGCCGAGCCGGTGGGGAGGGTGACCTGCCCGGCATACCCGTCACCGATGCGGAACACCGATGACGTGCCCTCGAAGCCGTCGCGAGGGGCGGTGTAGGTGGAGGAGCGTCGGTCGTCGACGGTGGCTGCGGTGTTCGGGTACAGGTAGGGGGTCGAGCCCGAGAGCGCGAACAGCCAGGAGTCGTGCCCGGGGACCCACGGGAACTTCAGGAACCCCTTCTTGCTGGATGCCGCGGCCCAGGCCTCTTCGGACTGCTGCACCGACAAGCCGGGACCCGCGCCGAAGTCGCGCACACCCGCGAGACGCGCGAAGAACTCGTCCTGCGGCGTCGGGATCACGGTGCCTTCGTCGGATTCGGCGGCCGCGACATGGAGCAGGTAGGAGATCGCGATCTCCGCACGCGCCTCGGGCTCGTACTTCGGCTCGCCCGAGAACTTCGCGAGGCGATCGACGGGGGCGTACGCCTGGTAGGCCTCGAGCGATGCGGCCATGTTCGCCTCGACGCGTGCGGCGTCGGGATCCCGCAGCACCTGGCCGAGGAAGGCCATCGGGATCACGTCGCGGCCGTAGAGGTACTCGCGGTCGTTGACCATCGGCATGAACGGCTCGCCCTGGTTGGACATGACCATCGTGATCGACTCCCACAGCTCCGCGGAGTTCGGCTGGTGCTTCAGATACTCCGGGATCGGCTGGTCGTTCAGGAGGAACTGGATCGCGTTGCGGCCGCCGGACCGCCAGATGTCGGACTGGTAGTGCGGCCCGAACGATCCATGATTCTCGACCAGGTACGTGTCGTAGATGGTCTGCATCGTGTTCGTCGACACGGGCTTGCCGGCGACGATCGCGGGGTTGTTGCGGTCAGCCGTCGGCTGACCTGCGGCGTTGCGTGCCCAGTCGCCGAGCTGCTCGTTCCAGCGGGACGCATCCTCGTGCTTCGGCGCCCAGGCCAGGCCGGGTGCGAGCGACTGCGTGTAGACACCCGCCTCCTCCTGCGCGGTGTCGCCCTCGTGCTTGCCGGTCGGCCAGTCGGCCGTCCAGGATCCGGAGAGCGGGTCGTTGCCGTAGTTCAGGTCGGACGTGTAGGTCGACTGCCCGATCGCGATCGTCTCGAGGTTCTTCTGCGTCTGTGCGTCGAGCGCGTCCCACAGCACCCGGCCGGCGTCCAGGAAGTACGACTGGAACGTCGAGTCCCAGAACAGTCGCTTCCCCCACGTGCCATTCGGGTCGACGAAGCGATTCTTGGCGGCGTAGTAGCGGATCGTGTCGACGGTGCGCTGGTGCAGCTGTTCCTTGGAGATGCCCGTGATCTCGGCGTCGTACTCGCCGTGGGTGAGCAGCACGGCATTGCCGAGCACGACCGCGAAGTTGAAGTCCTTGGACTGGTAGGCGTTGATCGCGGGATCCCAGACCGTGTTCACCCACCGGGTGTGGCGGAGCAGTGCCGCGTAGTAGTCGGCAGCGATGTCGTCGGGTGCGCCGTGGGCTGCCGCCGCGACGACGGGAGCGGCAGCAGATGCCGAGGCGGCCGGCGCGAGCAGCACCGCGGGCGCGGCGACGGTCGCCGCGATGGCGACGGCGATGCGGGCCATGTCGTGTCTCCTCGGCTGAGTCTGCGGGCGACTCGGTGGGACGGCAGCGATCACGAAACGGCGACGAGACATGACAACGCTGTCAGGGGGTGCAGCCCACGCTATCCCGTGCGCCGAGTCCGCGTCAAGAAGCGCGAAGCTGGTGCGGCTCAGCCGGAGCGAGGAAGATGGCGATCACCGAGCAGCGGGGAGCAGCCCCGCGGACAGTCGCCGCGCGAGGCGGTGTGAGCGAAAGGGTGTACACCGGAGATGACGAAGCTCACGATCGGGACCGCTCTCGGCGACCCGGAAACGAGCGTCGAACTCGACGCGCGGAGATTCAACCGACACACCTTCTGGGTCGGTCAGAGCGGAAGC
>JAQZBG010000247.1 GCA_029239165.1 Microbacterium sp. | reverse complement strand
ACCGTGTACGCCCGTCCCGTCGCGTCCGCCAGCTGCTCCAGGTACCCACCGGGATCGGCGAGGCCGTCCGGGTGGTCGACGCGCAGTCCGTCGGCGAGGCCCTCGCGGATCCAGCGGACGATCTCCCGATGCGACTCGGCGAAGACGTCGGGCAGCTCGACACGGATGCCGGCGAGTTCGGACACCGCGAAGAAGCGGCGGTAGGTGAGGTCGGTGTTCTGGTCGCGCCAGAACCGCAGCGCGTAGTGCTGGGCGGTGAGCAGTGCGGGCAGGTCGTCGGCCAGCGTCGAGGTCCCGGGGGCGAGAGGGAGCACGTGCTCGAAGTAGGTCAGCACCCCGTCCGGCGCATCCGGAGCGAAGGTCGCATCGACGATGAGGTGGCCGTCCGCGATCGCCTGCTCCAGAGAGGATCCGAGCAACGGCAGGACCACGCGCCCGCCTCCCGCGTTCCAGTCGATGTCGAACGCGGCGGCTCGTCGCGTCCCCCTTCCGAGCCGGAGCACCTCCCACCACCATGGGTTCTGCCGCGGCACGGCGATGCCCACGTGGTTGGGGACGATGTCGACCAGGATGCCGAGGTCGGCCGCACGTGCGGCGGCGGCGAACTGCTCCAGTCCCTCTTCGCCGCCTCGATCGGGGTCGACGCGAGAATGGTCCACCACGTCGTACCCGTGGTTCGATCCCCGCACGGCGGCGAGCAGCGGCGAGAGGTACGCCCACGAGACCCCCAGGTCGGCGAGATAGCCGGTCACCGCCGCGGCCTCGCCGAGGGGGAACTGCTCGCTGATCTGCAGCCGGTACGTCGAAAGCGGTCGTCTCGTCACGATGTGGCCTGCTCGTTCTGGATCCGGAGGGAGGCGTCGACCGAATCGTCGATCTGCGGCGGCGCCGCGTCTGCCTCCTGCAGCACGAGCATCGCCTTGCCTTCCAGAGGTACCGTATCGCCGGGCCGGACTGCTGTCGCCTCGGGGAGCGCGCCGGCCGTATCGACCACCGCGTCCCACTGGTCTCCGTAGCGCTCATCGGGCACCACGACATCGACGGGCTCGTCGCCGCTGTTGAAGTACAGGACGAAGTTCACGTCGGTGACGGGCCGCCCGCGGCTGTCGTTCTCACGGATCCCTCGACCGTTCAGGAACACGCCGACCGAGCGTCCGAAGCCCGAGTCCCAGTCCTCGGGCGCCATCGGACCGCCGTCGGGCCGCAGCCACACCACATCGGGGATGCGCTCGGCATCCTCGGCGCGCACGGGACGCCCGTCGAAGAAGCGGCTCCGCCGGAACGTCGGATGCTCGCGCCGCAGCCGTGAGACCGCCGCCGTGAACTCGATGAGCGGCAGGTCGGCGTTCTCCCAGTCGACCCAGGCGATCTCGTTGTCCTGCGCATAGGCGTTGTTGTTCCCACCCTGCGTGCGCCCCAGCTCGTCGCCGTGGGAGAGCATCGGCACGCCCTGGGAGAGCAGCAGTGTCGCGAGGAGGTTGCGCTGCTGCCGCGCTCGCCGCCGGTTGATCCCCAGGTCGTCCGTCGGTCCCTCCGCACCCATGTTGTCGGAGCGGTTGTGGGATTCGCCGTCGGTATTGTCCTCACCGTTGGCCTCGTTGTGCTTCTCGGTATAGGAGACGAGGTCGCGCAGCGTGAAGCCGTCGTGCGCGGTGATGAAGTTGATGGAGGCCACCGGGCGCCGCCCGGAGTGCTCGTACAGGTCGGCCGAGCCGGTGATCCGCGCGGCGAACTCGCCGAGGGCCTGCGGCTCCCCGCGCCAGAAATCGCGCACGGTGTCGCGGTACCGCCCGTTCCACTCCGACCACTGCGGCGGGAAGTTCCCCACCTGATAGCCGCCGGGGCCGACGTCCCACGGCTCGGCGATGAGCTTCACCTGCGAGACCACCGGGTCCTGCTGCACGAGCTCGAAGAAGGCGGCGAGCCGGTCGACGTCGTAGAACTCCCTGGCGAGGGCGGAGGCCAGGTCGAACCGGAATCCGTCGACGTGCATCTCGGTCACCCAGTACCGCAGCGAGTCCATCAGAAGCTGCAGCGCATGCGGGTTCCCGGCGTTGAGGCTGTTCCCGGTCCCGGTGTAGTCCGTGTAGTAGCGGCGGTCCTCCTCGAGCCGGTAGTACGCCTCGTTGTCGATCCCTCGCATCGAGAGCGTCGGGCCGAGGTGGTTGCCCTCGGCGGTGTGGTTGTACACGACATCGAGGATGACCTCGATCCCGGCCTCGTGCAGCGTGCGCACCATCGCCCGGAACTCCTGCACCTGCTCGCCGTGCTCGCCCGTCGAGGCATAGGCGTTGTGCGGGGCGAAGAAGCCGAGCGTGTTGTAACCCCAGTAGTTGGAGAGGCCTCGCTCCTCGAGCACCGCGTCGTCGACGAACTGATGCACGGGCATGAGCTCGAGCGCGGTGATGCCGAGCCGTTGCAGATGCTCGATGACGGCGGGATGCGCCACGCCCGCATAGGTGCCGCGGAGCTCTTCCGGGATCTCCGGATGCTGCTGCGTGAGGCCCTTCACGTGGGCCTCGTAGATCACGGTCTCGGCGTAGGGCGTGTGCAGCGGTCGGTCGCCGGCCCACTCGAAGAACGGGTTGACGACGACGCCCTTGACCATGGCGTCGGCCGAGTCGTCGTCGTTCCGGGAGTCGGGGTCGCCGAAGTCGTAGCCGAACAGCGACTGCCCCCAGCCACACGTAGGCGTCGACCTCGGTGAGCGCTATCCGCTCCTCGCTGCCGTCGTCGTCGAAGAGGCACAGCTCGACGCTCTCGGCCCCCTCGCTGAAGAGAGCGAAGTTGGTGCCCTGCCCATCGAATGTCGCTCCCAGCGGGTACGCCGACCCGGGCCAGATCTCGCGGCTCATCCGGCGAGAGGGCGCTGTCGCGACCGGGTGGCGCGTTCGTCGAGCAGCCGCACGGCACGATCGAATTCGTACACCTGCGCGACCTCCTCGGCCTGTGCGTACGGATGGCCGAGGTAGCAGACGAAGACGGGCGGAACGGCTTCGATGTAGCCGATGGGGCCGTCATGCGAGACGACGTAGCGGTCGAAGTCGACTCGTTCGCACGTCGGGGTGGCGACGGCCTGGGTGTCGGCCTGCTCTTCGCGGTGTGCGGAGCCAGTGGGGATGGGGGTGCGGACGTTCATGGCGCCTCCTGACTCGTGGTGTGCTCACACGGTAGAGGGGTGCGGCGGAGGCGAAAACGATCTTGCCAGGAGGGCCCGGAGGGGGTATGCGTGCGTCTCGCGGGGACCGGGTGCGGCCCCCGCGACGACTATCAGAGGCCGGGCAGCCGCTCCAGCTCGGTGACGACGACGCCGGAATCGTACGCCGTCGTCTCGACGGCCGCGAAGCGCTCCGGGCGGTAGGGGCGGTCGCCGAACAGGGGGATGCCCGCTCCGAACAGCAGCGGCTGTCGCTTCAGGATGAGCCGATCGATCTCCTCCGCGAGCGTCGCGGCGAGGGCACCGCCTCCGCAGAGCCAGATGTCGGCGCCGTCCTCCTGCTTCAGTCGCCGCACCACGTCGACCGGGTCGTCGGCGGTGACCTCCAGGTTCTCCGCCTGCGCCGTCTTCGTGCGGCTGAACACGATCTGGCGGAGGTGGGAGTACGGGCTGGGCAGGCCGCCGACCTGATAGGTGTTCCAGCCCATGAGCACCGTGTCGAACACGTTCCGCTTCTGGGTGATGCCGAGTGCTTCGGCCGCGACCGTCGGCAGCGTGTCGGCGAAGCGTCGATTGATCCCGTCCATGTGGTCGCCTTCGATGAGGAAGGCGTCGAACTCGCCGTCCGGTCCGGCGATGTAGCCGTCGAGTGTGACGGCGGCGTAGTACACGAGTTGTCGCATGATGATCCAATCACTACAGATGTCGCAGTTACAGTACAACAGGCGTAGTGATTGCGCTAGTGTCGTGTCATGGTCAAGAACGACTCCCGGCGCCGGATGATCGCGGATGCCGGACTCTCGGTCCTCGCCCGAGAGGGTTCACGGGGGCTCACCCATCGCGCGGTCGATGTCGCCGCCCGGGTCCCGACCGGCACGACGTCGAACTACTTCCGCAGTCGGGATGCCCTGATCGAGGGCCTCGTCGAACGGATCGGGGAGCGCCTCGCGCCGACGCCCGATGATCTCGAGCGACGCGCGGCGGTCGAGCCCGGTCCTGCGCTGTTCGCCGACTACATCCGCGACATCGTCCGGCGGCTGACCGAGGACCGGGACGTGACGCTCGCGCTGTTCGAGCTGCGACTCGAGGGCGGGCGGCGCCCCGAGGTCGCGGCGGTCCTCGGCGCCTGGCAGCGGGCCGGCTTCGATGGCGACGTCGCCTTCAACACCGCGGCCGGCCTTCCCGGTGGGCGTCGCGAGATCGCCCTGTTCCACTACGCCATCGACGGGCTGCTGCTCGACCGGCTCACCACGCCGATCGATCCGGAGACATCGACGGACGACGTGATCGACGACCTGGTGGCCGGGCTCATCCGCTGACTCGGCGGGGGTGTTCCCTCGTGGCCGCACTGCTCGTACACTGAGTCAACGCACCCTCTTCGACGATCGGAGACCGCTGTGTCTGCGCCGTGGCAGGTATCACGCGAGTCGCTGCCGACGACATCGCGACTGATCGTCGAGCGTGCGCATGAGGAGCTTCTGGCCGGCAACCTCGACGACCGCAGGCTGCAGGAGGTGCGGCCCCTCGTGCGCGAGTCGTGGGAGCGGTCGTGGCGGCGCAGGGTCGGACCCGAGGCCGCTCCGCCGCTCGAACTCGTGAGCGATGAGCTCGACGAGTATCGGCTCGCGCATCCGCTGGCATCGGCCATGGAGATGATCCGTGCGCTGCTGCTGCCGGGCGAGACCGAGGACACCGGCGTGATCATCGCCGTGGGGGACAAGGCCGGACGACTGCTGTGGATCGAGGGCGACGGTCAGCTGCGCACCCTCACCGACGACATGGGCTTCGTCCCCGGGGCGAACTGGTCGGAGGATGCGGTGGGCACGAGTGCGCCCGGCACCGCCCTCGCTCTCGGCCACTCGGTGCAGATCCGCGGCGCCGAGCACTACAACCGACTCGTGCATCCGTGGTCCTGCACGGCAGCGCCGGTGCGCGACCCGGAGACCAAGCGGGTGCTGGGGGTGATCGACATCACCGGGGGTCCGGACGTCGTCTCGCCGCAGGCGCGTCTGCTGGTCGACGCGACGGTCCGCGCCGTGGAGTCGGAGCTGATGGTGGCGCGGCTGCGCGAGCGGAGTGCGGCTCCGCGGAGCAGGGCGACGACGTCGAAGCCACGCACCCCGGTGACCGCCCGTGCGACGCTGCACGTGCTCGGCCGGGACCGCGCACGGTTGGAGACGGAGTCGGCGCACGACGAATCGATGATCGAACTCAGCGCGAGGCATGCCGCCATCCTCCTGATGCTCGCCGTGCATCGGCAGGGCCTCTCCGCCGAGCGGCTGTGCGAGCTCGTGTACGGCACCGGCGTCTCGCCCGACACGCTGCGGCCCGAGATGGTGCGCCTGCGCAAGGTGCTCGAGCGCACGGCACCCGACCTCGTTCCGGAATCGCGACCGTATCGATTGCCCGTCGCCCTCGACACGGATGCGCACGACGTGCTGTCCCTGCTCGACCGCGGCGCGCATCGTGTGGCGCTCACCGCCTATCGCGGGCCTGTGCTTCCGGAATCGACGTCGCCCGGAGTGGAGGACTTCCGCGAGTCGGTGCGTGCCGCGCTGCACGAGGCCATGCTGTCCGAGGCCAGCCTGGACGTGCTGCTCGCCTATGCGGAGATCCCGGAGGGTCAGGGCGATGCCGAGGCGCTGCGCCTCGCTCTGGAGATGCTTCCGGCCCGATCGCCGAAGCGTGCGGGAGTGGTCGCGCGCATCGAGCGCCTCGCCGCCGAGTGACTCCGGGAGCGGAGATCACCCGATGTCGGTGGACCGGAGTACCGTGCTCGCATGTCCGAGATCCGGCCGTTCCGACTCCACGTCCCCGACGAAGTGCTCGACGACCTGCGTGCGCGACTCCGGAACACCAGACTGCTCGAAGACTCACCGAGGCGGATGCCATCGGGGATGAACGCCCGATGGCTGCGAGAGCTCGTCGAGAGCTGGGCCGACTGGGACTGGAGAGCGCGTGAGGAGTGGTTGGCCGGGTTCCCGCAGTTCCTGGCCGACATCGACGGTACCGACATCCACTTCGCTCATGTGAGGTCGGAGCATGCGGAGGCCCCGGTGCTGCTGATCATGCACGGCTGGCCGCATACCTTCGCTCTGCAGCTGGACGTCATGAGAATGCTGCCCGATTTCGATGTGGTCGTCGCGAGCCTGCCCGGATTCGCCTTCTCCCAGCCATACGCCGACGGGCCGATGAGCGAGCGGCGGATCGCCGAGACCATGCACCGGCTCATGACGGAAGTGCTCGGCTATGAGACCTACATCACCTACGGCGAAGACGTCACGGCGAATGTCAGCGACCTCATCGCCGGCGCCTACCCCGATCACGTCGCGGGCATCGTCGCGACGCACGCGCACTTCGGCACGCCAGACGAGCG
The DNA here is from genome assembly GCA_029239165.1 of Microbacterium sp. Lineage (GTDB taxonomy): Bacteria > Actinomycetota > Actinomycetes > Actinomycetales > Microbacteriaceae > Microbacterium. The sequence continues at coordinate 1,220 of JAQZBG010000247.1, read as the reverse complement.
CGAGGCCTGGGACGACCCCGAGGTCCGGGCGTTCTTCGCGAGGCTCGATGCCGAGCACGGTCCGAACGGCTCCTACGGGCATGTGCAGTGGGCGCGACCCGACACGCTCGCCGCCGCCCTCAACGACTCTCCGGCCGGGCTGCTCGCCTGGATCGCCGAGAAGCTCGCCGAATGGTCCGACACCCCGGGGGACGACCCGGCTTCCGTCGAGGCGGTGATCTCGCGGGACCGCATCCTCACCGAGGCGATGATCTACTGGGTCACGCAGAGCATCGCGACCTCCTTCCGCCCTTACTACGAAGGGGCGGACACCCCGGAGGCCATGCCGCCGGTCGATGTCCCCGCTGCGGTCCACATCCAGCGTCACGAACACGACTTCCCGGAGCCTCTCGCCCGCAGCTTCTACCGAGATCTGCGCGTCTTCGAGCGGCTCGAGCACGGCGGACACTTCACGGTGGCCGAGGCGCCGGAGGCCATGGCCGAGCGCTTCCGGGCGTTCGCCGCTGCCCTCCGGGAGTGACGCAATATATTGCAACGTTGCGCATCGGCGTGCAACCCCGCACGACCTACCTTCGGAGCACAGCCGCGAACCGAAGCGCGGCTCCGTCGAAGGAGACCCCCATGAGCATCGTCGAAGAAGACGTATCCCTCGCCTACGCCGCTCCCGGTCAGCCGGGTGCCGTCGCGAACTATCGCCCGCAGTACGGCCACTACATCGGCGGCGAGTTCGTCGCACCCGTGAAGGGGCAGTATTTCGAGAACATCAGCCCCGTCAACGGCAAGCCCTTCACCGAGGTCGGGCGCGGCACCAGCGAAGACATCGATCGCGCCGTCGACGTCGCCTGGAAGGCCTTCGCGAGCTGGGGCAAGACGAGCCCGGCGGAGCGTTCGGTGATCTTGAACCGCATCGCCGATCGGATCGAGCAGCACCTCGAGGAGATCGCGGTGGCCGAGACGTGGGAGAACGGCAAGCCCGTTCGCGAGACGCTCGCCGCCGACATCCCGCTCGCCGTCGACCACTTCCGCTACTTCGCGGGCGTGCTCCGCGCGCAGGAGGGCGGAATCAGCCAGCTCGACGAGAACACGGTGGCGTATCACTTCCACGAGCCGCTCGGTGTGGTCGGACAGATCATCCCGTGGAACTTCCCGATCCTGATGGCGGTGTGGAAGCTGGCGCCCGCGCTCGCCGCCGGTAACTGCGTCGTGATCAAGCCGGCCGA
>JAQZBG010000246.1 GCA_029239165.1 Microbacterium sp. | reverse complement strand
ACCGCGGCCTCGGCAGTCGCCTCATGTGCGACCAGCGACGACTCGATCTCGGCCGTGGAGAGACGGTGGCCCGAGACGTTCATGACGTCGTCCACGCGGCCGAGCAGCCACAGGTCGCCATCCTCGTCGAGGCGGGCCCCGTCGCCGGCGAAGTAGTATCCCTGCTCCTCGAACTTCTCCCAGTACGTCTCGCGATAGCGCTCCGGGTCGCCCCAGATGCCTCGCAGCATGCTCGGCCAGGGGTCGGTGATCACGAGCAATCCGCCGTTGCCGTTGCCGACCTCGACGCCCTGTTCGTCCACCACATCGATCGAGATACCGGGAAGCGGGACCTGCGCGGAGCCCGGCTTGGTCTCGGTGACCCCGGGCAGAGCCGAGACCATGATCGCTCCGGTCTCGGTCTGCCACCACGTGTCGACGATCGGCGTCGTGCCGGCGCCGATGACCTCGCGGTACCACATCCACGCCTCGGGGTTGATGGGCTCACCCACCGAACCGAGCAGGCGCAGCGTCGAGAGATCGAACTTCTTCGGGACGCTGCGGCCGATCTTCATGAACGAGCGGATCGCGGTCGGTGCGGTGTAGAAGATCGAGACCTTGTACTTCTCGATGATCTCCCACCAGCGGCCGGGGTGCGGAGCATCCGGTGTGCCTTCGTAGAGCACCTGGGTGGCGCCGTTCGCGAGGGGCCCGTACGTGACGTAGCTGTGCCCGGTGATCCAGCCGATGTCGGCCGTGCACCAGAAGACGTCCGTCTCCGGGTGCAGATCGAAGACGTACTTGTGCGAGTACGCGACCTGCGTGAGGTAGCCGCCGGAGGTGTGCAGGATGCCCTTGGGCTTCCCGGTGGTTCCCGACGTGTAGAGGATGAAGAGGGGGTTCTCCGCTGGGAAGGCCTGAGCCGTGTGCCCGGCGGACGCCGCCGGGACCACATCATGCCACCAGAGGTCGCGCCCCTCGATCCAGTCCACCTCGTTCTCGCCGCGCCGGACCACCAGGACGTGCTCGACGGTCTGCTGCTCGCCCTCGCCGCGGTCGGCGAGCGCCTGATCCACCGCCGGCTTCAGGGCGGAGACGCGCCCCTTGCGGTAGCCGCCGTCTGCGGTGATCACGAGCTTCGCCCCCGCGTCGTCGATTCGCGAGCGGAGGCTGTCGGCGCTGAATCCGCCGAACACCACGGAGTGGATCGCGCCGAGGCGGGCGACGGCGAGCATCGACGCGATCGCCTCGGGGATCATGGGCAGGTAGATCGCGACGCGGTCGCCCTGGCCGATGCCGAGTCCTTCGAGGACGTTGGCGACCCGCTTGACCTCTTCGGTCAGCTCGGCATAGGTGATGCGGCGGGAGTCTCCGGGCTCACCTTCCCAGTGCAGGGCGACGCGGTCGCCGTTCCCCGCTTCGACGTGGCGGTCGAGGCAGTTGTACGCCACGTTCAGCTCGCCGTCGTCGAACCACTTCGCGAACGGCGGGTTCGTCCAGTCGAGAACCTGCGTGAACGGCTTGTGCCAGTGCACCAGTTCGCGGGACTGCTCGCCCCAGAACGCCTCACGATCGGCGGCCGCGCGCTCGTAGAGTTCGGGCGACGAGATGGTCTGGGCGGCGAATTCCTCTGACGGCGCGAACCGCCGGGTCTCATCGAGAAGGTGATCGATCTGGCTGCTCATCGGCAGGCGCTCCTTTGCGGCATTCGGGTCGTTCGAGCCTGGCCGTGGGGGGTGGACGGCCCGGTCAGGGCGAATCTATCCGCGCGGCCACGCATCGCATACTGCCGAAAGTCGGTAGTCGCCCCGGTTTTGTGAGGACGGTTGCCTTGCGTACACTCGACGACAGCCGAAATCTCATTCCGGCCTTGGCGTGCCCGATTCCCCCAATCGGGTATTGCCGTGGGCGGCATCTCATTCCCCCCGTGAGATGCCGCCCATTCCGTTGGGAGCGCTCCCGAACTCATGCTCGGACACAGCGGTGTCCTGCACGGTCGGGTGCGCGTGGGGCTTCTGCACAGGCCCTGGGCTCCGGGCGCACGCTCGATCAGACGCAGCGACCGTGCCGCCTACCTTCGCGGTATGCCCGATTCCTTCATCATCCAGCCCCGAGGGGCGATGCCTGCCACCGGTGCGACGGATGCCGCTCCCGAGCCCCTGCGCCTCGACCCCGCCTTCGGTCCGCTCCTCGCGCACATCGACGACGCCGTCACCGATGTCTTCGTCAACGGGTCGACCGGCCTGTTCGTCGACCGCGGCAGCGGCGCCGATCCGGTGAACGGATGGCGGGCGTCGGAGCGTGAGGTGCGCGACCTCGCCGTCGCATTGGTCGGACTCGGCGGGCGCCATCTCGACGATCAGGCTCCGTGCGTGGATGTCCGTCTCGATTCCGGCATCCGCGTGCACGCCGTGCTCGCTCCTGTCTCCACGACGGGCACAGCGCTGTCCATCCGCATCCCTCGGGTCCGGGCCGCCGACCTCGAGGCGCTCGCCGCGCTCGGCTCCTTCGGCGCGCGCCAGCAAACCTGGCTCCTCGGACTGGTGGCCGCACGGGCGAACATCCTCATCACCGGCGGCACGGGAACCGGCAAGACGACGCTTCTGTCTGCGCTGCTCTCCGAGGTCTCCGCGACCGAGCGCATCGTCACGATCGAAGACGTCGCTGAACTTCGTCCGCGCCACCCACATCACGTCGCGCTCGAGGCGCGTCAGGCGAACGTCGAGGGGGCGGGCGGGATCACGCTCGCCCGGCTGGTCCGGGAGTCCCTGCGGATGCGGCCCGACCGGCTGGTGGTGGGCGAATGCCGCGGGGAAGAGGTCAGAGAGCTGCTCACCGCTCTCAACACGGGTCACGACGGAGGCGCGGGCACGATGCACGCCAGCGGTCTCCGCGACGTTCCTGCGCGACTCGAGGCGCTGGGTGCGCTGGCCGGGATGGACGCGGTCGCTCTCGCACGGCAGACGGTGAGTGCATTCACCGTCGTGCTGCATCTCGACCGCGCCCCCGGCGGCATTCGTCGGATCCGCCAGGCCGGACGTTTCGTGATGACGGGCGACCGGCTGGATATCGAGGAGGTGAGTCCATGGTGACCCGGCGACATTCCACGTCGAGAAGAAGCGGGGAGGGTGGGACAGATGCCGCGACTTCGGTGCACACGCTGGCCGTGCTGCTGCAGGCAGGGGCAGTGCCGGTCGTCGCCTGGCGGCACCTCGCCGACATCGGCGACCCGCACGCGGCAGCCGTGACGGAGCGGGTAGCGGGAGGCGTTCCCCTTCTCGATGCCATCGAGGCGGAGGGCGGGGCCTGGGTCGACCTCGCTGCCGCGTGGGAGATCGCCACCACAGTGGGTGCGCCGCTGGCAGAGGTGCTCAGGATCATCGCCGAGTCGCTTCGTGACGCCTCCTCTGCCGCCGACGACGTGCGCATCGCACTCGCCGAGCCCGCCGGTACGGCGCGCCTGCTGCTGTGGATGCCGCTCGCGGGACTCCTTCTCGGCTTCGCGCTGGGCTTCGACACCATCGGCGTCATCGTCGGCAACCCGCTCGGCGCTGCCTGCGTGATCGCGGGGCTGCTACTCGTGCTCGCGGCGCGACTGTGGACGCGGCGGCTGCTTCGTCGCGCTGCGCCTGCCCCGGGGACTCCGGGCATGCGGGCGGAGCTGGTGGCCGTTGCGCTTTCCGGAGGCTCCTCCATCGACCGCGCGTTGCGCCTGGTGTCCGAGAGCTCGACCACCGGAGAGACCGAAGAGAGCGTCCGGTCGGTTCTGGAGCTGTCTCGCGCAGCCGGTGTCCCCGCTGTCGAACTCCTTCGAGCGTCCGCAGCACAGGACCGGCACGCAGCGCGCGTGCACGGCCGTCTCCGCGCGGCGAAGCTGTCGACGCAGCTGCTCATCCCACTCGGCGTCTGCACGTTGCCCGCCTTCCTCCTGCTGGGAGTCGCGCCGATGCTGCTCAGCGTCCTCGACTCCACACCCCTGCCGCTGTGAGCGACCGGCCGTGGCCTTCCCGTCGACACGAATCCATCCAGAGAAAGAGGTACATCATGATCAGCATCCCCCGACTCGACCGGCGCCGTGCGGCTGCACTGTTCGGCGACGATACGGGTGCAGCCACTGCCGAGTACGCCATCACGACGATGGCCGCTGTGGCCTTCGCCGGCCTCCTCGTCGTCATCATGCGTTCCGACGAGGTTCGCGGCATCCTGACGGATCTCGTGCGGCGCGCACTCACGGTGTCGTGATGCACCCGAGACGGAGCGGCCGCGGCCGGGCCGAAAGCGGAGCGTCTCGCGGCCGGGGCGCCCCGGGGGAGCGTGGCTCCGTCGCCGCAGAGCTCGCCATCGGTCTGCCCGCCGTCGTGCTGGCGCTCCTGCTCGGCGCCGGCGCGCTCGGCGCGGCATCCCGGCAGGTCGCGCTGCAGGATGCTTCGGCGGATGCCGCACGACTGCTCGGCCGCGGTGAGGGGGCGGACGCGGCGCAGCGCGTGGTGGGCAGGGCTGTCCCGGGCGCAGGGCTCTCATCCTCGTACTCCGGCGACCTCGTCTGTGTCACGGCCACATCCGTAGCGTCGGTCGGTGCGCTCGTGCGGGTACCCCTTCAGGCATCGAGCTGTGCGCTCGACGGAGGTCGCTGATGGCCGGCACGGTGCTGTCCGCGGGCGTCCTGGCGGTCGCGGCAGCGTTGTCGCTCGGGCTCGCCGCCGTCGGCGGGGCATCGGTCACGGCGCAGCGGGCGGCGGGTGCGGCCGACGCCGCGGCGCTCGCCGCAGCCGACGCCGCGAGTGGCGCCGTGCCGACCGCAGCGGAGCCCTGCGTGCTCGCCGCGCGGGTCGCGGATGCGGCGGGAGCAGTGCTCACCGGCTGCTCTCTCGAGGGGTTCGTGGCGACCGTGGAGGTGCAGGCGGCGTACGCTGGACTCGCAGCCGTACACAGTGGTGTGTATGGTGTGCTTCGAAGAAAGGACGCACCCTTGGCTGAAGGCAAGAAGCTCGTCATCGTCGAGTCCCCGACGAAGATGCGGTCTATTCAGGGATACCTCGGCGACGGCTACGAGGTGCTCAGCTCCGTCGGCCATATCCGCGACCTCGCTGACAAGAAGGACATCCCGGCCGCTGACAAGCAGGCCTATGGGAAGTACTCCATCGACATCGACAACGGGTTCGACCCGTACTACGTCGTCTCCGATCGGAAGACCAAGACGGTCGCCGAACTCAAGCGCGCGCTGAAGAGCGCTGACGAGCTCCTGCTCGCCACTGATGAGGACCGCGAAGGCGAGGCGATCGCCTGGCATCTGCTGGAGACCCTCAAGCCCAAGGTCCCCGTCAAGCGGATGGTGTTCCACGAGATCACGAAGGACGCGATCCAGGCTGCCGTCGGCAACACGCGTGAACTCGACCACGACCTCGTCGACGCGCAGGAGACCCGCCGCATCCTTGACCGTCTGTACGGCTGGGACGTCTCGCCGGTGCTCTGGTACAAGGTCAAGACCGGCATCTCCGCCGGTCGCGTGCAGTCCGCCGCGACCCGACTCATCGTCGACCGTGAGCGTGAGCGCATGGCGTTCACCTCCGCCGAGTACTGGGACGTCGACGCCGC
>JAQZBG010000245.1 GCA_029239165.1 Microbacterium sp. | reverse complement strand
CCTGGCGAACCCGCTCGACGGGCAGGCGCCGTTCCTGCGCCGCTCGCTCATCCCCGGCCTGCTGCAGACCGCGCACCGCAACATCTCGCGCGGACTCACCGACCTGGCGATCTTCGAGACCGGTGCTGTGTTCCTTCCGGAGCCGGGCGTCGAGTACGGCACCGACGAGGTGCCGCCGCTCGGGGAGCGCCCGTCCGACGAGACGCTCGCCGCGCTGAACGCCTCGATCCCGCCGCAGCACCGGTTCGTCTCGGCCCTGTTGACCGGCCACGTCGCACCGCGTCAGCCCGGCCGTCCCGCCGAGGCTGCCGGCCTGGCCGAGGCGCTGGATGCCGTCCGTGTGATCGCTGCGGCGGCCGGCGTCGACATCGACGTGGTCCAAGCCGAGCGTGCTGCTCTCCACCCGGGTCGCACCGGTTCGCTGCGTGCCGCCGGAGAAGAGGTCGGCTACGTCGGCGAGCTGCACCCCACCGTGGCTGAGGGTGCGGACCTGCCCGGACGCGCGACCGTGCTCGAGCTCGACCTCGACCGCATCCTGACGCTCGCGGGCGGTCGGGTCGTCGCGGCATCGCTGTCGACGTTCCCCGCGGCCACCCAGGACGTCTCGCTCGCGCTGCCGGCGGAGGTGCCGGCCGCCGACGTGCAGGCCGCGCTCGCCGAGGGCGCGGGTGCGCTGCTCGAATCGGTGCGACTGGTGGACGACTACCGCGGTGAGGGGGTGCCGGAGGGGGCGAAGAGCCTGACGTTCGCGCTGCGCTTCCGCTCCGCCGACCGCACGCTCACCGCAGCCGAGGCCACCGCAGCCAAGCTCGCCGGTGTCGAGGTCGCCGCCGAGCGTTTCGGGGCCGCACTGCGCGACTGACCCGGCTCCGCGGAAGTCCTGATCTGCTCTGAGCGGAAGGGCTTCCGCGGGTGCCGCGTTCCTGGTGACATGGGTCCATGACGGACGTGTTGATCCTAGGTGGAACCGGCTGGCTCTCCGGGCGCATCGCCCGCCGGTGGCTGGATGCCGGCGCGTCGGTGACGTGTCTCGCTCGCGGTGAGCGCCCGGCGCCACACGGTGCGGTGCTCGTGCACGGAGACCGCGACGATCCAGCGAGTTACATCACGCTCGCCGGGCGGGACTGGGACCACGTGGTCGACATCTCGTCGCGCGCGGAGCACGTCGCGGAGGCGGTCGGCGCACTCGGCGACCGAGCCGCGCGCTGGACGTACGTGTCATCCATGTCGGTCTACTCCGACGACGAGACGGTCGGCACAGACGAGTCAGCACCGCGGCATCGGCCTGCCCGCCCCGGTGACGAGTATGAGTACGGACCGCAGAAGGCGGCGGCGGAGGACGCCGTGGGCACCCTGGGCGATCGTGCGCTCATCGTGCGACCCGGACTCATCGTGGGCGACGACGACCCGAGCGACCGGTTCGGTTATTGGGCCGCCGCCTTCGCACGGGCGGGAGCGGAGCCGGTGCTGCTGCCGCCGCTCGACGGGAGGAGCGCCCAGGTGATCGACGTGGACGATCTCGCCGACTTCATCGTCGCGACGACCAGGAGCGGGCCGGTCAATGCCATCGGGGACGAACATCCCCTCGGCGACGTGTTGAACGCCGTGCGTGCGGCAGCAGCGCACGCTGGCGAGACCGTGGTCGCCGAGGAGAACTGGCTCGTCGCACACGGGGTCGAGTACTGGGCGGGGCCGCGCTCGCTGCCGTTGTGGCTGCCACCTGAGATGACGGGCTTCATGACCCGGTCGAACACGGCGTACCGGGAAGCGGGTGGTCGGCTGCGCCCTCTGGCCGAAACCATCCGCACCGTCCTCGCCGATGAGCGGGCGCGCGGCATCGATCGAGGCCGCCGTGCCGGACTCACCCGGGCGGAGGAGTCGGCTCTTCTGGCCGATCGCTAGACTCTGAGCAGTGACACGGGGTGCCGCATCCGCGGCTGAGAACAGACCCGTCGAACCTGATCTAGTTCGTACTAGCGAAGGGATGTCGCGATGAGCGATCTTCTGCGTCCTGATTCCACCACCGATCTGCCCGGCGCCGCCGCGGCCCTGTGGGAGGAGCTGCGCGACACGCCACCGTTGACCCACTGCATCACCAATACGGTCGTCACCGGGTTCACCGCCAACGTGCTGCTCGCGCTCGGTGCGGCGCCCGCCATGGTCGACATCGTCGGAGAGGCCGAGCTGTTCGCCGGTGTCGCCTCCGGCCTGCTGATCAACCTCGGCACGCCCACTCCCGAGCAACGCGCGGCGAGTCTCGAGGCCGTCGCGGGCGCCATCGCATCCGGCACTCCCTGGGTGCTCGACCCGGTCGCGATCGGTGCGCTGCCGATCCGCACCGCCCTGGCGCATCAGCTGGCGGAGCGGCGACCGACGGCGATCCGCGGCAACGCCTCCGAGATCCTCGCACTCGCCGGACTCAGCGCCGGCGGTCGCGGAGTGGATGCGACGGACAGCACGGAAGCCGCCGCAGATGCTGCGGCCGAGCTCGCGCGACGAACGGGGGCCGTGATCGCGGTCTCCGGTCCGGTCGATCTCCTCACCGATGGGGACCGGGTGCTGTTCCTCGCGAACGGCCACGAGCTGCTGACGAAGGTCACCGGCGGAGGCTGCGCTCTCGGAGCCGTGATGGCCGCGTTCCTGGGAGCCGCGCGCAACACCGGACACGATGCCCTGACGGCCGTCGCCTCCGCGAGCCTCGTCTACACGATCGCGGCCGAGCGCGCCGCCGCCGACTCGAACGGTCCCGGCAGCTTCGCCGTCGCGCTGTTGGACGCACTCGCTTCCGTGGGGCCCGCCGACGTGATCGCGGACGCTCGTGTCGAGGCGGGTGTGCGGTGAACGCCGACCTCTCCCTCTACCTCGTCACCGATCCCGGGCTCTGCGGCGACCGCGGTGTCGTCGAGACCGTCCGCCGTGCCGTGGACGGCGGCGTGCGCATCGTGCAGCTTCGTGACAAGACCGCATCCGATGCCGAGACGGTCGAGCAGCTGCTCGCCCTGTCCCAGGCGATCGACGGCCGTGCACTGCTGGTCGTGAATGACCGGTTGGATGCCGCGATCTCCGCCCGCAGCCGTGGCGCACGCGTCGACGGTGTGCATCTGGGACAGGGCGATGCATCGGTGCGGAGGGCGCGCGAGGCTCTCGGGCCGGGTGCACTGATCGGCCTCACCGCGAACAGTCCGGAGCACCTCGACGCGGTCTTCGCGCTGCCTACCGGAACCGTCGACTATCTCGGCGTCGGGGTGATCCGTCCGACCTCGACGAAGCCGGACCACCCCGAGCCGCTCGGCGTGGACGGGTTCCGAGACTTCGTGTCCCGCAGCCCGCTCCCGTGTGTGGCGATCGGCGGCGTCGGCATCGACGACACCGAGGCCCTTCGTGATGCCGGTGCCGCCGGACTCGCTGTGGTCTCGGCGCTGTGTGCGGCCGACGACCCCGCCGAGACCGCCAGGGAGTTCCGGCGACGGTGGCTTGCGGGCTCCGTGCCGCGGGTACTCAGCATCGCGGGGAGCGATCCTTCCGGAGGGGCGGGCATCCAGGCCGACCTCAAGTCCATCGCCGCGAACGGCGGTTATGGCATGGCCGTCCTCACCGCGCTGACCGCGCAGAACACGCAGGGTGTCCGGGCGGTGCATGTGCCGCCGGTGGACTTCCTCCGTGCGCAGCTCGACGCGGTGTCGGACGACATCGTGATCGATGCGGTGAAGATCGGGATGCTGGCCGAGACGGAGGTCATCCGCGCGGTGGGCGCGTGGCTCGACCGGGCGCGTCCGCCCATCGTCGTGATCGACCCGGTCATGGTCGCCACCTCGGGGGACAGACTCCTCTCTCCGGACGCCGAGCGGGAGCTGCGGGAGATGCTCGGCCGAGCGACGCTCGTCACCCCGAATCTCGCCGAGCTCGCGGTGCTGTCCGGCCGTCACATCGTCGATTGGGCTGACGGCATCGTCGCGGCGGAGGCGCTGTCGGCCGAGATCGGTGCCGCCGTGCTCGTCAAGGGCGGGCACCTCACGGGCGATGAAGCCCCGGACGTGCTGGTCGACGCGCATCGCGGCCTTCGACACGAGTTCACCGGGTCCCGCATCGCGACGTCGAGCACGCACGGGACCGGATGCTCGCTCTCCTCGGCACTCGCCACACTGCTGGCGCAGGGGCTGACTCCCCCAGACGCGGTGCGCGCGGCACGCGCCTGGCTCCGGGAGGCCCTTCGCGCGGGGGAGCGGCTGCGCGTGGGGCGCGGGCATGGCCCGATCAACCACTTCGCCGGGCTCTGGGAACGTGGGGGCACGGCGACGCGACCGGAAGCGGCCGCCATCGCCGCGGATTGGTGGCAGGGCATCGCCGATATCCGCGCGGGGATCGACGAGCTGCCTTTCATCCGCGCACTCGCCGGCGGCTCGCTCGCGCGCGCACCGTTCCTGTCGTACCTCGCCCAGGACGCGCTGTATCTGCGCGAGTACGCCCGTGTGCTGGCCGAAGCCGCTCGTCTCGCGCCGACCTCGGCCGAGCAGGCGTTCTGGGCTCATTCCGCCCACGGTTCGATCGTCGGCGAGCTCGAGCTGCACGCGTCCTGGCTCACTCCGTCGCAAGGGGTGAGCGCGGCGACGTTCACGGCGGAACCCTCGGCCGTGACGACGGCGTACCTCGATCACCTGCGGTCCGTCGCATTCGGCGGCGACTACGCCGAGATCGTCGCCGCCGTGCTGCCCTGCTTCTGGCTCTACACGGACCTCGGCCGCCGCCTGCACGCGGGGGAGCTCGGCGAGTATGCGAAGGATCCGCAGCATCCGTATGCCTCCTGGCTCGCGACGTATGCCGACCCTGCGTTCGAGCAGGCGACCCGGACAGCGATCGACTACGCCACGGCAGCGGCAGCTGCGGCCGATGCCGGGACCAGGGCGCGGATGCGGCGCGCGTTCGTGTCATCGAGCGCGCACGAGCTGGCCTTCTTCGCCGCTCCGCTCGGGGCGCCGCCCCGCGGATGACGGTCCGGATTTGCGGTGGCTGCCGAGGCCGCGCTACTGTCGCGACATGCCTTCGGCCGCCACCGCTTCTTCGACGCTCGCTCCGAGCGTCA
>JAQZBG010000244.1 GCA_029239165.1 Microbacterium sp. | reverse complement strand
GTGATCCTGCTCGCCGGCATCTATCTGTGGGCCACGTACAACTCGCTGGTGCAGCTGAAGGTCCGCGTCGACGAGGCGTGGAGCGGCATCACGGTGCAGCTGAAGCGACGAGCCGACCTCATCCCCAACCTCATCGAGACGGTCAAGGGCTATGCCTCCCACGAGAAGGCCGTCTTCGAGAACGTGACGCGGGCGCGCGCCGAGACACTGTCGGCCGGCGGGCCCGGTGAGGCGGGTATCGCCGAGGGACACCTCCAGCAGGCCCTGCGCAGCCTCTTCGCCGTCGCTGAGGCGTACCCGCAGCTGCAGGCGAGCACGAACTTCCTCCAGGTTCAGCAGGCGCTGGTCGACACCGAAGACAAGATCCAGGCCGGCGTGCGCGAGCTCAACACCAAGATCAAGGTCTTCCCGAACAACCTGTTCGCCAAGGGGCTCGGCTTCACTGAGCGTGAGTTCTTCGAGGTCGCCGACAACAGCGCGATCTCCGAACCGCCGCGCGTGCAGTTCTGATCCGACGCGCACGTAGCGGGCGCCTACTCACCAAGGGCTGAGCACCAGGTCTTCTGCGCTGAACGTCACGTCTCCGCGCACACTCCACGAGTCGGTCCGGTAGGTGGCCTCGCGCTCCGCGCCGTCTTGACCTGTGCCGGTGAGGGTGGCGACCAGCGCGCCGTCATCGGCCGTGAATGCACTGCCCGTGAGGGTGAGCGTCGGCAGCTTCTCGATGCGGTAGCGGTACTCCGACACGGCACGGAACTCGGTGCCCCAGGGGATGCGGATGCCGCAGCCCTCGGGCGGCGCGCTTCCCGCTGTCGTGCATGCCTCCAGCTGATCGTCGAGCTGCTTCTGTGCTGCGACAGTCGCCTCCGGGCGCAGCGACACCTCGAGATCAACGGACAGCTCGTCTCCGGGGACCACGGTCACCGAGCTCTCGCCGCCGAGCAGGTTCGCCGGGGCAGCGGTCACGGGGTAGGTCGCCGGCAGCAACGCCGTGGCTTCGCCCGCAGGTACCGTCTGCCCGCCGACGGAGACGAACGAGCCGGTCGAGGGAACGACGGTCACGACGCCCCACCCGGACTCGTCGACAACCCACTTCCCGTGGACGGGGGAGAGCGTGAGCTCCGCGGAGTGCCTGTCGTCGCCCAAGCGGAACGAGATCTCGGCCGTCGCCGTCACCCCACCGACCGGTGCGCTGTCGTCTCCGCTGACGGAGATCACCTCGGCATCCTCGACGAGTGCCGTCGCGTCTGAGAACGCGTCGAGAGTCTCCTGCTGCATCGCGGCCCCCGTGGCCTCGACCGCTGCGGGGTCGCCCGATTCGAGTGCGCGCAGGTATGCGACCGCGGTCTCCTCCACAGTGGCGGGGCGGGCGGTCGCCTGCCAGATCCACACGCCCGCGGCGGCCGTGACAACGATGCCTGCCGCGCCGCCGATCAGCCACCACCGACGATGACTCATGCGGCGCTCTCTCGCACGTGCACGTGGCGGTGCACCGGGGCGCCCGCTCTGGTCAGGGCAGCATGCAGCGCCGAGGTGGCATCGCCCCAACCCGACACCGAGACGCGCTCCAGGCCCTGCCAGGCCGCGGCGAGGGCCAGTTCGGCCGCGACCGGCTCGGCGTCTCCCGGCAGGGCCTGCGGCTCCCACCATGCCGACTGGACCTGCAGCGTCGACGTCGCGCGATCGGCCTTGAGGTCGACTCGTGCCACCATGCGGTCGCCGACGAGGACCGGCAGCGAGTAGTAGCCGTACCGACGCTTCTCGGCCGGCACGTAGATCTCGATGCGGTAGTCGAGATCGAAGACACGCAGCGCCCGCTCACGGAACCACACCACCGGATCGAACGGCGTCAGAACGGCCGCCGTCGCGACCTTGCGGGGCAGGACGGCATCGCGATGCCGCCAGGCGGGCAGCGGACGACCCCCGCGTTCCCAGCCGCGTACCTGCACCGGTTGCAGCTCACCGGCGTCGACGAGCTCGGCGATCGATCGGGCGACCGCTGAGCGGTCGCGGATCCGGTAGTAGTCCGCGAGGTCGGATTGCGTCGCGACACCACTGGATCGAGCCGCTCGCCGCGTCAGCTCGAGGATCGCGTCGTCGCGAGTGATCTCCCGCGAGCGGATGCCGTCGGGGATCACCTGCTCGGCCAGCGCGTAGGTGCGCTCGAAGCCCCTGCGGCCGCTGACGGCGACGTCGCCGGTGCGCCAGAGATGTTCGAGCGCGAGCTTGGCCTCGTCCCAGTCCCACCAGGTCCCACGCTCCCGCGGCGCGTCGTCGCGGAGGTCGGCGGGACGCAGTGGCCCGCGCGCGCGGAGTTCGTCTCGCACCCACTGCACCGTGCGCGCGTTGGTGCTCATCCAGGAGTCTTCTCCGGCCCACTTCCGTCGGAAGTCCTCCATGCGGAATCGCCACAGCGGCCAGTCCGCGACCGGGATGAACGTGGCCTCGTGGGCGAGGTACTCGACGTAGTGGGTGGTGCGAGAGAGGAAGACGCGGTCGAGGAGCGCCGGATCATAGGAGCCCAGGCGGGAGAACAGAGGGAGGTAGTGCGAGCGGGCGAACACGTTCACCGAATCGATCTGGAGCACTCCCAGACGGTCCATCACGCGGTGCACATGGCGCGCGGTGACGGCCTCGGGCCGGGCACGGGTGAACCCCTGAGCGGCCAGGGCGATCCGACGGGCCTGCGTGGAGCTGAGGGTCTCGGTCACGCCGTCAGCGTATCGCCGGGCACTGACATCACCGCGCTTCCGCGAAGGATGCGTCGAACGGCATACGGCTTGACCGTAGACTTGGGCGATGAGCGAGGACCAGCGCCCCCGGCTGCGAGATCTCTTCCGTCCGCGCCCGGTCTCCACAGACCGCACCGTGACGACCGACGCCGATGAGGCGGTGCCCTTGCCGCTGCGGATCACAGCGAGCTATTCGTGGCGGTTGCTGATCATCGCGGCGGCGATCGGCGTCTTCATCTGGCTGGTGATGCTGCTGAAGCTGCTGGTGATCCCGCTCATGGTCGGCATCCTCATCACGGCGCTTCTGTGGCCGGCGTTCTCGTGGATGCTGCGGCATGGATTCCCGCGCTGGCTCGCGATCGCGATCTCGCTGATCGGAACGGCCGCCATCGTGACCGGACTGATGTGGCTGGTCGTCTGGCAGGTGCGCGCTCAGCTGCCCGACGTGCAGGCACGCTCGACCGAGGCATTCGATCAGTTCCAGGTCTGGCTCCACGAAGGTCCGCTGCAGCTCTCCGACACGCAGATCGCCGACTACCTGCAGCAGGGGCTCGACTTCCTGACCGAGCAGACGCAGGCCCTCTGGACGGGCGCGCTGGCCATCGGAACGACGGTCGGCCACGTCGCGACCGGCGCGTTGCTGTCACTCTTCATCCTCATCTGCCTGCTCGCCGACGGCGCGGGGATCTGGCGGTGGACCGTAAAGATCTTCCCGCGGAAGGCCCGCCCGGCGGTCGACGGGGCGGCGCGAAACGGCTGGGCCACGATCGTGAACTACGCCCGCACTCAGTTGTTCGTGGCCACCATCGACGCGATCGGCATCGGACTCGGCGCCTTCCTGCTGCAGGTGCCGCTCGCGCTTCCGGTCGCCGTCCTGGTGTTCCTCGGCTCGTTCATCCCGATCGTGGGTGCGGTCGCGACCGGCGCCGTCGCCGTGTTCCTGGCCCTCGTGTACAACGGACCGTGGATCGCGCTGTGGATGCTCGTGGTGGTGTTGGCGGTCCAGCAGATCGAGGGCCATATCCTGCAGCCGATCATGATGGGCTCCGCGGTGAAGGTCCACCCGCTCGCCGTCGTCCTCGTCGTGGCGGGTGGCGCGATGATCGCCGGCATCCCCGGAGCGCTGTTCGCCGTTCCGTTGGCAGCCTTCGTCAACGTCGCGGCCGTGACCATCAGCTCGGGTTCCTGGCGCACCGGCGTCGGTCCGAGCGGAGACCTTATCTGGAGCACAGTGCCGCGCGAGCGGAGACGGAGGAATCGATGAGTGCAGTCCCCAGCCTGACCGAGTTCGAACAAGCAGCTCAGAGTCTGGCTGAGGTGATCTCGCACACGCCGACGCTGCCGTCGCGAGCCCTCTCCGACATTCACGGAGGCACCGTCCTGCTGAAGATGGAGAACCTTCAGCGCACGGGGTCGTTCAAGATCCGCGGCGCTGCGTACCGGCTATCGCGACTGAGCGCCGAGGAGCGCTCGCGCGGTGTCGTCGCGGCCTCGGCGGGCAACCACGCCCAGGGCGTCGCGCTCGCAGCTCAGGCACTCGGCATCCCCGCCACGATCTTCATGCCGTTGGGCGTTCCCGTGCCCAAGCTCCTCGCCACGCGAGGGTACGGCGCGGAGGTCGTGCTCGAAGGCGAGACCGTGGCGACGTCGCTGCGGCTGGCGGCGGAGTTCTCCGAGCGCACCGGGGCCGTACTGATCCACCCGTTCGACCACCGCGACATCGTGATCGGGCAGGGGACTCTCGGACTCGAACTGCTCGAGGACGCGCCAGAGGTCGACACCGTCGTCCTCGGCATCGGCGGCGGCGGACTCATCGCGGGCGTCGCCGCGGCCGTGAAGGCTCGAGCCGCTGAGCTCGGCCGCACCGTCCGCATCATCGGCGTGCAGGCCGAGAACGCGGCTGCCGTGCCGCCCTCGCTCGCCGCGGGGGAGCCGGTCGATATCGTCACCCGCCCGACCATCGCCGACGGAATCCTGGTCGCTCGTCCCGGAGCGATCCCGTTCGACATCATCAAGGATCTCGTCGACGAGGTGGTCACCGTCTCCGACGACGACCTGGCGCGCGCGATCCTGATCCTGTTGGAACAGGCGAAGGTCGTGGTGGAGCCGGCCGGTGCGGCCGGCGTCGCGGCGATCATGGCCGGCAAGGTCTCCGGTACCGGCACGACCATGGCGGTGCTCTCCGGCGGCAACATCGACCCCCTGCTCCTGCAACGGGTCGTATCGCACGGGCTCGCCGCATCGGGCCGGTACCTCACAATCCGGGTCCCGCTGCCGGACCGCCCCGGTCAACTCGCCCGTGTCTCCGATCTCATCGCCGGGGCCGGCGCGAACGTCATCGAGGCGATTCACACCAGGCACGGTCACGGACTGCAGATCAGCGAGGTGATCCTCGAGCTCAGCGTCGAGACGCGCGGCCCGGAGCATTCGGAGCACACCCTCGACACGCTGCGCCGCGCGGGGTTCGAGCCCATCATCGTCGCCGACTGACCCCCCGTATCCACACAGAAGCGCCCCCGCGTCCGAGTGGATACGGGGGCGCTTCTGGATGGCACGTCAGCCTGCGTAGGTCTCGACGTTCACGACCTCGACGCTGATGGAACGTCCGTTGGGCGCTTCGTACGCGGACTTCTCGCCGACCTTGAGGCCGAGGATGGCCTGACCGAGCGGGCTGGCCTCGCTGTAGACATCGAGGTCGCTGCCGACCGCGATCTCCCGGCTGCCG
>JAQZBG010000243.1 GCA_029239165.1 Microbacterium sp. | reverse complement strand
GGCGGAGGGCACTGACCTCGACGCCCTCGACCAGGGCACCTACTCCGAGCTGCGGACCGCGCGGAACGAGGCCCGGCTGGAACTGGACGGCACCTGGCACCAGATCTCGCCGCGCTATGTGGTCTCGCAGATCGTGCAGAACGTGATCTTCGTCGTTATCGTCGCCGCCGCGGCACTCGTGCTCAGCCTCGTCCTGGATCAGCAGTGGGTATGGATCCCCGCCGGCGTCATACTCCTCATCACGGTGATCGCACTCATCATCCTTCCGCGCCAGGCGAAGGCGATCGGCTACATGCTGCGAGCCGACGACATCGTCTTCCGCAAAGGCATCCTCTGGCAGCGCATGATCGCGGTGCCGTACGGCCGCATGCAGCTGGTGGACATCACCCAGGGCCCGCTCGATCGGGGCTTCGGCATCGCACAGTTGAAGATGGTGACGGCTGCCGCGACGACCGGCGTGCAGATCCCCGGGCTCACTCAGGAAGCCGCGGAGGCATTGCGGGACACCCTCATCCACGTCGCCGAGACCCGCCGGACCGGCCTGTGAGCGAGCCGCAGCTCCCTCCGTCTCCGAGCACGCGTGCGGCCGACGGCGACTCGTCGACCACTCTCGCCAACGGCGAGTGGCACCGCATGCATCCACTCACGCCGCTCTTCAAGGGCGGGCTGGCGCTGATCATCATCGCGGGCATCGTGATCGCGAACATGCGCGATCGCCTCATCGCGTGGGCCGTCGACCTCTTCGCGCCGGAAGAGGTGAACTACGGCGAGTACTCCAGCGGCGATCCCGTCGACTGGGTCCTGTCGAACAACCTGATCCTGGTCGCCCTGCTCAGCGTGCTCGGACTCGTGGTCGTGCTGGTGCTCATCTTCTGGTTCGTCTGGCGCTTCCAGCAGTTCCGGATCACCGGCGATCACGTGGAGGTTCGCAAGGGGATCATCTTCCGCTCCCACCGCCGGGCGCCGCTCGACCGGGTGCAGGGCGTCAACCTGACCCGTCCCTTCCCGGCACGAATCATCGGACTCGCGAAGCTCGAGGTCGTGGGTGCCGGCAACGATGCGAACGTCGAGCTCGAGTACCTCGCGACGTCCCGCGCCGAGTCCGTGCGTGCCGACATCCTGCGCCTGGCGTCCGGCGCCAGGGCTGCTCGCAACGCCGCACTGAGCCCTGGAACGCCGGGGGCGACTGCGACGGCCCTGCCGGCATCCGCTCGCGCACAGCTGGTCGGATCCGTGAACGCCGGCGTCAACGACCTCCTCGCCGGCGTCGATCTCGCCGACGTGGTCCCCGAGAGCGTCGTCAAGATCCCGACCGGCCGCCTCGTCGGGTCGCAGTTGATCTCAGGCCTGCTGTGGTTCGTGTTCTTCGGCGCGATCTTCGCGATCGCTTTCGGCAGTGCGCTCATCGGCACGCTGATCGACGGCGACACGGAAGGCGGTGCCGTGCTGCTCGGCCTAGGGCTCGGCATGGGCGTGCCGATGGTCATCGCGGTCGTCGGTATCACCTGGGCGCAGATCTCGAAGTCGCTGCGCTATTCGATCGCCCCCACCCCCGATGGTGTGCGCATCACGTACGGGCTCCTCACGACGGTCACCGAGACGCTCCCGCCGGGGCGCATCTTCGCCGTCGAGGTGACGCAGTCGTTGCTGTGGCGCCCGTTCGGCTGGTGGACGATCAAGATCAACCGCATGAGCGGAAAGAGTGCCGCACAGCAGTCCTCCGGGAGCGGACAGCAGTTCAACGTGGTGCTTCCGGTCGGCAAGCGCGCGGACGTCGAGCGCGTGCTCGGGCTGGTTCTGCCGGACGTGCCGGCGGAGAGTATCCGTACGCTGTGGGAGCACGGCATCGTCGGTCCGGTCGAAGGCGACTCCTATCGCAGAATGCCCCGCCGCGCGTGGTGGCGACGTCCGTTCTCCTGGAAGCGGCACGGCTACCGGGTAGAGGAGTTCGGCCTGCTGTTGCGTCGCGGAATGGTCTGGCGCAAGCTCGCCGTCTTCCCTCTTGCACGTCTCCAGGGCGTCTCGCTCAGCCAGGGGCCGATCGATCGGATGCAGCGGGTCTCCGGAGCGCAGGTGCACACGGTTCCGGGGCCCATCACGGGGTACCTCGCGGGCCTCGAGCGCGCCGACGCCCTGGCACTGCTCGACGATGTCAGCCGCGCGGCCGCCGAGGCCGCATCGCGGGACACGACCCACCGCTGGAGCGAACATGCGGCCGCTGCGTCCGATGCGCTGCCCGTCGGACCGCCGCCATACGCAGGTTCGCCGTCCGTGGCTCCGCCGCCTTTCGTGCCGAACCTCGCGCCCCCTGCGCCGGGCGCGCGACCGGCACCGTTCGCCCCGCCGACATTCACGCCGCCGCCTGTGCCCCCTGCGGCTCCGCCTGCGGCTCCTGTGACAACTGCGCCGCCTGCACCTCCCGCTGCCGCTCCGCCGGCCGCCCCGCCGGTTGCAGCTCCGCACGCTGCCCCGGTCGCACCTGCACCTCCCGCTGCTGCTCCGCCGGCCGAGCCGCAACTGCGGCGCCGGAGGACCCCGCCGCCCGCACAGACGGATCAGTCGGGGGAGTGACGGTGGCGCGGGACGGACGCCTCGGCGTCGGGATCATCGGCGCGGGGCGCGTCGGCCCGGTGATCGGTGCGGCGCTCGGCGGAGCGGGTCACGCCGTGATCGGAATCACGAGCGGTTCCGACGACGAGCGCGCCTCTGCCGTGCTGCCGGGCGTGCCCGTGCTCGACGCTTTGGAGGTGGTGCGTCGCGCCGAGCTCGTGGTCATCGCGGTTCCCTCCGAGCAACTGCCGTCGCTGGTCGCCGGTATCGCCGAGGTCGGGGGGTGGCAGGTCGGTCAGCTCGTGCTGCACACCGATCCCGCGTACGGCATCGATGTGCTGAAGCCGGCCGCAGAGCGCGGGGCGATCCCGCTCGCGGTCCACCCCGCCATCACGTTCACCGGAACTTCGATCGACCTGCGTCAGCTGCAGGCCGGGTTTGCCGCGGTGACTGCTCCCGCCGCGGTGCTCCCGATCGCCCAGGCACTCGCTGTAGAGATCGGATGCGAGCCTGTCGTGATCGCCGAGGCGGACCGACCGGCCTATGCGGACGCGATCGCGACGGCCACCGAGTTCTCCCGGTCGATCATCGGCCAGTCGACTGCCCGGTTGCGCGAGCTCGGTGTGGAGAATCCCGGCGGCTACCTGTCGGCACTGGTGCAGTCGACGGTCGAGCGGGCGCTGCGCGAAGCTTCCGACCCCCCGCCGCTGATCTGACCGTCCGGCGGATCATCGTCCGCCCGAGAAACCTCCGCCTCCTCCACCACCGGAGAACCCGCCGCCGAACGACCCGCCGGCACTCGACGAGGTGCTCGCCGCCGGTGCGGAGTACGTCGCCGCCGATTGCGACGAGGCCATGAACGATGCCAGCTGCACGTGCAGCGCGACGGAGGTCGAGTCGCCGATCCAGGCAGCCCCCCGTTGCTCCTGCGCGTACGCACGCTCGAGCACGTCTCCCCACTCCTCCTCCATGCCGAACAGGATCGCATAGGGGAGGAGCCGTTCGTACACATGGATCACGTCCGCGGTTCCGTCCTGCCGGCGCTCGGCTCCGCTGTACGACTGCAGCATCTGCAGGCGGTCGGCGTCTGCGACCCGGATGAACTCCTTCACCCCTTGCAGGTACTCGGAGGCGCGCGCCCCTTCGGCGGTGAGGACCGTGTGCGTGGAGAAGGCATAGAGGCTGAAAAGGAACACGAGCAGTGCGACGAACGACATCACGACGAGCGCGGGGATCGCCGAGAGGCGGCCGGTGGTGGCCGCCCAGATCCCGAGGCCGAGACCGATCAGCGCCACGCCGATTCCGCAGCACTGCAGGAGCACAGCGCCGCGGCTGCGCGCTCTCTCGGTGAAGCCGCGGGATGCGGCCTCGGTCGTGCCGCTCTGCTGCAGGGCGGTCATGCGGGCGGCGAAAGCCTCGTCTGCGGCGGGGAGGTCGACCACCCCATCGGCATCGGCGTCGAGGAACAGCGCCTCGAGCGCCTCCACGTCGAGGTCATCCGGCGCCGTAGCCCCCGGAATGCGTCGTAAGCGCGGTTCCTCGACTTCCGCACCCTCCTCGATGCGCAGCGTCCCCCGCACGGCGAGGTGCACGATCTCGGCAGGGATCGTGTCCTTCGCCCCGGGGATGACCGTTGCCGCGAGCAGAGGGGGCAGGGAATCAGGCACGTCGTACTGGGCGACGACGATGCCGGTTGCCACTCGACGTCGTCGAGCGAACGCCGAGACGGCGAACCAGCTGCCGACCGAGAGGCCTGCAGCTCCCACGGCCGCGACGAACGGGGCGACGTCGCCGACCGGATCGGGCGTGCGGGCGAGTGGTTGGGCGACGGTTCCCTGCTCGAATCCGATGGCCACGGTGACGCCGTCGCCGGCCGATCGCTCTCCGGATTCGACACGGAATCTCGCTGCGCCACCCTCGGTGGTCGGGCCCTCCAGGTCGCACTCCTCGATCGACCTCGTCGGCCCCGAGTAGCAGCGGGTGGAACCCGTGAGTGCGGCCGTCAGTTCGGCGTCGAGGACGATGTCGGCACGGAATCGCTCGATGGGCTGCGTGCTGTCGAGGGGGAGAAGGTTCCAGTAGAACTCGTCCACCGGTGGCGTCGATGACCCGGCGGCCGGCTTCGTCGCGATGACCGTGTCGCGCATCTCGTACTCGATCACGTACGTCGTGAGCCCCTGCACGTAGTTGTCGTCGTCACCGGTGAGAACGTAGAGCAGCCCGTCTTCCTCGTCCGTCTCGTAGGGGACCTCCGCGCCGTTCTCGTCGGTTACGGAAAGCACCCGCGTCTCGGTGCTCGCCCCCTCGTACGATGTCAGCAGGCCGCGGACGATGCCGTGGTTCTGGTCGGTCTCGGGAAAGCGGGCGACGAGCGTCTCGGTCACGTGTGTCCGGGCTCGGCCGTCGTCATCGAGCCCCACCTCGTAGACGGCATCCCACGATGCGTACGAGAAGTCGTCCACGTCGCCGGACTCCGTTTCCACACGCACGTGCGGGGCGAGTCCCGGCCCGACATCGGCGGCGGCTGCAGCCGGGA
>JAQZBG010000242.1 GCA_029239165.1 Microbacterium sp. | reverse complement strand
CTGCCCGCTCACCGACGTGCTCGAGGACCAGACCGCTCAGGCTCTGGACAGCGTCGTCGATCGCTTCCGGATCAACTGGGTCTGGATGCCGCCGTGGGGTCCGGAGCGGATCACGGACGACGGGCGCGACATGATGCGCGCCCTCGGCTTCGCGATCTGACGCACTCCGGACTACCGCGAGGTGGCCTGACGACGCGCGTGGGATCGGATGACACGTCGACGGTGCGTGTCGGAACCTCGGGAGAACGAATGCTTCAGGTGAAGGCGCTGCCTCTGGCAGAGCTTCGCGAGCGCAGCAGCGAGAAGTGGCGCGAGTACCCGGACGACGTGCTGCCGCTGTTCGTCGCCGAGACGGACTTCCCCCTGGCTCCGGCCGTCTCAGCTGCGCTGCGGCGCGCCGTGGAAATCGGTGACACCGGATATGTCGCGTCGCGGACGCCGCTCGCCGACTCGTTCTCGGCGTTCGCGAGCAGACGCTACGGCTGGCAACCCGATCCTGCCCGGATGCGCAGCACTGCCGACGTGAGCATGGGGATCGTGGAGATCCTGCGCCGCGTCACGCAGCCGGGGGAGCGGGTCATCGTGACCCCTCCCGTCTATCCGCCGTTCTACGATCTGGTGGCCGAGGCCGGCGCCGAGGTGGAGCGGGTGCCTCTGCGAGACACGGGAACGCGTTGGGAACTCGACCTCGACGGCGTGCGTGGCGCCTTCGAGGGCGGTGCGACGGCGATCCTGCTCTGCAACCCGCACAATCCGACCGGCACGGTGCATGAGCGCGCGAGTCTCGCGGCGCTGGCGGAACTGGCTGACGAGTTCGGGGCGGCCGTCGTCTCGGATGAGATCCATGCGCCGCTCGCGCAACCCGGCACGGGGTTCACGCCATTCCTCGCAGTGAGCGATGCTGCCCGCCGCGTCGGCTATGCGGTCGTCAGCGCCAGCAAGGCGTTCAATCTCGCTGGTCTGAAATGTGCCCTGATGGTCACGGCCTGTGACGCGACGAGCGAGGTGGTGCGTGGTCTGCCGGTCGAGGTGGAGTGGCGCACCGGACAGTTCGGGCTGCTCGCCGCGGTGGCGGCGTTCTCGGAGGAGAGCGATGCCTGGCTCGACGGTCTTCTTCGCACCCTCGACGAAAACCGCGTGCTGCTCGAAGACCTGCTGGCCGCGCATATTCCGGGTGCCCGCTATCGCATCCCGGATGCCGGGTACCTGGCGTGGATCGACTTCTCCGCGCTCGAATGGGGCGACAACCCCGCGCGACGCATCCTGCGTGACGCGAAGGTCGCCCTGCACTTCGGCCCGGCTTTCGGTGCGGAAGGCGCGGGCCACGTACGACTGAACTTCGGCACCGGTCCCGAGATCCTCACCGAGGCCATCGAGCGCATCGCGGCGCTCATGGGCCGATGACGGCTCCGGCTGACGCCGCGACGATCTGGGACCGCCAACGCATCTGGGTGACTCTCGGTGCGGTCGCCCTGATCTTCCTCGGAGCGATCGAGGCGCTCGCGGTGACGACGGTCATGCCGATCGTGAGCGAGGCGCTCGATGGGCAGGCGCTGTACGCGGTCGCCTTCGCCGGCACACTCGCGACGAGTGTGATCGGCATGGTCGCCACCGGCGCGTGGTCGGACGCTCGCGGTCCGCGCGGAGCGCTCTATGTCGCGGTGACCCTTTTCATCCTCGGCCTTCTGATCTCAGGGTTCGCCCTGTCGATGCACCAGTTCCTGATCGGACGGCTCGTCCAGGGACTCGGTGCGGGCGGACAGACCGTCGCGCTGTACGTGGTGGTCGCGAGGCTCTACCCGCCGCATCTGCACGGCAGGATCTTCGCTGCGTTCGCGGCCGCCTGGGTCGTGCCCTCGATGGTCGGACCGTTCCTGGCGGGAGCGGTCGCCGAGTATCTGGACTGGCGGTGGGCCTTCCTCGGCGTCGCGGTGCTGACGGCGGCCGCATTCGTGATGATCGCCGTGCGCCTCCGCGGCGTCGATCTGGGGCATGGTGAGCCATCGGACCGGCGGACTCTCGTCGTGCGCCTCGCACTTGCCGTCGTCGTGGCCGTGCTGGCCGTCGTGGTCGGCTTCTCAGCCGACATGGTCCCGTCGATCGGCTGGCCGGTGGCGCTCGGTGCTGTCGTGGCGATCGCACTCGCCGTGCTGCCCCTGCTGCCGGGGCGCACCCTCCGTGCCGGGTCCGGGTTGCCGAGCGTGGTGCTGATGCGCGGGATCGCAGCCGGCGCATTCTTCGCCGCCGAGGCGTACATCCCGTACCTCCTGATGAAGAAGTTCGACTTCAGCGCGACCTGGGCGGGTGTCGCACTGATGCTCGCGGCATTGGCCTGGGCCGGTGCATCCGCGTTGCAGGGACGGTACGGCGAGCGGCTCGGGAACCACCGCATCGCGCTGATCAGTCTGGGCTCGCTCCTCGTCGCGATGCTGTGCGTCCTCGTCGCCGCGCTCTTCGATGTCTCGGCGGCGTGGGTCGTTCTCGGCTGGGCGTTCGCGGGTGGCGGGATGGGGCTTCTGTATCCGCGCTTGACCGTCCTGACCCTCGCCTACTCGGACGAGACGAATCAGGGATTCAACTCCTCCGCGCTGTCGATCTCGGATGCCACCGGATCGGCCGTCGCCATCGCGTTGGCCGGGCTCGCCGTGGCATCTCTCGGAGGAGAGTCCGACGCGTTCAGCGCGGTGTTCGCCTTCTGCGCCGGGCTTGTCGTGCTCGCGGTCGTCCCTGGCCTCAGACTCGGGCACGCGGCGGAGTCGCCGGTGCGGTGAGCGTTCCCGCGAGCGCGATCACCCCGAGATCGAAGATGCGGTCGAGGCCGGCGGTGACGTCGGTCTCGGCGGCGACTGGCAGCGCGCCGTGGCTGTCGGCGTGCATGCGCTGCTGCACGAGCGTGGCATGTCCGAGCACGAAGTGCAGGATCGCCGCGCCGCGATCCGCCGCGTCGGTCGCGCCATGCGCGCCCAGTGCCTCGGTCAGCACGGACTGCGCGTGCGACGAGCCGAGTTGCAGGGCGTAGGTGCTGAGGACCAGTTCCGCGCCGTCTCGGTAGGCGAAGAGCGCGTCACGGACCGCTCGGGCCGTCGCCAGTACTCCGGCGCTCCCACGGGGGATCGAAGCCGTGATCCGATCGGCGAGCTCGGCGAGTAGCTCCTGCTTGCTGGCGAAGTGCCAGTAGAGGGCGCTCGGCTGCAGGTCCAGTCGCGCGGCGATGCGCCGCATGGAGAGGTCGGCGAGCCCGACTTCATCGAGAAGAGCGAGCGCGCTCCGGGCCACGCTGTCGCGGTCGTGCCGTGCGTGATTCGTCTCCGGAGCCATCCTCCGATTATAGTGAACGACGTTCAGGTGAACGGTGTTCAGGTCGCGTCGCATCCGGAGGAGTCTCGCATGGCACCCATACGAGAGACGGGTATCGCCAGCCTTGCGCTGGACACTGTGTCGGTGGTGCTCGGGGGCCGCCCCGTGCTCCGCGATGTCTCGGTGTCGCTCGCGGCTCCGACGATCGCCGTGATCGGCGCGAACGGATCGGGGAAGTCGACGTTCGCGCGCCTGCTGAACGGCCTCATAGCTCCGAGCAGCGGCGAGGTGAGGGTGCATGGCCTCGACACGGTGCGCGACCGTGCTGCCCTCCGGCGCCGGGTCGGCTTCGTGTTCACGAATCCCGACGCGCAGATCCTCATGCCGACCCCTGCCGAAGATCTCGCGCTGTCCCTGCGCGGTCGACCGAAGGCCGAGATCGCGAAGCGCGTCGGAGAAACCCTCGCCGCGCACGGGTTGGCCGGCCATGCGGATCTGCCGGCGGCCAGTCTGTCGGGCGGCCAGAAGCAGATGCTCGCCCTGGCCTCGGTTCTGATCGCGGAACCGGAACTGATCGTCGCCGACGAGCCGACCACACTCCTCGACCTGCGGAACGCTCGACGAATCGGCGACCTGCTCCTCGCGCAGCAGGCGCAGGTCGTGGTCGTGACGCATGACTTGGAACTGGCCGCGCGCTGCGAGACCGCAGTGCTGTTCGACGAGGGACGTGTGACGGCCTCCGGGGAGCCAGCGGCCGTGATCGCCGCATATCGCCGAGCGTGCGGATGATCGCGCTCTACCGCCCCGGAAGCAGCGTCCTCCATCGCGCTCCTGCCGGTTTCAAGCTCGCGATACTGGCGGTCGCAGCGCTCGCCCTCTCGCTGTATCCCCACGACGCGGTGAGCATCGCCGTCTCGCTCGTCGCGGTCCTCGCCCTGTACGGCCTCGGAGGAATCCCTCTCCGGGTGGCGTTGGCGGAGGCCTGGCGTCTGCGATGGATCATCGTGGCCCTCGCCGTGGCGCTCGTACTCTTCGTCTCGCCGCTGGCCGCCTGGATCAGCACGGGACGCGTCGTGACGATACTCCTGCTGGCGAGTCTTCTCACACTCACAACCCGGATGACGAATCTCGTCGCCGTGCTGCAACGCATCCTTCTCCCTCTCCGTCGTTTCGGACTCGATGCCGCCGTGGTGGCGCTCACGATCTCACTCACCATCACCACGGTCCCGGTGATCGCCGGCTTCGCTGAACGCGTGCGGGAGGCGGAGCGGGCCCGCGACGTGCGGTTGGGAGTGCGCGCCGTGGTGCCGCTGCTCGTCCTCGCGCTGCGGCATGCGGACGATGTCGGCGACGCGCTGGTGGCGCGGGGGCTCGGCTGACCTACGCGGGCACGAGCGCTCGGACACTCGCCGTCGGCAGTGGAGCTGCGCGCGACGCGAGTCGAAGAGCCACGAGGATCAGCGCGACGGCGAGCACGGCGGTTGCGACCGAGGTGCCGAGCACCAGGAGCATCAGGACGCCGATCAGTCCGCTCAACGCTCCGACGACGAGCCGCGGCGCAGAACCCGTGGCCTGCGGCGCGGGCTGCGCCTCGAACCGGGTGAAGGCCACGGCGACCACCGCGGTCAGTGCGAGCGCGGTCGCGAGCCAGAGCGGTCGCACAGCCCACCAGTCCGCGCTGTCGAGGGCCGGCAGGGCGACCCCGGTCATGAGCGCGTACACCGCGGTGGCGCCAGCCATCGCCAGCAGGACCGGCATGTGCCAGAGGTAGATCGTCATGGTGCGCACCGTCACGAAGGC
>JAQZBG010000241.1 GCA_029239165.1 Microbacterium sp. | reverse complement strand
GAGGCCGTGCTCGGCGAGCGCGAAGCAGGGCACCGTCTGCAGGGCACCCGCGACTTCCTCGCCCGCGACGACGTCGACTACGTGTCGATCAAGGTGTCCAGCGTCGTCAGCCAGCTGTCGATGTGGTCGTTCGACGAGGCCGTCGCGGATGTCGTCGACAAGCTCACCCCGCTCTACGAGCTGGCCGCCAAAGCAGAGGCCAAGGGCAAGGCGAAGTTCATCAACCTCGACATGGAGGAGTACCGCGACCTCGACCTGACCATCGCGGCCTTCACGAGCATCCTCGACCAGCCGGGACTGGAGAACCTCGAAGCCGGCATCGTGCTGCAGGCGTATCTGCCGGACGCACTCGGTGCGATGCAGCACCTGCAGGAGTGGGCGGCTGCCCGGCGGGCGAAGGGCGGAGCGCCGATCAAGGTGCGCGTCGTCAAGGGCGCGAACCTCGCCATGGAAGAGGTCGACGCCGCGATCCACGGCTGGCCGCTCGCCACCTACGGCACCAAGCAGGACTCCGACACCAACTACAAGCGGGTGCTCGACTGGGCGATGACGCCGGAGCGACTGGATGCCGTGCGCATCGGCGTCGCGGGCCACAACCTGTTCGACATCGCGTACACCTGGTTGCTCGCGCAGGCGCGCGGGGTGGCCGACCCGCACAGTGCCGACCCCCTGGTCGAGTACGAGATGCTGCTCGGCATGGCGACCGGACAGGCCGAGGCGGTCCGCAAGGATGTCGGCCGCCTGCTGCTGTACACGCCGGTCGTGAACCCGGCCGAGTTCGATGTGGCGATCGCATACCTCGTGCGTCGCCTCGAAGAGAACGCCAGCCCGGAGAACTTCATGTCGGCCGTGTTCGAGCTGGCCTCGAACCCGACGCTCCTCACCCGGGAGCGCGAGCGCTTCGAGCGCTCGCTGGCCGCTCTCGCGACCGATGAGCCGGAGTTCGTCCCGGCACCGCACCGCGTGCAGGACCGCACCGCCGATGCCCCCGCCGGCACGACCACCGGCTTCGAGAACCAGGCCGACACCGACCCGGCGATCGCCGCGAACCGCGCCTGGGGTCGCGAGATCCTGAGCCGCTCGGTCGGGTCGACGCTGGGCCTCGACACCATCGCGATCGCCAAGGTCGAGACCGATGCCGAGCTCGACGGCATCTTCGCCGCAGCGACCGCCGCCGCCGAGAAGTGGGCCGCGCTGCCCGCCGCCGACCGTGCCGCCGTGCTGCACCGCGCCGGTGACGAGCTCGCCGCACGCCGTGGCCAGCTCATCGAGATCATGGCCCACGAGGCGGGCAAGACCATCGCGGAGTCCGACCCCGAGATCAGCGAGGCCATCGACTTCGCGCACTACTACGCCGAGCGCGCGAAGGACCTCGAGACGGTCTCGGGTGCCGAGTTCGTGCCCTCGAAGGTCACCGTGGTCACCCCGCCGTGGAACTTCCCGGTCGCGATCCCCGCCGGTGGCGTGCTCGCGGGTCTCGCCTCGGGCTCCGCCGTGATCATCAAGCCTGCCAAACTCACCCAGCGCTGCGGTGCCGTGATGGTCGAGGCGCTGTGGGCCGCCGGTGTGCCGCGCGACCTGCTCGCCCTCGTCGACCTCGCCTCCCGCGACCTGGGCACGCGCCTGGTCGCCGGCCCCGCGGTCGACCGCGTGATCCTCACGGGCGCGTACGAGACGGCGCAGCTGTTCCGCTCGTTCCGCTCCGACCTGCCGTTGCTCGCGGAGACCAGCGGCAAGAACGCGATCATCGTCACCCCGTCCGCCGACCTCGACCTCGCGGCCGCGGATGTGGCGCGCAGCGCCTTCGGCCACGCAGGGCAGAAGTGCTCGGCGGCATCGCTCGCGATCCTCGTCGGATCGGTCGCGGACTCGAAGCGGTTCGAGCGTCAGCTGGTCGATGCCGTGACCTCGATGCGCGTGGGCCTGCCCGACGACCCGGCCACCCAGATGGGTCCGATCATCGAACCCGCGAACGGCAAGCTCCTCACCGCGCTCACGAAGCTCGAGAAGGGGGAGCGCTGGCTCGTGAAGCCCCGCAAGCTCGACGACGAGGGAAAGCAGTGGACGCCCGGCGTGAAGACCGGCGTGCGGGAAGGCTCGTACTTCCACCTGACCGAGTTCTTCGGCCCGGTGCTCGGCGTCATGCACGCCAAGGACCTGGACGAGGCCCTGCGCCTCCAGAACGCGGTCGACTACGGCCTCACCGCCGGCATCCACTCCCTCGACTCCGACGAGGTCGCCACCTGGCTCGACCGCGTCGAGGCCGGCAACCTGTACGTGAACCGCGGCATCACCGGCGCGATCGTGCAGCGGCAGCCCTTCGGCGGCTGGAAGCGCTCCGCTGTCGGCGCCGGCGCGAAGGCCGGCGGACCGAACTACCTCTTCGGCCTGGGCGAGTGGGCTCCGGCCGAGCTTCCGGCGGTCGCTCCCGGCGCGGCCGTCGTGCCCGCGGTCGGTGCACTGCTCGACGCGGCAGGTGCCGAGCTCGACTCGGTCGAGGTGGACTGGCTGCAGCGCGCGGCGGCATCCGACGAGCGCGCCTGGGTCGACGAGTTCGGTGCGGTCAGCGACAAGTCCGGCCTCGGGGTCGAGCGCAACCTGTTTCGCTACCGTCCGGTCGCGGTCGACGTGCGCATCGCCGAGAACTCCCCACTGGTCGACGGTACCCGCGTGCTCGCCGCCGCCCTGCGCAGCGGCAGCCCGTTCACGGTGTCTGCTCCTGCTCTGCCCTCGCGCGTCGAGAAGGCGCTGCGCGCGCACGGCGTCACCGTGAAGCACGAGTCGGATGCCGCGTGGACCAAGCGCTACGCCAAGGCTGCGAACACCTGGCATCGCGTGCGCCTGGTCGGTGGCGACGCCGCGGCGCTGTTCGAGGCTCTCGACGGAAGCCCCGATGTGGCGGTCTGGTCGCACGCCGTGACCGGTGCCGGCCGCGTCGAGATGCTGCCGTTCCTGCACGAGCAGGCCGTGTCGATCACGAACCACCGCTTCGGCAACCCGACCACCCTGGCCGACGGCGTGATCTGACCCGGGCTGACCCGCAGCACACAGAGAAGCCCCCTGCCCCGCGCGATGCGGGACAGGGGGCTTTCTTCAGCGGGAGGAGCGTCAGGCGCGCAACGCGTCCTTGAGCTTGACGCGCGAGCCCATGCGCAGCAGCGAGTTCTCGTAGATCTTCGCGCCGATGACGATCGCGGCGACGCAGCTCGCGAGCAGGATCACCAGGCTCAGCAGCGGCTCCCACCACTGCGCCTCGCCGACGAACAGGCGCATCGGCATGCCGACCGGAGCCGAGAACGGCACGTACGACATGATCGTCAGCACCAGCGGGTTGTCGTTGAAGACGATGACCAGGATGTACGGCGCCATGATCAGCATCGTGATCGGCGTGGTCGTGGAGCCGATGTCCTCCTGACGCGACACCATCGAGGCGGCGGCCGCGAACATCGCCGCCAGCAGGATGAAGCCGAACAGGAAGAACACGGCGAACCAGATGATCGGCGCACCGAGGGTGGTGAGTACCTCGCGTTGCCCGGTGACGATCAGCCCGATCGTGGCGACGGCCGCGAGCGCGAGGATCTGCCCCATCGCCAACACGGTGTTGCCGATGACCTTGCCGGCGAGCAGGGTGCGGGCCGGGATCGCCGACAGCAGCACCTCGACCACGCGGGTCTGCTTCTCCTCCACCACGCTCTGCGCGATCGTCCCGCCGAACGTCGCGGCAGCCATCATGAACACGAGGCCGAAAGCGATCGCGATGAAGTATCGCAGGAGCGGGTTGGTGGTCGCAGGCTCGAGGATGACGACCTCGGGAGAGATCGACAGCGCGGAGACGATCGACCCCGGGGCATCCTCGAGGGCGATGATCGTGTAGCCCGACGGTCCGTCACCCGGCAGCACCGCGGCATCGACCTTGTCGTCGCGCACGAGCTTCTCGGCGGCGGCCTGATCGGCCACCTCGGTGACCTCGACGCCCGGGATCGCCGACACGGCGGCGAGAGTCTGCGACGTCGCCGCCACCGGCATCGTCTCGGTGTTCTTGCTCGCGAAGCCGCCGAGGATGATGCCGGCGAGTGCGAGCACCAGCAGGATGCCGGTGGAGATCAGAAAGGCCTTGCTGCGGAGCTTCGATCCGATCTCGCGCTCGGCGACGAGCCAGATGCCGTTCCTGCTGATCTGGTTCCCTGCGCCTGTCGAAGGGGTGGACGTGCTCACTGGATGACCTCCTTGAAGATCTGGGCGAGGGAGGGATGCTTGGGTGCGAAGCTCGCCACGTCGCCGCGCTGCACGGCCGACTGCAGCACGCGCTGTGCGGTCTCGGGACCATCCGCGTCGAACAGGGCGTAGCCGCCCTCGAAGTCGACGACCGTCACGCCGGGCTCGGTGCGAAGCCACCCGGCATCTCCCGCGGAGACGAGTTCGTAGCGGTCGCGGGCGTGCTCGGCGCGCAGCGCGTCACGGGATCCCGCCGCGCGGATCGTGCCGCCGGCGAGGATGACGAGGTCGTCGCACAGGCGCTCGACCACGTCGAGCTGGTGGGAGGAGAACAGGATGGACGCGCCCTTGGCGGCGCTGGACTGCAGCACGCCGGCGACCACGTCCACCGCCAGCGGGTCGAGGCCGGAGAACGGCTCGTCGAGGATGAGCACCTCGGGGTCGTGCACGAGCGAGGCGGCGATCTGCGCGCGCTGCTGGTTGCCGAGCGACAGCGACTCGATCGTGTCGTTGAGCCGCTCACCGAGGCCGAGCTCGGTGAGCAGTGCCGTGGCCCGGTCGGTGGCATCCTGCTTGCCGAAGCCGTGCAGGCGAGCCAGGTAGACGATCTGCTCGAGCACCTTCATCTTGGGGTACAGGCCGCGCTCCTCGGGCATGTAGCCGAAGCGGCGGCGGTCCTCCGCGGTGAGCGATGAGCCGTCGAGGTCGACCGTGCCGCCGTCCGAGGACAGCAGACCCAGGACGATGCGCATGGTGGTGGTCTTGCCGGCGCCGTTGCCGCCGACGAACCCCGTGAGGCGACCGGGGGCCACCGTGAAGGACACATCGTCGAGCACGCGCCGAGAGCCGTAGCTCTTGGTGATGCCGGAGAGTTCGAGCATTCCTGTCGTCATACCCTCACGCTACGGAGC
>JAQZBG010000240.1 GCA_029239165.1 Microbacterium sp. | reverse complement strand
CGGGCGACCATCGCCGAGGTCGCTGCGGTGCGCAGGGCGGTGAGCATCGTCATCTCCGCGACGAACACCGGGTACCCGTTGTGCACGTCGGCGAGCACGCCGAACGCCGTCACCGTCTGGTATCCGCGACCCGGATTGAACGGGTGCCCGTTGACGTACTTGAACGCATAAAGATCGGGGTCGCTGATCGGCATCAGCTCGATCACCCCGAAGGGCGTGTGGTTGGCCACCCGCTCGCTCTTGTCGAACGACTCCCAGCGAAGGAAATCGGCCTCGATGGTGTCGGCCATCTCGGTCATGATGGTCTCGGCGCCGCGGCGCGAGATCCACTGCACCATGTCGTGCACACCCACGAAAGCGGTCATGCGGTCTCCTCCTGAGCGCGCAGCGCCCCGCGGTTCACGGCCGCGATCCGGTCGGCCAGGCGCGGATTCTCGTACGGTCCCGGCCTCCGCAGAGCATCGATCACGCGTGAGATGACCTCGGCAGGCTTGTCCTGGTGCATCTTCTCCTTCGCGTCGATGCGGTCCACTCGCAGACGGAACCCCACCGTGCCGTGCACGATGCGCTCCGCATAGGCCGTGTTCTCCAGTGTGCGACGCATCAGGAAAGGGTCCGGCAGCGGGCTCTCGAACCAGGCGACGAGGCGGTCCAACACCGCGAGGTTCTCCTCATCCGAGAGGATCTCGGGAGTTCCGTGCAGGTGCGCGACGGCGAAATCCCATGTGGGTACCGCCGGCGACGCGTCGTACCAACCGGGTGAGACGTAGCCGTGCGGCCCGTAGACGATGACCATCGTCTCGTGCTGTCCCAACCGGTGCAGCCGCTCATCGGGGCGGCCGACGTGACTGAGGAGCACGAGCCCCTCGGCGTCTTCGTCGAGGAGCACCGGGTAGTGGGACGCGACGAGCCCCTCACCGGGGACGTGACTGACGATGGTCGCCCACGGGTTCTCCCGCACGAGCGCGCGGACGGTGTCGAGGTCGTCGAGGGCGTAGTCGGGATTGTGCCTCATCCGGCTCTCCTCAATCCGCGCCGAGCAGGGCGAGCCGCTCGGCACGGCGCACCTGCTGCGCATCGGGGTCGGGCACCGGCGCCGCGGCGAGCAGCCGGCGCGTGTACGGATCGCGCGGATGCTCCAGCACCTGCGTGCGGGATCCCGTCTCCACCACCCGACCCGTCTTCAGTACCATCACGCTGTCGCACAGCTCGTCGATCACGGCGAGGTCGTGACTGATGAACACGCAGGCGAACCGCAGCCGTGACTGCAGCTCACGGAAGACCTCCAGCACCTGCGCCTGGACGGACACGTCGAGCGCGCTGGTCGGTTCGTCGGCGATGAGCAGCGCCGGGTCGAGCGAGAGCCCGCGAGCGATCGCGACCCGCTGCTTCTGTCCGCCGGACAGCTCGTGCGGGTAGCGGTCGGCGCGGTCGGCAAGACCGACGGATTCCAGGAGCTCGTCGACCCGCTCGCCCAGCGCACGGCCGCGGAGTCCGGCGATGCTGTGCAGCGGTTCCTCGATGCTCTGGCGCGCCGTGTAGCGGGGGTTGAGCGACAGTGCCGGGTTCTGGAACACGACGCCGACGCGTCGACGGGTGTGCCTGCGCTGCGACCGTGATGCCGTGCTCAGGTCGACACCCTCGATCAGGATCCGCCCCTCGCGTATCGGAGCCGCGCCGATCACGGCCCGGCCGATCGTGGATTTGCCGCTCCCCGATTCCCCCACCAGTCCGAGGATCTCGCCCTGCTGCACGCGGAAGCTCACGCCGTCGACGGCACGGAAGGTGCCGCGCAGACGGTTGCCGTACGTGACCACGAGGTCGTCGATCTCGAGCACGGCGGGCGCGGCGTCCGGCGCGGCGGCCGGCCCGCGCGATCCGATCCTCGGCACGGCATCGAGCAGTTGACGGGTGTAACCGGCCGAAGGCGTGAGCAGGACGCTGCGGGCCGAGCCTTCCTCGACGAGTGCTCCGTGGCGCATGACCACCACGCGGTCGGCGAGCTCGGCCACCACACCCATGTCGTGCGTGATCAGCAGGATCGCGCGACCTTCACGTCTTCCGAGCCGGGAGAGCACGTCGAGCACCTCGGCTTGCACGGTCACATCGAGCGCCGTCGTCGGCTCGTCGGCGATGAGGAGCTGCGGGTCGGATGCCAGCGCCATCGCGATCCCGACGCGCTGGCACTGCCCACCGGAGAGCTCATGCGGATACTGCTTCATGCGCCGGCCGGGGTCGGGGATGTCGACCAGCTCGAGCAGCTCGATGGCCCTGCGGCGCGCCGCCCGCGTGCTCAGCGACCTGTCGTGGGCGCGCACCGCCTCGACAACCTGGAATCCGATCGTGAAGACCGGGTTCAGGGAGGCGACCGGGTCCTGCGAGATGAGTGCGATCTCGGCGCCGCGCACCTGGCGCAGCTCCCGGGGTGTGAGCCCGAGGAGCTCCCGCCCGTGCAGCTGCACCGAGCCGGTCGCCCGCGCACCGTCGGGCAGCAGGCCGATCACCGACAGCGCGGTGACCGACTTCCCCGAGCCGGATTCGCCGACGATCGCGACCACTTCACCGGGCGCGACATCGAGGTCGAGGCCGTGCACGATCTCGACGGGAGTGCGCGTGCCGAACGTCACGCGCAGGTCACGCACCCGCAGAACGGCTTCAGTGGCATCCATCGATCAC
The DNA here is from genome assembly GCA_029239165.1 of Microbacterium sp. Lineage (GTDB taxonomy): Bacteria > Actinomycetota > Actinomycetes > Actinomycetales > Microbacteriaceae > Microbacterium. Next base: position 5,599 of record JAQZBG010000240.1, on the reverse strand, counting down.
GCTTCGTCCTCGCCCGCGTCGCGAGCGCGCTTGTGCTCGTGCCAGTCGGCGAGCATCTTGTGGTGGTAGTCCTGCACCCATTCCAGGTAGTCACGCCCGTTCCGCAGACGCACGGCAGCGTCGGTCTCGGTCGGGCTCAGCCACCGCAGGGCCGTGTCGAGCGAGCGGATCTCCCGGTCGAAGTAGCGCCGCTCGTTGGCCAGGAAGCTGCCCCACGGGTCTTCCTCGGCCATGAAGTAGTGGTTCCGGTCGCCGGGCAGCGAGTGGCGGCGGATGAAGTTCGTGTCGATCAGCCGCCGGGTCGCCATCGAGACCGCGCCGGTGCTGGCGCCGAGCGCCGCGGCGAGGTCGGCCGACGAGATGTAGGGGCGATCCATGATCATCAGGTAGCCCAGCACCCGTCCGTCCATGCGCGAGGTGCCCGCCATCTCCCAGATGAGCGAGATCTCCTCGGCGAACTGGCGGCGGTCTCTCCCCTTCCAGCGACGTCCCGATCAGCATGCCACTCACCGTCGTTCCCTCGGATCGAAGACGCTGCGCAGCTCTTCGCCGATCGCGACGATCGCGAGCACCGTCAGCGCGAGCATCACGCTCGGCAGCACGAGCACGTGCGGCGCCGCCTGGAACACGCGCGAGCCCGCCGCGATCTGCAGCCCCCAGGAGATCGCGGGCGCCGAGAGTCCGACGCCGAGATAGGTGAGGGTGCTCTCGGCGACGATGACCGCGCCGATCGTCAGGGTCGCGAGCAGCAGCACGGGCTGCACCGCGTTCGGCAGCACATAGCGCGAGACGATGCGTCCGGTGCTCAGGCCCATGGTGCGTGCGGCGAGCACGTGGTCGGCCTTGGCCACCGATCGCACCGAGCCCCGCATCAGCCGGGCCATCATCGGCCAGCCGAAGACCCCCAGCACGAGGCCGACGGTGAGCACGTTGCGCGCGCCGAGCATGTTCAGCACGACGATCGCGGCGAGCAGGAACGGGAATCCCAGGAACACCTCGGTCACACGGGAGACGACCCAATCGGCGGCCGAGCCGCCCATACCGGCCAACGTGCCCAGCACGAGGGCGACGGCCAGGGCGATCGCTGTCGCCAGGAAGCCGACCGCGAGCGAGCTCTGCGCGCCGTAGACGGCGTTGGCCCAGATGTCGCAGCCCTGCAGGTCGAAGCCGAACGGATGCCCCTCTCGGGCGGTCTTCGCGCTGTCGGCGAGGTCGCACGCCCGGGGGTCGCCGTTGCCGAACAGGGCCGCGAAGGGAGCGGGAGCGACGGCGAAGGCCACCACGATCAGCAGCACGACCGCGGCCATCCAGAACAGCGGCCGTCGCACCAGCATCCGCCAGGCGCCTTCGCGTCGGGTGGCGACCGGGAGGCTCGTGGTCTTCGGCACCGTGACCTTCGCGGTGCCCGGAGTGGGGTTCAGGGGGTCAGCCACGACGGATCCTCGGGTCGAGCAGCGCGTGGAGGGCATCCACGATCAGCGAGGTGAGCAGGAAGATGATGATCAGCGCGGTGGAGATCCCGACGACCAGCGTCGCCTCGTGATCGCGGATCGCGAGGAAAAGCAGGTTGCCGACGCCGGGGAGGTTGAAGATGCCCTCGATCACGACGGCACCGCCGAGCAGGAAGCCGAGGTCCGTCGCGAGGAAGGTGGCGGTGGGGATCAGGGAGTTGCGCATCACGTGCAGCCCGATCACCCGCGATTCGCCGAGGCCCTTCGCCCGCGCGGTCCGCACGTAGTCGGCGTCGAGGTTCTCGATCATCGACCCGCGCACGAGGCGCGAGACGGACGCCAGCCCGAACAGCGCGATCACGAGCGAGGGCAGCAGGTACGCGATCGGCCAGCCTTCGCGGATGCCGGCGACCGGCAGCCAGTCCAGGCGCACACCGAACACGATCTGCGCGGTGATGCCGAGCACGAACACCGGGATGCAGCTGAGGCCGATCGAGATCACCAGCAGCCCCCGGTCGATCACGGTGCCGCGCTTCAGTGCCGAGACGATGCCGACTGCCAGCCCGAGGATGATCTGGATCGTCCAGGCGGTGAGGGCGAGTGTGATCGTCACGCCCCACCGCGAGGCCAGCTGATCGGCGACCGGACGGCCGCGCAGGTCCACGCCGAGGTCACCGGAGAGCAGGTTGCCGATGTAGTTCGTGTACTGCGCCCACAGCGGCTGATCGAGCAGGTAGCGGGCGTTGAGCGCATCGATCACGGACTGCGGCAGCTGGCGGTCGCCCGCGAGCGCGCGGATCGGGTCGCCGGGCATGCTGAAGACGGTGAAGTAGATGATGAACGTCACTCCGAAGAAGACGATCGCGAACCCCACCAGGCGCTGCAGCAGCTTCAGTCCGAGACCCACCGGCCGGCCCCTTCGAGCTGCGCGTGCGCCGCCAGGATCGCCCCGTACTGCACGCCGACGACGGTGCGCAGCGGCAGCGGGATCGAGTCCCCGCCCTGCAGGGCCTCCTCCAGCCAGCCGTCGAACAGCTCCTGCGCCTCGACGGCGACCCGGCGCACTTCGGGCGCCGCCGTGCCCGCGTCGACCTCGGCGCGCAGAGCCCGGGCGAGCATGCCGCCCCAGCGCAGTCTGTGCAGGCGCACGACGCCGGACAGCGCCTCGACCTCGGAGACCGTGGCCGGGCGGTCGGGCTCCTGCTCCGCCCGCGCGAGGTGCTCGCTGCCGGCTGCGCTCGCGGCCGGCGCGAAGACGCGGGCCGCTCGCAGCAGAGGGGTGTCGAGTCGCAGGTGCGGCTCGACTCGGGCGATGAGCGCGGTGAGGGCGGAGCCTGCCGCCTGCAGGCGTTCCCCCGATGCGCGCAGTGCCGCCGGGTAACGGGTCGCGGTCTCGCTGGTGTCGTCGGCGAAGGGATCGCTGAACTGGGGCAGCTCGGCGATCATCGACAGCGTGCCGTACTTCTGCGCATACGACGTCGATGCGTCGCCCGCCGAACCGGGCGGGTAGGGGTCGAGGCCATAGGCCTCGGTCCAGTCGTAGGCGTCCTGCAACGTGCCCATCTCGTAGATCGCCGGGGCGAGCACGGTGAAGTGCGCCCCCTCCGCCTCACCCGTGTGCAGCGGAACGCCGAGTGCGGCAGGCAACGCGTGCAGCAGCGGATAGAGCGCGGGGACCGGGCGCGAGAGGTAGAAGTAGGCACCGCCGCCCTCGCTGTTGTGCAACGGGACGTAGAGGTCGGGTCGGGCGGTGTCGATCGCGCGGGCGAGTGCCTGCGTCTCGGGCATCATCGCGTCGAAGTAGGCCTTCTTGTACGAGAAGGGGAACGTCCACTCCACCTGCTCGTCGGGCGCAGGACGGAAGAACTCCCTGGCGTAGCGCTCGCGGTCGGAGGGATCGGCGAACCATCCCTCGTTGAGCCGCATCCCGTCCGGGTCGGCGCACGGCACGATGTGCCAGGTGGTGTCGAGCTCCTCGCGGAAGGCGGCATCCGTCACCAGCTGTTCGACGAGGTGCAGGATCGTGAGCGAGCCGATCGGCTCGTTCGGGTGCACTCCGCCGACGACCAGCGCCGACCGCGCACCCTCGCCGATCGAGTAGAACGGGATCGGCTCCCCCAGCCGGCTGGTGCCGATCCGCTGCACCCGGATCAGCTCGGGGTGCAGCGAGCGGAGTGCCTCCAGCTGCCGGTTGAGCTCGTCGACGGTCGGGAAGGCGGCGTGGTCCGGCGCCCCACCGGCACGACGGAGGATGTCCTCCGTCGTGCCGACGGCCGGTGCCGATGCGGATTCGTGCACGAGGTGTGGTTCTCTCTGGATCGGATCAGGATGCCGCGGACGTGACGACCTTGTTCAGGTCGACGCTCCCCGACACCGTGGAGAGCTCGGAGATGCGGTCCGAGGTGACGTACAGGTAGCGGTTGCCGAACAGGGGGACCGTCGGGAAGTCCTCGAGGATGCGCTCCTGCACCTTCACGTACCCCTCGCTGGACTCTTCGAACGTGTCGGCCGCATTCGCCTCCTGCAGCAGGGCGTCGACCTCGGGGTTCGAGTAGCCGCCGGCGCCGAAGTTGCCCTCGCCGCTGGCGGTGTAGACGGCGGTCAGCGTGTTCTGCTGGCTCGGGTACAGCGCACCCCAGCGTGCCCGGTAGGGGCCGTTGACCTCATGCGCCTCGACGCTCGCGACGAAGGCCGCGAAATCGGCCGACGGTGTCGCGACGACGCTCTCGATGCCGAGGTTCTGGCGCAGCTGGTTGGCGATCGCCCCGAACAGGTCCTCCTGACCCCAGTTCGCGATGTAGTGCACCTCCAGCTCGCCCTCGAAGCCGCCGGCCTCCGCGAGCAGCGCCTGCGCGGCATCCGGGTCGAACTCGCAGTACTCGCCGCATACGCCCTCGGGGTCGCCGGGCATGCTCGGCGCGGTGAGGGAGGTGGCCGGCACCTGCGAGCCGCCGAAGATGGCGTCGTTGATGGCGGAGCGATCGATCGCCATCGAGATGGCCTGCCGGACGCGCGGGTCGGCGAAGCGGGGGTCGCTCAGGTCGAATCCGAGGAAGTCGACGCCGGGCGCATCCAACTCGTAGACGTGCTCGCCGAAGTCGGTGCGGGCCTGGTCCACCTGGGATCCGGCGATCGCGACGATGTCGATCTCCCCGGCCAGCGCATCTGTGTAGGCGGTCGCGGTGTCGAGGTAGGGCACGAAGGTGACCGCGCCGATGTTGGGCTCGGTGCCGGCGTAGTCCTCGTAGGCCACCGCGTCGATCGGATCGGTCTCGGACCAGCCGTCGACCAGTGCGAACGGTCCGTTGCCGATCGGCGCTTCCTCCCACGCCGCGATGTCATCGAGAGCAGCGGAGGGCAGCGGGTAGAGGCCGGTCTGCCCCGCGGTGAGCTGCAGGGGGAACTGCCGGTCGGGGGCGTCGAGCTCGACCGTGAAGGTGAGGTCGTCGACGACCTTCAGGCCGGAGAGCTCGGTCGCGGTCGGCTCGGCGCCTTCGCCCGGGTTGAGGTCGGCGTACCCGACGACGCCGGCCAGCTGCGCGCCGTTGACCCAGGCGTTGGGGCCGTAGGCGGCATGGTTCCAGGTGTCGACGTAGTCCTGAGCGGTGACGGGCGTGCCGTCGTGGAAGGTCCAGCCCTCGCGGAGCTTCACCGTCCAGAGCGTCGCGTCGTCCGACTCGACCGACTCGGCGGCGACGTAGGTGATCTCGCCCTCGTCGTCGATCGCGGTGAGCGGCGAGAACATCGCGATCACGATGTTGTACGAGCTGAACTGGTTGGCCGGGACGAGGCTGTCGGGCTTCTCGACCGCGAAGCGGATCGGTTCGGCGTCGGCGGCGTCGTCGGCGTCCGGCGAGGCCGCGGAACAACCCGCGAGCGAGAGCGCCAGGACCGCCGAGGCGGCGATCATCAGTTTTGCAGTGCTGCGCATAACTCCTCCTTGAGCCACACCTGACAGGGACCGCGTCGAGTGTGGGCTGGGTCGTTCCTGCGCGGGTGTCGCAGGGGCTTGTCCAGCACGCTAGATCGCGGGCGTTCAACAATCAATGAAACTTCAGTAGAAATTGAAAGTTGTAATAGGAGTGAAACAGGAGGGAATCATGCGCGCAACAACGACCCCGTTCCGTTACCGAAACGTGACGGCGGGC
>JAQZBG010000239.1 GCA_029239165.1 Microbacterium sp. | reverse complement strand
TACCGCATCGTCGTCGCCGACTCGAAGACCAAGCGCGATGGTCGCGTGATCGAGGAGATCGGCAAGTACCACCCCACCGAGGAGCCCTCGTTCATCGAGGTCGACTCCGAGCGGGCGCAGTACTGGCTCTCCGTCGGTGCGCAGCCGACCGAGCAGGTCGCCGCCATCCTCAAGATCACGGGCGACTGGGGCAAGTTCAAGGGTGACGCCGACGCGAAGTCCACGCTCAAGGTGAAGGAGCCCAAGGCTCCTTTCGAGATCGACGCATCCAAGAAGTCGGTCGTCAAGCCCAAGGTCGATAAGAAGGTGGAGGCCCCCGCTGAGGAGGCTCCCGCTGCAGCCGATGCGGAGGCCGCTGAGGCTCCCGCCGCCGACGCAGAGTAGTCCGCCGTGCTCGCCGCCGCGCTCGAACACATCGTCAAGGGGATCGTCGATCACCCGGAGGATGTCCGAATCAATGAATCCACATCGCCGCGAGGCGATCTCCTCGAGGTGCGTGTACACCCCGATGACCGTGGACGCGTGATCGGGCGCGGCGGCCGCACAGCCAAGGCCCTTCGCACCCTCGTCAGCGCACTCGCTGACGGGCGTCGGGTCCGCGTCGATGTCGCGGATGACTGACGTGGTGTCCAAGGACCGCAACCAGGGCAAGAATCAGCTGCGCGTCGGGCGCCTCGTGAAGGCGCACGGCCTCAAGGGTGGGCTCAAGCTCGAGCTGTACACCGACAATCCGGCGGGTCGTTTCACCCCCGGTGCCGGTTTCACGGTGCAGGTGCCAGAGGCATCGCCGTGGCATGGCAAGGACATCACCGTTCGTGAGTACCGCTTGATGAACGGAAACCCGGTCGTCTTCTTCGAAGATGTCGATGACCGAGAAGCCGCCGAGAGTCTCGTCAAGGCGATCCTCTGGATCGACCAGGATGTCGATGAGGTCGAGGACGACGCGTGGTTCGATCATCAGCTGGTGGGTCTCGACGTCGTCCGTGACGACGCGGTGATCGGCCGGGTCATCCGTGTCGAGCACTTCCCGGCGCAGGACCTGCTCATCGTGAAGTCCGGCGAGAATGAGGTCATGGTGCCGTTCGTGGGTGCCATCGTCCCCACAGTCGATGTCTCGGCCGGGCGTCTGATCGTGACGCCGCCACCCGGACTCTTCGAGGAGCTCCCCGACGCCGCGGATGCCGAGGCCCCGTCGGGCTCGGATCCCGCAGCGTCTGAGTGACCGCTGATACGGTTCCTGCGTGCGCATCGACGTCCTCTCCATCTTCCCGTCCTACTTCGACGGTCTGACGCTCTCCCTCTTGGGCAAGGCGCAGCACGCCGGCATCATCGACCTTCGCGTTCACGACCTCCGCTCCTGGACATCCGATCGCCACAACACCGTCGACGACACCCCGTACGGCGGTGGCGCCGGCATGGTCATGAAACCGGAGCCCTGGGGGCTCGCCCTGGACGAGGTTGCCGGCCCTTCGGGTGCGGCTGACGCCGTACGGCCGACCATCATCTTCCCTTCACCTGCCGGTGAGGTCTTCACGCAGAAGACTGCGCGTGCGCTGGCCTCCCGCGAGCACCTCGTCTTCGGCTGCGGACGCTACGAGGGAATCGACGAGCGCGTGTTCGAGTACGCCTCCGAGCTCGGCGAAGTGCGACTGATCAGCCTCGGCGACTACGTGCTCAACGGGGGAGAGGTCGCCACGATGGCGATGATCGAGGCCATCGGCCGTCTCATCCCGGGAGTCGTCGGCAACCCCGAGAGCCTCGTCGAGGAGTCGCATGAGGATGGGCTTCTCGAGTACCCGTCGTACACGAAGCCCGCTTCCTGGCGTGAGCGTTCGGTGCCGGACATCCTGCTGAGCGGCAACCACGGGGCGATCGCTGCCTGGCGCCGCGCGCAGCAGTTCGAACGCACGAGGATGCGTCGCCCCGATCTCCTGCCGGACGACGAGACCTCGCAGTTCTGACCGAGGGTCGTGACGGGTTCGGGAGCTGAGGAATCGGTCAGAGCATTCGCTCCGAAGTGCCGTCGATCTCGAAGACGACTCCGTGCGGATGTCGGAGTCCGAGGGCGTTGGGCGTATCGAGTCCTCGTAGCTCCGCGCGCAGCATCCGCCCGATCATCTCGTGGCTCACGAGCAGTGGCGTCCCCTCGGATGCCCAGCCGCAGCTGCTGAGGGCCTTGCGTGCCCGGGACCTGGCTTGCGCATAGCTCTCACCGCCGGGGAACGCCCAACCGTAGCGATTTGCGGCGCGCTCCTCTCTGGCCGTGGGATAGGCCACGTCGACCTCGTCCCACGTCATGCCCGCCAACGCTCCGTGATCGACCTCAGCGAGTTCCGGAACCTCGATCACCTCCAGCCCCAGCTTGTCAGCGATGATGGTGGCGGTGCGCATGGCTCTGCCGAGAGGGCTGGAGCATACGGTGATCACGCCGAAGCCATCGAGGCGGTCGGCGATCGCGTGGGCTTGGGCGATGCCCTCGTCGGTGAGGGGCGAGTCGAGTTGACCCTGCAGTCGGTGCTCGACGTTCCACACCGTCTGCCCATGCCGAGCGAGGAGAAGACGCTCCGGAACGTGACGGTCCTGCGGAATCATGGATTCAGAATGGCACACCGCGTCCGGGCCGTCTTTCGGTGCGGGGGTCGGCCACTGATAGCGTCGGCACGTGCCCGACACCGCCCTGGCCAGATCGTTCGAGAACATCGGCGACGACTATGACCGCTACCGTCCCGGATTTCCCGCATCCGCTGCCTCCGTGATCCTGCCCCGTGCCGTACCTGCCGTGTTGGATCTCGGTGCGGGAACGGGGAAATTCACGGAGCTTCTCCTCGACCGGGCGCGACGCGTCGTCGCGGTCGAACCGTCCGAGCGCATGCTCCAGGTGCTCCGCGCGAAACTCCCCGTCGTGGAATCGCTGATCGGCACAGCGGAGCTCATCCCGGTCGCGGACGCATCGATGGACGTCGTCACTGTCGCCCAGGCCTTCCACTGGTTCGATCGCGACACCGCCTGTGCGGAGATAGGACGCGTCTTGGTTCCCGGGGGAACGTTGGGACTGCTCTGGAATCACTCGGACCCGTTGTGCGGTTGGGACCGTGCCGCGCATCGCATCGCGCACCCGGCAGTGCACGAGCAGGATTCGACCACCGACAGCGCCGACAGTGCGCTTCCCGGATTCGACCTCTGGGGTCATGACGAGCTGCGCTGGCGGGAGCGCGTCTCCCGCGAGCACTATCTCCGTCGATGGTCGACCGTCAGCAGTGTGCTGGTCGCCGACGATGCCACACGGAGCCGGATGCTTCGGGCGATCGAGGACGTGCTGGACGATCACCCTGAAACCCGAGGGAGAACGGAACTCGAGCTTCCGCAGATCACGGACGTCTACGTCTACCGTCGCCGCTGAGTCGCGGCGATCCTGCGATCCTGCGAGAAGCCGTCGTCACTCCACGCCGAGGAACGAACGGTCGGTCAGGATGATCGGGCCGTCTTCCGTGATTGCGATGGTGTGCTCCGAGTGGGCGCCGCGGGAACCGTCGGCGCTGCGCAGGGTCCATCCGTCGGGGTCCGTGATCAGCTCGTCCGTCGTCGCAAGGAACCAGGGTTCGAGTGCGAGGACCAACCCTGCTCTCAGGGGAAAGCCTCGCCCGGCCCGCCCGTCGTTCGGGACGTGCGGGTCTCCGTGCATCGTGCGACCGACCCCGTGTCCACCGAAGTCGGTGTTGATCGAGTACCCGTCGCCGCGGGCGATGGCGGCGACGGCCGCGGAGATGTCGCCGATGCGATTGCCCACTGTTGCGGTGCCGATCGCGGCGGTGAGGGCACGCTCGGTGGTGTCGATGAGTCGGAGATCCTCCTCGCGAGCAGTGCCGACGACGAACGACACCGCGGAGTCGGCGACCCACCCGTCAACGGACACCGCGAAGTCGAGGGTGACGAGGTCGCCGTCGCGCAGCGTGTAGTCATGCGGGAGCCCGTGAAGGACGGCGTCGTTGACCGAGGTGCAGATCACCTTGCCGAACGGACTCGCTCCGAACGAGGGATGATAGTCGATGTAGCAGGACTCGGCTCCGGCCTTGCGGATCATGTCGTGTGCGCGGCGGTCGATCGAGAGGAGATTCGTCCCGACCTTCGTCTCCTCGCGCAGGGTCGCCAGCGTCTCGGCGACGAAACGTCCTGCGGCGCGCATCTCATCGATCTCGGCAGGGGTGCGCAGTTCGATCATCGGGGTGTCCTCTCGTCCTCTCTATTCTCCCTGATCCGGCGTGGCGGAATCCCCGACCGCTCTCAGCGAACACCGGGCCGGGGGAGCGGTGTTCGTCGTACGATCTGAGCATGTGGTTGCGACAGGCCTTCTTCCGCTGGCTCCTTCCGGCGGCGTTCCTCCTGCCGCTGTGGCTGCTGGTGGGGTGGGGAGTCTTCCAAGGCGGTTGGTCCATCCTCTGGGTGCTGCTCATCGCGATGCCGTCCGTCTTCCTCGGACAGCTCCTGCTCACGCTCCTGACGCGCTCTCGTCCGTCCGTCCGCATCGAGCGGGCCGTGTCGTGGTGGGACGTCGCCGGCTTCACGGTCTGGAACGGACTCACGATCGCTGTCGGCTTCTTCATCGACGGCGCATTCCCGTGGTTGCTGACCGGCGCGATCGTCGCGGGCATCGCCCTCATCTGGTTGCAGCTGTGGCAGCTCTGGAACGAGGCGAAGGGAAGCGGGACGCGACTGCGTGAGACCATCACCTGGTCCACGATTCCGCCCGTTGACGAACCCGCCCCAGCGACGCGTGCACACGAGATCATCGTGGTACGGGAGACCGACACCCGCGACTGAGGTCGGCGTTTTGGTCGGGCGTGGTATCCGTGGCAGAATGGGTCTTTGTGCTGTGACCGGCTCTGCCACAGGGGAGCCCGCGGACGCCTCGCGCTCCGTACAGCTCACTCCTTTCTTGTTCCTTTGAAAACATGCATGCGACCTGTGGCGGGTGCAGAGAGAGATGATCATGCAGATCCTCGACGCCGTCGACGCGGCTTCCCTTCGTTCGGACATCCCGGACTTCTTCCCCGGTGACACCGTCAAGGTTCACGTCAACATCACCGAGGGCAGCCGCTCTCGTATCCAGGTCTTCCAGGGCGTCGTCATCGGCCG
>JAQZBG010000238.1 GCA_029239165.1 Microbacterium sp. | reverse complement strand
GGCTCAGGCGCGGGCACGAGTCCTTGCAGCGAGCGAGCGCGCGGCCCAACGGTGGAACAGTACGCCGTGGCGGCGCAATGCCGACGTGCCCGGGACTTGGCTCCGTCAGGGTGCTCTGCGGCTTTCGCAGGTGAGTCGATCACCACTCGATCGTGCGCTGGAACGCGGCTCGCTGACGCTGCGGGGCTATGACCGAGTGCTCAGGGTCGCATGGACGATGGCCGACCTGGCGGGCATCGAACGACCTGGACCAGAGGAGATCGGCCGTGCGTTGCACCTGCGGAGAGGACTGTCCTGATGCTCGACGAACTGCTCGGTGACCCCGAGACCCTCGCAGCAGTCCGGCGCATACACTCCGGCGATGCTGTCGCGGAATGCGTCGCCCGCGCGGCGTGGAGTGTGATCGCCGAACCAGGAGACGTCGCAGCGGGCGCACTGATCGAGTCATTCGGCGCGGGGGGCGCACTGTCCGTGGCTCTGGGTGATGTCGCATCGCTGATACCCCCTGGTGCTGCAAGCGGGCGGGCGACGCGAGCGCTGGCCGAAGCACGAATCCGATGGCGCGCTCGCGCTGATCCCCGCGCTGTTCGACAGGCTCTCGAAAGCGCCCTCGATGTCGGAGCCCGGCTGGTCATTCCGGGCGACGAGCACTGGCCGGGGAGCCTCGATGATCTCGGTCCCCATGCGCCCAGTGCACTCTGGGTGCGCGGAGACGCCGAGCTGCTCGTCCGGGAGCCGCGCGTGGCGATGGTCGGAGCGCGGGCCGCCAGCGGCTACGGCGAACATGTCGCCGCGGAACTCAGCGGGGACCTTGCTGCCGCGGGGGCGGTGATCGTATCTGGCGGCGCATACGGAATCGATGGCGCCGTGCACCGCGCAGCACTCGGTGTCGGCGGAGCGACTGTCGCCTTCCTCGCCGGAGGAGTCGACCGGGCCTACCCAGCCGGTCATCAGAGACTTCTGCAGCAGATCGCGGCCGAGGGGGCAGTGGTGAGCGAGCCGCCGTGCGGCGCAGCCCCGACCAAATGGCGCTTCCTCGCCAGGAATCGACTGATAGCCGCGCTCGGGCAGGCGACCGTCGTGGTCGAAGCGGGGTGGCGCAGCGGCTCATTGAACACCGCCGGGCACGCTGCGACACTGGGGCGTCCGCTCGGCGCGGTTCCCGGTCCGGTGACCTCGGCATCGTCCGCGGGGTGCCACCGGCTGCTCCGGGAGTACGACGCGCAGTGCGTGACCTCCGCGCGAGAGGTGCGCGAGCTGTGGGGACCGATTGAGCATCCGGGAGACGACCGGATGGAGCAAGATCCGAACCGCATACGGGTCCTCGATGCCATGAGTGCGAGGTCGCGGCTCTCGGTCGAGGAGATCGCCCGCCGGTCTGGCCTGTCGCCGGACCGAGTGCGGTCGTGCCTCGGGCTGTTGCACCTCGAGGGGGACGTCGCGCTCGACGAGGAAGGGTGGCACCGCGCTCGCGGTTCACACGACACCTGAGCGACATCCGAGGAGGTCGCGGCGAGGCTGAAGAGGGGACGAGGTCGACGGGGGCATGCTGAAGTCATGGATCTCGCGGTCGCCACTGAGGCGTTCGTCGACCACCTGGAACGGGTGCGTCGGCTCTCGCCGGCGACCGTGAAGGCATACCGGTCCGACCTTCGAGACCTCCAGATGTCGGCAGGCGGCGTCGACCTCGAGGACGTCGACCTCGAGGTCCTCAGGGATTGGCTCTGGCGTGCCACGCAACGTGGCGATGCCAGGTCCACGCTTGCGCGGCGTGCCGCTGCGGCCCGCTCCTTTTTCGGCTGGGCGCACGAGCGAGAGCTGGTGTCCCATGACCCGAGCCTCCGGCTGATCGCGCCGAAGAAGGGGCGCACGCTGCCCACGGTCGCTTCCCGCGAGGCGATGGCGGGACTGCTCGATGCTCATCGTGCTGCGGCCGAGATGGGGGATCCGATCGCTCTGCGCGACCACGCGATCCTCGAGCTGCTCTACGGCTCCGGGATCCGCGTCTCGGAGCTGTGTGGGCTCGAGGTCGACGACCTCGACCTGGACCGAGGTACTGCCCGAGTGCTCGGGAAGGGCGCCAAGGAACGGGTCGTGCCGTACGGCGTTCCGGCGCGGGACGCGTTGGAGGCATATCTTCGTCGGGGCAGGCCCGTCCTGGTGGCGAGGGCGCGAACGTTCACACCCGCAGTGATGCTGGGGAGTCGTGGTGCCGCGATCGGCCCGCGAGCCGTCTATGAACTCGTGGCCAGGGTGCTCGCTCCGGTCGTCGGCGCGGAGACCATCGGCCCGCATGCACTGCGCCACACGGCGGCCACTCATCTTCTCGACGGCGGCGCGGACCTGCGAGCCGTCCAGGAGATACTCGGTCACGCCAGCTTGGGCACCACCCAGATCTATACGCACGTCTCCGCTGAACGGCTGACCGCTACCTACCGGCTGGCGCATCCCCGCGCCTGATGTCGGCCCAGACCCGGTCGGCCTCCCTCGCGGGCTCCAGATCGGGTGTCATCACGGCTCGCAACAGGGCAGCAGGATAGCTCGCGGGAGAGTGCCGAAGAGCAGCATCGGATTGATGTACGTGCCCTCTCTTCGTACGCCGAGGTGCAGCGCCCCCGCCGGAGTATGGCCGCCGACATCGATGAATCCGATCTCCTGCCCGGCCGAGACGGCATCGCCCGGCTCGAGCGTTGTTCGCAGGGGTTCGAAGGTGCTGACGAGCCCGTCCGAGTGTCGGATGGTGAGGAGTGGGCGGTCCACGACGGTCCCCCGAAAAGCCACGATCCCGTCCGCGGGAGCGGTGACCGCAGCATTGGTCGAGGATCCCAGATCCACACCGCGATGGCCGGCTCCATAAGCGTGCGCCGGCGCCCGAAACGGTTCGATGACGGTCCGCGCGCCGGTCAGTGGCCATTGCCAGTGCGGTGTGTCCACGGTGGCCGCCGCGGCTGCAGATGCGCCGGAGGCGTATAGGGCGAGCGACATGAGAAGGGCGATGGTCGTGGCGGAAGCCGCTCTGAAGAGAGTGCGCATGAGGCGAGCGTGCCTTCTCGTCCAGGCCGTCGCGCGCGTGACACGGGGTGCTCGGCGAAGCGCGTGCACGACTCGCTCGAGAAGCCAGCGGTGCAGGGCGAGTGTCGCCGCCGCATCCTGTATGCTGAGGGAGCACCTCGATATCGGGGTGACTACGCGTGCCCAAAGCGGTTCATCCGCGGCGTCCACATCCACAGGTCCTTCTCTCCGAAGGCGGATGTGCGCCGGGCACCAGGAAGTCCGATCGTCCGATCGGCTTGACAACCTCAACGGCGCAGATCCGCGCCAGAACCAGGAGACGACCATGGCTGTGGTCACCATCCGCCAGCTGCTCGACAGCGGCGTGCACTTCGGACACCAGACCCGTCGGTGGAACCCGAAGGTGAAGCGCTTCATCCTCACCGAGCGCAGCGGCATCCACATCATCGACCTGCAGCAGTCGCTGGGCTACATCGACAAGGCCTACGACTTCGTCAAGGAGACCGTCGCCCACGGCGGCACGATCCTCTTCGTCGGCACCAAGAAGCAGGCGCAGGAGATCCTCGCCGAGCAGGCGACTCGCGTCGGCCAGCCCTTCGTGAACCAGCGCTGGCTCGGTGGACTCCTGACCAACTTCCAGACGATCTCCAAGCGTCTCGCACGCATGAAGGAGCTCGAAGAGCTCGACTACGAGACCCCGGCGAACAGCGGCTTCACGAAGAAGGAGCTGCTTCTCAAGAAGCGCGAGCTCGACAAGCTGCACAAGTCCCTCGGTGGTATTCGCAACCTCACGAAGACGCCGTCGGCCATCTGGGTCGTCGACGCCAAGCGTGAGCACCTGGCCATCGATGAGGCCAAGAAGCTCGGCATCCCGGTGATCGGCATCCTCGACACCAACGCGGACCCGGACGACTTCCAGTACCCGATCCCCGGCAACGACGATGCGATCCGTTCCGTCTCGCTGCTCACCCGCATCATCGCCGACGCCGCAGCCGAAGGCCTGCAGCAGAAGCACAACCCGGAGACGGGCGATGCCGAGCCGCTGGCCGACTGGGAGAAGGAGCTCCTCGAGACTCCCGCTCCGGAGGTTCAGGAGTCCGCCGACGCCGCTGAGACCGCCACCGCCGACGACGCTGACGCTGTCGTCGAGACGCCGGCCGCCGACGAGACCGCTGCCGACGAGGCCGGTGTTGAGGCGAACGACGAGGCGATCGCCGCCGCTTCCGGTGAGGAGACCACTGAGGTCGCCGCCGCCGAGGCCGCTGACGCCAAGTAATCCCTCGTACACACACCTAACGAAGCAAGGAGCCACCACACATGGCCAACTTCACCATCGCTGACCTCAAGGCGCTGCGTGAGCAGCTCGGCACCGGAATGGTCGACACCAAGAAGGCGCTCGAGGAGGCTGACGGAGACGTCGCGAAGGCCACCGAGATCCTGCGCCTCAAGGGTGCGAAGGGCAACGCGAAGCGCGCAGACCGTTCGACCAGCGAGGGACTGATCGTCGCTCGCGAGCAGGATGGCGCTGTGACGCTTATCGAGCTCGCCTGCGAGACCGACTTCGTCGCGAAGAACGAGCGCTTCATCGCGCTGGCCGACAAGGTCGCCGATGCGGCTGCAGCGGTCAAGGCCGACTCGGTCGACGCCGCCCTCGCCGCATCTGCCGGTGACAAGAGCGTCGAGCAGGTCATTTCCGAAGAGGCCGCGATCATCGGCGAGAAGGTCGAACTGCGCCGAGTGCGCACGATCGCAGGCGACAAGGTCGAGGTCTACCTGCACCGCACGAGCAAGGACCTGCCGCCGCAGATCGGCGTCGTCGTCGCCTACTCGGGTGACGACGCGGAGACCGCGCGCAGCATCGCCCAGCACATCTCGTTCGCGAACCCGTCGTACTTGTCCCGCGCGGACGTGCCGGCTGACGCGGTCGAGAAGGAGCGCGAGATCGTCACCGAGATCTCTCGCAACGAGGGGAAGCCGGAAGCGGCTCTCCCGAAGATCGTCGAGGGCCGTGTCTCCGCTTTCATCAAGCAGGTCGCCCTGCTCGAGCAGGACTACGCCAAGGACAACAAGCTCTCTGTCGCCCAGGTGGCGAAGGACGCCGGTATCACCGTGACGGACTTCGCGCGCTTCAAGGTC
>JAQZBG010000237.1 GCA_029239165.1 Microbacterium sp. | reverse complement strand
CAGGTGCGCCGTGCACTGAAGTCCGCACGCAAGGACGGCACGACCTCGCCCGAGCTCGAGCGCCTCTTCCAACGCGCGAGCCAGGCGCAGCGCAAGGTCAAGAACGTCACGGCGCTCGGCCGCGCCGGCCGCTCCCTCGTGCGCCTCGCCCTCGAGCTGGCCGACAGTCGTATCGCCGACTGGTCGACCGAGCGCGTGCTGCTGGTCGGCACCGGCGCCTACGCGGCGGTCACCCTCGCCACGCTCCGCGAGCGCGGCGCCGTCGACATCTCGGTGTACTCCCCCTCCGGCCGCGCGGCCGTGTTCGCCGCGAAGCACGGCATCCGTCCGGTCGCCGCCGACGAATACGCCCGCACCGCCGCGCACTCGAGCCTGCTGATCACCTGCACCACCGCGACGGAGCCCGTGCTCGGCCCGGAGCACCTGCAGCTTCCGGTCGGCATCGCCGCAGCCGGCTGCCCGGTCGGCGCCCACAGCCGGCTCGTGGTCGACCTGGGGATGCCGCGCAACGTCGATCCCGCCGTCGCCGCACTCGAGGGTGTCGCGCTGCTCGACCTCGAGACCATCCGGCTGCACGCGCCGCTCGAAGAGCTGCAGGCGACGGATGCTGCGCGCAGCGTCGTGCGCGAGGCCGCGGAGACGTTCCATGTGGTGGGCTCGCGCCAGAGCGTGACCCCGTCCGTCGTGGCCCTGCGCTCCCACATCTTCGAGCTGCTCGAGCGCGAGATCGACCGTGCTCGTGCGCGCGGCGACGAGGACGGCAAGGTGGAGCAGGCTCTGCGCCACCTCTCCGGCGTGCTCCTGCACACCCCGACCGTGCGCGCCCACGAGCTCGCCGCAGCCGGTCGCGCCGACGAGTTCGCCGCGGCACTCGCCACCCTGTACGGCATCGCGCCCGCGGAATCCGCCTCCTCCGCGGCAGACGACGCCGCCACCGCCTGACCCGCTCGCACCTTCTGCCTGCCTCGACGGCAGGTGCGACACTGGAGGCATGGCCCTTCACATCACCGGAGACACCGCCGCCGACGCCCTCCTGACCGACAATCCGCTCGCGCTGCTGGTGGGCATGCTGCTCGACCAGCAGGTCCCGATGGAGACCGCGTTCGCCGGTCCGCTCAAGATCGAACAGCGCACCGGCGCGTCCGACGCCGCCACCATCGCGCACATGGCACCGGATGAGTTCCTCGCAGCGTTCCAGCAGACCCCCGCCGTGCATCGGTTCCCAGGGTCCATGGCGACGCGCGTGCAGACGCTGTGCCAGACCCTCGTGGATGACTGGGACGGCGACGCCGCCGCACTCTGGACCGAGGGCGACCCGGACGGACCCGAGGTGCTGAAGCGGCTGAAGGCACTCCCCGGATTCGGCGAGCAGAAGGCGAAGATCTTCCTGGCGCTCCTCGGCAAGCAGTACGGCTTCGCCGGCGCGGGCTGGCGCGAGGCCGCGGGTGCATACGGCGAAGACGGCTCGTACCGCAGCGTCGCCGACATCGTCTCGCCCGACTCGCTCGCCAAGGTGCGCGAGCACAAGAAGGCCATGAAGGCCGCGGCGAAAGAGTCGAAGTGAAGCCGACGGGCGATGACGTCGCGGGGCTCATCGCCCGCTCGTCCCCTGCCGCCCGGCGTCGGGATGCAGAGACCCTGACGGCGCTCATGCAGGAGATCACCGGCCGCGAGCCGCAGACCTGGGGCACGATCATCGGATTCGGCTCATGCCATTACCGCTACCCCACCGGCACCGAGGGCGACAGCGGGATTCTCGGCTTCGCACCCCGCAAGGCGGCGACCACGATCTATCTCTTCGACGGGGTCGGCGCACACACCGAGGCACTCGCCGAGCTCGGCCCGCACACCACAGGGGCGGGCTGCCTGTACATCAAGGACCTCGAGCAGGTCGACCTCGACGTGCTGCGCGGCATCCTCGAACGATCCCTCGCCTGGGTCGAGGCCGGCGGCACCCCCGAGGTGCAGCTCACCGTCACCGGCTGACACGCGAGCCCCGCCCGCACCGACGAACCACCCCTTTCGCATCGAACCGCCCCCGCACGTGCGCACGTACGGGGGCGGTTCGGCCGTCAGGGGCGGATCGGCCCGGGGCGGGTTCAGGACGGGGAGAAGAACGCGCGGATGTCGGCGGCCAGCACGTCAGGGCGCTCCAGGGCGGCGAAGTGCCCACCCTCGTCGAAGCGGCTCCAGTGCACGATGTTCGAGTTGTCCCGCTCGGCGAACACCCGGATCGTCTGGAAGTCGTCCGCGAAGACAGCCACACCGGTCCGCGAAGCGTTGATCCGCGGCTCGGCGCCGTCGGTCGCCGCATCCGCTCTGGCGTTCTCCAGGTAGCTGCGGCTCATGCCGGAGGCGGCGTTGGCGAACCAGTTCACGCTGACCTCGAGCAGGATCTTCTCCAGCGGCACGAGCGAGGTGCCGTTGCCGAACGAGTTGAACAACTCGCTGTACGCGAGCAGCCCGACCGGGGAATCGCTGAGCCCGACCGACACCGTCTGCGGACGGGAGGCGTTCATCGTGTTGTACCCGCCGACCGACTGGAACCACTGCATGTGCTCGAGGCCGGCGTAGTCGGCGGGCTCGAGCTTCTCGAACTCCGCCGGGTCGCCCGAGGGGAAGGAGAACAGCTGCAGCACGTGCAACCCGAGGAAGCCCGCCGGCTCGAGCAGCCCCAGCTCTCGAGCGACCATCGCGCCGTTGTCGGAGCCGTGGATGCCGTAGCTGTCGTAGCCGAGTCCGCGCATGAGGCGGTCGTAGGCGGCGGCGACGCGAGCGACCGTCCAGCCGGCCGACGCCAGGGGCTGCGAGAAGCCGTAGCCGGGAGCATCCGGGATCACGACGTCGAAGGCGTCTTCGGCACGGCCGCCGTGGGCCACCGGGTCCACGAGCCGGTCGATCAGATCGAGGTAGTCGATGGAGGAGCCGGGGTAGGTGTGGGCGAGGAGCAACGGCGTCGCGCCCTCGTGGGCCGAGCGGACGTGGAGGAAGTGGATCGTCTGACCGTCGATGTCGGTGGTGAAGTGCGGGTGGGCGTTGATCCGCTCCTGGGCGGCAGCCCAGTCGAAGTCGCGCCAGGTGGCGACGGCCTCGCGGAGATAGGAGTTGGGGGTGCCGGCGTCCCAGTCGTCGGTCGGCGACGGCTGCGGAAGTCGGGTGCGGGCGAGGCGATCCTGGAGATCGGCGACCTCGGCAGCGGAGACCGAGACGGTGAAGGGGCGGAAGGTGAGCGTCGTGTTTTCCATATCTCGAAGGTACGAGCGCATTAGGTTGGATTCGTTCCTAATGAAAGGGCGACTTCCGAGGAGTTCCGATGGCCGATCCGACCGCACGTCTGCTCGCGCTGCTGGCCCTGCTGCAGACCGGACCCGAACGCTCCGGCAGCGACCTCGCCGTACGCCTCGGCGTCTCGTCGCGCACAGTGCGACATGACATCGAGCGGCTGCGTGACCTCGGCTATCCGGTCGATGCCACGCGGGGTTCCATCGGCGGCTATCGGCTGGGAGCGGGGGGCAAGCTACCGCCGCTGCTGCTCGACGACGAGGAGGCGGTCGCGGTCACGGTCGGACTCCGGGCAGCGGCCGGCATCTCCGGGATCGCCGAGTCGGGAGCCAAAGCCCTCGCCAAGCTCGAGCAGGTGCTGCCCTCGCACCTGCGCCCCACGGTCGACGCCCTGCGTTCGAGCGTCGACCGCGCGCCCGAGAACAACGACACCGACGCCCCGGATCCCGAGGTCGACGCCGCGGCGTTGCAGGCCATCGCGCGCGCGATCCGCGATGCGGAGTGGCTGCGGTTCGACTACGACGGAGCGCCCGTGCTGGTCGAGCCGTACCGGCTGCTCACCTGGGTGCGGCGCTGGTACCTCGTGGCGCGCGACCCCCAGACCGACGAGTGGGGAACCTACCGTGTCGACTGGATGGCGCTGCGGATGCCCACGCATCGGCGCTTCGATCCGCAGCCGCTGCCCGGTGGGGACTACACGGCGTTCGCGATGCGGACCATCGCGGTGAGCGGGTGGAAGGTGCACGCACGCCTGCGGATCGACGCGCCGGCCTCCTCCGTGCTCGACCGCATCCATGCCGCGGTCGGCGTGGTCGAACCGGTCGACGACGAGCACTGCATCCTCGTCACGGGTGCCGACAGTCTCGACACCGTGGCCGCCTACATCGGGATGCTGATGATGGATTTCACCGTCGAGAGCCCGCCCGAGCTGATCCCACGCCTGCAGCTGCTCTCCGAGCGATATGCGCGGGCCGTCGCCGGCAGCGGCTGAGGATCCCGACGGGAGCGACGAAAGACCCCGCCGGCCACGGGGGCCGACGGGGTCCGAAACTCTGCGAACTCAGGCGCCGCGCAGGCGCTCGGCGAGGTACGCGTGCAGCTCGTCGATCGAGACGCGCTCCTGCGCCATCGTGTCGCGGTCGCGCACCGTGACGGCACGGTCATCGAGCGAGTCGAAGTCGACCGTGACGCAGAACGGGGTGCCGATCTCGTCCTGTCGGCGGTAGCGGCGGCCGATGGCGCCGGCGTCGTCGAAGTCGACGGCCCAGGAGCTGCGGAGCGTGTCGGCGACCTCGCGGGCGAGCGGCGACAGCTTCTCATTGCGCGACAGCGGCAGCACAGCGGCCTTGACCGGGGCGAGGCGCGGGTCGAGCTTGAGCACCGTGCGCACGTCGGTCCCGCCCTTGGCGTTGGGCACCTGCTCCTCGCGGTACGCGTCCACGAGGAAGGCCATCATCGCGCGGGTGAGGCCGAACGACGGCTCGATCACGTACGGGGTGTAGCGCTCGCCCGTGGCCTGGTCGAAATACGTGAGGCTCTGGCCGGACGCCTCGCTGTGGCTGGAGAGGTCGTAGTCGGTGCGGTTGGCGACGCCCATGAGCTCGCCCCACTCCTTGCCGGCGAACCCGAACTTGTACTCGACGTCGATCGTGCCGGCCGAGTAGTGCGCGCGGTCATCCTCGGGCACGTCGAACTGACGCATGTTCTCGGGGTCGATGCCCAGGTCGATGAACCAGTCCCAGCAGGCCGCGACCCAGTGCTCGAACCACTCCTGCGCCTCAGCCGGCGGCGTGAAGAACTCGATCTCCATCTGCTCGAACTCGCGGGTGCGGAAGATGAAGTTGCCGGGGGTGATCTCGTTGCGGAACGCCTTGCCGACCTG
>JAQZBG010000236.1 GCA_029239165.1 Microbacterium sp. | reverse complement strand
TCGCGGAACGGCGTGCGGGCGTGCTCCTTGACCGCGTCATAGACGACCTGGGCGAAGTCCTGGTCCTCCCAGTCGCGGCGGGCGAATCCGACGAGGGCGAACCCCGGCGGGAGCAGACCGCGGTTGGCGAGGTCATAGACCGCGGGCATCAGCTTCTTGCGTGAGAGATCTCCGGTGACGCCGAAGATCACGAGAGCACTGGGCCCCGCGATCCGGTTGAGACGGCGGTCATCGGGGTCACGCAGCGGGTTGTGCCCGCGCGAGATGGGAACAGACATGGGTGGGGGATTCTCCTGCTGTTACTTCTGTGCGGCTTCGAAGAGGGCGAGCACGTCGTCGGAGGACTCGGTGATCGTCAGCGTGACGACCGGGCGGCCGTGCTCGGCGAGGACGGCCGCGTCACCGGCAGCCTGAGCCTGGATGAGCTGCCCGAAGGTGAACGGGCGGTCCGGGATCTCGAGATCGACGTCGGTGCGCTCGAGGATCTGGAGGAACACGCCCTGCGCCGGTCCGCCCTTGTGGTACTGGCCGGTCGAGTGCAGGAACCGCGGCCCCCAGCCGAAGGTGGTCGGACGACCCGAATCCGCCGCGACGAGTTCGCGCAGTCCCTGGAGCTGCGGAACCTCGAGTCGGTTGACGTAGGCCTGGATGGACACGTAGCCGTCGGCGGGAAGCTGCGCCCAGAGCGCATCGAGCACGCCCTCCACAGTGCCGGAGGCGGCGAGGGCGGTGTCGGACACGCGAACCTCGACACCGTTCTCGACGAAGGCCGGAGCAGTCGGCTCCGGTCGGGCGTCGAGGAGACCGCGGGCGGCGATCTTCGCCGACTCGACGTCGGGCTGGTCGAACGGATTGATCCGGAGCAGGTGACCGGCGATCGCGGTCGCGTACTCCCAGACGATGAGCTGCGCGCCCAGGCTGCCGCTGACGAGGATCTCGCCCTCGTGCCGCTCGCGCAGGTGGAACTCGTTGGCATCGTCGACCAGGCGGACGATCTGCAGGTCGGCGGGTACCGGATCGAGCTCGGGGGAGACCGGCAGGAGGACCACCGGGAGGATGCCGGTGCCTTCCTTGCCGGTGGACTCGGCGATGAGCTGTTCGATCCAGTCCGGCAGGCCCTTGATGTGCGTGCCGTCGGTGATCAGACCGAGCTTGTCGCGTCGCGGGTTCGTCGCGGCGATCGCGGCGCCGAGGCGGAGAGCCGGGTTCTCGGCGGAGTCGACGGCGACCTCGAGCGAAGAGGCCTCGGCCTCGTTCAGCAGCTCGTCGATGTCGACGCCGGCGAGCCCCGAAGGCACCAGGCCGAAAGCGGTGAGCGCCGAGTAACGGCCGCCCACGTTCGGGTCCGCATTGAAGACGCGATATCCCGCCTCGCGAGCCGAGACGTCCAGCGGCGATCCCGGGTCGGTGACGACGACGATGCGCTCCACCGGATCGATTCCGAGGTCGCGGAACGCCGCCTCGAAGGTGCGGCGCTGCGAGTCGGTCTCGACGGTGGAGCCCGACTTCGACGAGACGACGAGCACGGTGTCTGCGAGGCCCTCGTCAAGGGCGGCGAGCACCTGGCCGGGGGCCGTGGAGTCGAGGATCGTCAGCGGCACACCGGCGGTCTGCGCGATGACCTCGGGGGCGAGCGAGGACCCGCCCATGCCCGCGAGCACCACGCGAGTGACGCCCTTGGCATTCAGCTCGGCCCGCAGCGCCACGATCTCCGCCACCAGCGGGCGCGAGATCGAGACGGCCTCGACCCAGCCGAGTCGCACGGCGGCCTCGGCCTCGGCTGCCGCACCCCAGAGGGTGGTGTCACCTCCGGTGATGCGCGAGGCGACGAGATCGTGGACCAGGCTGGGCACGGTCTCATCGATCGCGGCCCGTGCCGCGCCCGACGCGTGGATGGAGAATGTCATCGCTGTGCCTCCAGCGCGTCTGCCACCTGCGACAGGAGGTCGTGCCACGAGTCGATGAACTTCGCGACGCCCTCGTCCTCCAGGACCTGGGTGACGTCGACCAGGTCGATGCCGACGGCGGCGAGGTCGTCGAACACCTGGTGCGCCTCTGCGTACCCGCCCGTGATGGTGTCACCGGTGATGACGCCGTGGTCGAACGTCGCCTCGAGGGTCTTCTCGGGCATGGTGTTCACCACGCCGTCGGCGACCAGCTCGGTCACGTACAGCGTGTCGGGAAGTGCGGGATCCTTGACGCCGGTGGAGGCCCACAGCGGACGCTGCAGGTTCGCTCCGATCTTGATCAGGTCCTGTGCGCGCTTCTCCGCGAACTTCTGCTCGAAGAGCTCGTAGGCGAGGCGAGCGTTGGCGAGCCCGGCCTTGCTCTTGAGCGCCTCAGCCTCGGGGGTGCCGATCGCCGACAGCCGCTTGTCGGTCTCGGTGTCGACGCGCGACACGAAGAACGAGGCGACCGAGTGGATGCTCGACAGGTCGAAGTCGGCGCTGTGCGCGCGCTCCAGACCGGTCAGGTAGGCGTCGATGACCTCGGCGTAGCGTTCGAGGCTGAAGATCAGCGTGACGTTGACACTGATGCCGGTCGCGATGGCCTCGGTGATGGCCGGAAGCCCTGCCTTGGTCGCCGGGATCTTGACGAGGAGGTTGGGGCGGTCGATCTTGGCCCACAGCTCCTTGGCCTGCGCGACGGTGCCCGCGGTGTCATGGGCGAGGTCGGGGGAGACCTCGATCGAGACGCGGCCGTCGACATGCCCGGAGGCCTCCCAGACCGGACGGAACACATCGAGCGCGGCGCCGACGTCCTGGGTGGTTGCGGCGAACACGGCTTCCTCGGCGCTGGCACCGGAGGCCGCGAGTTCGGTGACCTGCGCGTCGTAGGACGTGTTGCTCTTGTCGGTGATCGCGTTCGCGAAGATGGTCGGGTTCGTCGTGACCCCGACGACGTTGCGCGACGAGATCAGCTCGGCGAGGTTGCCGGAGTCGATGCGGGTGCGGGAGAGGTCGTCGAGCCAGATGCTGACACCTGCGGCGGCGAGCTGTGCGGTGGGGGTGCTCATGCGTTCTCCTTGGTGCTGTTTGCGGCGATGGTCTCGCGTGCGGCCGCGATGACGGCCTCGGTCGTGATGCCGAACTTCTCGAACAGGGTCTTGTAGTCGGCGGAGGCGCCGAAGTGGTCGATGCCGACCGAGCGGCCACGGTCGCCCACGATTCCGCGCCAGGAGAGCACGGAGCCCGCCTCCACGGAGACGCGAGCAGTGACGGACGCGGGCAGCACGCTCTCGCGGTATGCCTCGTCCTGCTCGTCGAACCACTCCAGCGACGGAGCGGAGACCACGCGGACGTTCACGCCCTCGGCGGCGAGTGCCTCACGGGCGTTCACGGCGAGCTGCACTTCCGAGCCGGTTGCGATGATGATGACATCTGGCGTGCCGTTCGGAGCCTCGGCGAGGACGTAGGCGCCCTTCGCCGCGTTGTCCGCCGAAGCGAACGTGTCGCCGGACGCAGCACCATCGCCGCGCTCGAACACCGGGATGTTCTGGCGGGTCAGCGCGATGCCGGCCGGTCCCTCGTGGCGACGGAGGATCTCGAGCCAGGTGGCCGAGGTCTCGTTCGCGTCGGCGGGCCGGACGACCGTGAAGTTCGGGATCGCGCGCAGCGTCGCGAGCTGCTCGATCGGCTGGTGCGTCGGTCCGTCCTCACCGAGGGCGACGGAGTCGTGGGTCCAGACGAAGATGCTCGGGATGTTCATGAGCGCCGCGAGACGGACCGAGGGACGCATGTAGTCGCTGAAGATCAGGAAGGTACCGCCGAACGCGCGTGTCTTTCCGTGGAGGACGATGCCGTTGACGATCGCACCCATGGCGTGCTCGCGGATGCCGAAGTGCAGCACCCGTCCGTACGGGTTGCCCGACCACTCATGGGTCGACCACTCGGCGGGGATGAACGACGGCGCACCCTTGATGGTGGTGAGGTTCGACTCGGCGAGGTCTGCCGAACCGCCCCACAGCTCGGGGAGCTCGGCGGCGAGGGCGTTGATGACCTGTCCGGATGCGGCGCGGGTGGAGACCTCCTTGCCGGACTCGAACACCGGGAGTGCGGCCGTGATGTCGGCGGGAAGCTCCTGCGCCTCGAGGCGGTCGAGCAGCGCCTTCTTCTCGGGGTTCGCCGCAGCCCAGGCGTCGAAGGACTCCTGCCAGGCGGCACGGGCCTCGGCGGCACGAGCCGCGAGACCACGGGTGTGTGCGAGCACATCATCCGCGACGGCGAAGGTCTTCTCGGGGTCGAACCCGAGGACCTTCTTCGTGGCGGCCAGCTCGTCGGCGCCGAGCGCCGAGCCGTGGATCTTGCCGGAGTTCTGCTTGCCCGGCGACGGCCATCCGATGATGGTCTTGAGGATGATGAGCGACGGCTTCGAGGTCTCGCCCTTGGCCGCCTCGATCGCGGCGTGCAGCTCTGCGACGTCCTCGACGTACTCGCCTGTCTTCTTCCAGTCGACGACCTGCACCTGCCAGCCGTAGGCCTCGTAGCGCTTCGCGACATCCTCGGTGAAGGCGACGTTCGTGTCGTCCTCGATCGAGATCTGGTTGGAGTCGTAGATGGCGATCAGGTTGCCGAGCTGCTGGTGGCCTGCGAGCGAGGATGCCTCGCTGGTCACGCCCTCCTGCAGGTCGCCGTCGCCGGCGACCACGTAGACGAAGTGGTCGAACGGGCTGGTGCCCGGGGCCGCCTCGGGATCGAAGAGACCGCGCTCGTAGCGGGCGGCGTAGGCGAAGCCGACCGCGGATGCGAGGCCCTGGCCGAGAGGGCCGGTGGTGATCTCGACACCCTTGGTGTGGCCGTACTCGGGGTGTCCCGGGGTCAGCGAACCCCAGGTGCGCAGCGCCTTGAGGTCGTCGAGCTCCAGGCCGAAGCCGCCGAGGTACAGCTCGACGTACTGCGTGAGCGAGGAGTGTCCCGCCGAGAGGATGAAGCGGTCGCGCCCCAACCAGTCGACGTCGGTCGGGTCGTGGCGCAGCACGCGCTGGTAGAGGAGGTACGCGGCCGGAGCGAGGCTCATGGCCGTGCCGGGGTGACCGTTACCGACCTTCTCGACGGCATCGGCCGCCAGGATTCGAGCGGTGTCCACCGCGCGCCGATCGATCTCATCCCACTGCAATTCCGACACGTTCATGCCCTTTCCGACAGTTTCGAGGGCGCCCGTATTCCCTGGC
>JAQZBG010000235.1 GCA_029239165.1 Microbacterium sp. | reverse complement strand
CGTGTACGACATCGACATCGACGCGCTGATCGACCCCGAGAAGAACATCGACGAAGGGCCGGTGCGGTTCAGCCTGTTCCGTCCGGGCGTGTACCGGTGGAAGCGGTTCGCCTACTGCGGGCTGTTCGACCGCGAGAAGCCGCTCAAGGACTACACGGCCGAAGAGATGGACCAGTTCCTCTACGCCGACAAGCTCAAGCTCGAGGACCCGGATCCGCGGTTCCCGCAGAGCGCCCGGTTCGACGGCGTGATCACCCGCATGCGCGACGTGTTCCTGAAGCAGCGCCCGGTGAAGATGTCCCCTCAGGTGCGCGAAGAACTCGACCTGCTCGTGACCCACCACACCTGCCCGGACTGCGCGGGTGCGCGGGTGAACGAGGCGGCACGCGCGAGCCTCATCGACGGCCGTTCGATCGTGGACTGGATGCGGATGCCGGTGGCCGAACTGCACGCGCTGCTCGAGGAGTTCGACGACCCGCGCGTGGCACCCGCGGTCGAGGGCATCCGTCATGTGCTCGACGCCCTGCTCTCGGTCGGGCTGGGTTACCTCACGCTCGACCGAGAGTCATCGACCCTGTCCGGCGGCGAGGCGCAGCGCGTCAAGATCGTGCGGCATCTCGGCAGCGCGCTCACCGACGTCACCTACGTGTTCGACGAGCCGAGCACCGGGCTGCACCCCGCCGACATCCAGCGCCTCGTGGCCCTGCTGCAGCGGCTGCGCGATGCGGGCAACACGATCCTCGTCGTCGAGCACCACCCGCAGGTGATCGCGGTCGCCGACCACGTGATCGACCTCGGGCCGGGAGCGGGCTCCGCCGGTGGCATCGTGCAGTTCGAGGGCACGCCCGAAGCTCTGCGCGGCAGCCAGACGCTGACGGGACGGGTGCTCGCCGAGCCGTTGGCGATCCGCGCGGCCACCAGGGAACCTTCGGGCCGCGTCACCGTGAAGGACGCGCGATCACACAACCTGCGCGGGTTCGACGTCGACATCCCGCTCGGCGTGCTCACCGCGGTCACGGGGGTCGCGGGCTCGGGAAAGAGCTCGTTGGCCACGGTGGAGCTGCCGCGGCAGTGTCCGGAGTTCACGGTCGTCGGACAGGATCCGCTGCGCGGCGGAGCGCGGTCGACGACACTGAGCATCCTGCGGATCGCCGACACGGTGCGCGAGGTGTTCGCCGCCGCATCGGGTCTCGATCCCTCCTGGTTCAGCTTCAACTCGCGCGGAGCCTGCCCCACCTGCCGCGGGCGCGGGCACATCACGACCGAGCTCGCGTTCCTCGATGACGTCTCGCTGCCGTGCGACGCCTGCGGCGGCCTGCGCTTCAACCCGACCGCGCTCGGCGTGCAGGTCGACGGCGCGTCGATCGCCGACGTCCTCGCATCGACACCCGCCGAGGCGAGCGCGCTGTTCTCCTCGCATCCCGATGTGGTCTCGGCGCTGGACTGGGTGCAGCGCACCGGTCTCAGCTACATCCCGGTCGGCCGATCGCTCGACACCCTCTCGGGAGGCGAGAAGCAGCGACTGCTCCTCGCCCGGCATCTCAGCGATCCGCGGCGCGACCCCGCTGACCGCATCATCCTCGACGAACCCACGTCGGGTCTGCATCCGAACGACGTCGACACGATCAACACCCTCTTCGACGACCTGCTCGAGGATGGTGCGACGCTGGTCGTCGTCGAGCACAACCTGCGCGTGGTCGCGCGCGCGGATCACGTCATCGACATCGGCCCGGGCGCCGGATCCGACGGCGGTCGGCTGATCTTCACCGGCACCCCGGCGCAGATCGCACGCGACGACGATTCGCTCACCGGGAAGGCTCTCGCCGCCGCATCCCGGGCCTGATCGCTGCGCACGAGCCCCCCTCCCGAGATGAAGGAGAACTCACCGCTCAGTCCTCGAGCAGCTCCGCCTCGATCACGTCGTCCTCATCCCCCGGCGCAGGTTCGGGCGTCGTCGAGGTGAGCACGAGACCCGCCCCGTCGGCGGCCACGTCCACCCGCACGGTGTCGCCGTCCTTCACCCCGCCCGAGAGCAGCGCGGTCGCCAGCTTGTTCTGCACCTCGCTCTGGATGAGCCGGCGCAACGGTCGGGCACCGAACATCGGGTCGTACCCGCGCTCGGCGAGCCACGAGCGGGCATCCGGCGTGACGGCGAGCGTGAGTCGACGGTCCTTCAGACGGTCGTGCAGCTGGTCGACCGAGAGTTCGACGATCTGCGCGAGGTCGTCTTCGCTCAGAGCCGAGAACATGACGATGTCATCGAGACGGTTCAGGAATTCCGGACGGAACGCCTGCCGCACGAGCGCCATCACCTGCTCGCGCTTGACCTCGGGCGACAGCACCGGATCGATGAGGATCGGGGAGCCGAGGTTCGACGTGAGGATCAGGATCACGTTCGAGAAATCGACCGTGCGACCCTGACCGTCGGTGAGCCGACCGTCGTCGAGTACCTGCAGCAGGATGTCGAACACCTCGGGGTGGGCCTTCTCGACCTCGTCGAGCAGGATCACGCTGTACGGACGACGCCGCACGGCCTCGGTCAGCTGACCGCCCTGCTCGTAGCCGATGTATCCCGGAGGGGCGCCGACGAGCCGGGACACCGAGTGCTTCTCGCCGTACTCCGACATGTCGATACGCACCATGGAGTGCTCGTCATCGAACAGGAACTCCGCGAGCGCTTTGGCCAGCTCGGTCTTGCCGACACCGGTGGGCCCGAGGAACAGGAACGAGCCGGTCGGTCGGCCGGGGTCGCTGATGCCGGCACGCGACCGGCGCACGGCGTCCGACACCGCCTTCACGGCATCCTTCTGCCCGATCAGCCGTTTGCCGAGCTCGCTCTCGAGGTGCAGGAGCTTCTCGCTCTCGCCCTGCAGCAGGCGTCCGACGGGGATGCCGGTCCACGCGGCGATCACCGCGGCGATGTCCTCTTCGGTGACCTGCTCGTTGACCATGCGCGGTTCGGCGGGCGTCGCGGCCTCGGCCTGCTCGGCTTCGGCGATGTCGCGCTCCAGGCGCTTGATGGTCTCGTACTCCAGCTTCGAGGCCTTCGTGTAGTCGGCGTTGCGCATCGCGAGGTCACGCTGGGTGATCGCATCGTCGAGCTGCTTCTTGAGCTCACCGACCCGGTTGAGCCCCTGCCGCTCGCGCGCCCAGCGGGCTTCGAGCCCCGCGAGCTCCTTCTCCATCTCGACGAGGTGCTCGCGGAGGGTGCCGAGACGTTCCTTCGACGCGGCGTCCTTCTCGCGCTTGAGGGCCAGCTCCTCCAGCTTCAGCCGGTCGACCTGGCGCTTGAGCTGGTCGATCTCGACCGGCGAGGAGTCGATCTCCATCTTGAGCCGCGACATCGACTCGTCGATCAGGTCGATCGCCTTGTCGGGCAGCTGGCGCGCGGGAAGGTACCGATTCGACAGCGCGGCTGCGGCGACGAGGGCGCTGTCGGAGATCGTCACACCGTGGTGCGCCTCATAGCGCCCCTTGAGGCCGCGGAGGATCGCGATGGTGTCCTCGACCGTGGGCTCACCGACGTACACCTGCTGGAAGCGGCGCTCGAGTGCGGCATCCTTCTCGATGAACTCGCGGTACTCGTTGAGCGTGGTCGCCCCGATCAGGCGCAGCTCGCCGCGGGCGAGCATCGGCTTCAGCATGTTGGAGGCCGCGACGGAACCCTCACCGCCGCCCGCGCCCATCAGCACGTGCAGCTCGTCGATGAACGTGATGACCTGGCCGTCGGATTCGGTGATCTCCTTGAGGACCTGCTTCAGCCGCTCCTCGAACTGCCCGCGGTACATGGCGCCGGCCACGAGAGCCGAGATGTCGAGCGTGACCAGCTCTTTGTCTTTCAGCGACTCGGCGACGTCGCCGGCGACGATGCGCTGGGCGAGGCCTTCGACGACGGCGGTCTTGCCGACGCCGGGCTCACCGATCAGCACGGGGTTGTTCTTGGTGCGACGGGTGAGAACCTGGCTGACGCGACGGATCTCGCTGTCGCGTCCGATCACCGGGTCGAGCTTTCCCTCGCGGGCACGATCGGTCAGGTTGATGCCGAACTGCTCGAGGGCGGACTGCTGGTCTTGGTTCTGGTTGCCGGTCTGCGGGTTGCTCATGCGCTCCTCCTGGAGATGCTCCTTATGGTCGTCTCCCGCCGGCCGGATCGAACGACGGGATCAAAGTTGAGTGGTGTTGACTCAAGTTTAGCATCTCCTCGTTTTCAGCGCTCCCGCTGCACGGCGTCCCAGACGGCGGCGGCGACCGCCCGTTTGGACCCGGATGCCGTGCCGGCGTCCACACCGTTCTGGCCGAGGATGTGCACGGCATTCTCGGCGCTCTCGAAGCCGCGCTCCCAGCCGACCTCGTTCACGACGAGCAGGTCGACCCCCTTGCGCTGCTGTTTGCGGCGAGCACGGGCGAGGAGTTCGGCCTCGTCCTCCGGCGTCTCCGCGGCGAAGGCGATGACGAGCTGTCCCGGCTGCCTGGCCGCAGCCAGCGCCGCGACGATGTCCTCGTTCTCGACCAGCTCGATGGCCGGCACTCCCCCGGCCTCCTTGGTGAGCTTGCGTTCCGAGACCTCCACCGGCCGATAGTCGGCGACGGCCGCAGCCATCACGATCACGTCGGAATCCGCGGCCTCGCGCTTCATCGTCTCGGCGAGGTGCGCCGCCGTGCCGACGGGGACGACGCGGATCGACGGATGCCGTACCTCGGCGAGCACGTCGCCGGCGATGTTCGCGGCGACCAGGGTCACCTCGGCCCCGCGGGCGGCGGCCTCGGCGGCGAGGGCCGCCCCCTGTCTGCCGCTGGAGCGGTTGCCGAGGAAGCGCACGGGGTCGATCGGCTCTCGGGTACCACCAGCCGAGACGACGACGCGCACCCCGGTGAGGTCGCGGGGAGCCAGCAGCACCTGGGCGGCGGCGAAGATCTCGTCGGGCTCCGACATGCGACCGGGGCCGCTGTCGCCACCGGCGAGCTCTCCGTCGGCGGGGCCCACCAGGTGCACGCCGCGCTCCCGCAGCGTCGTGATGTTCGCCTGCGTGGCCTTGTTCCGCCACATCTCGGCGTGCATGGCCGGGGCGATCAGTACCGGCGCCTCGGTGGCGAGCAGTGTCGTTCCCAGCAGGTCGTCGGCGAGACCGGCGGTGATCTTCGCGATCGAGTTCGCGGTCGCGGGCGCCACGATC
>JAQZBG010000234.1 GCA_029239165.1 Microbacterium sp. | reverse complement strand
ACCCTGGTCGACTCGTGACTGCCGGGTGAAACACCCGGGGCGGGAGTGGGTTGTGACCACACGAGCACCACACGAGCAGCGCAGTCGGCATCTCGAGGACGTCGCGGAGTCCGATCAGGATCTGCGCACCTACGTTCTCGACACATCGGTTCTGCTCAGCGATCCACGGGCGTTCTTCCGCTTCGCCGAGCACAGCGTCGTGATCCCCGTCGTGGTGATCACGGAGCTCGAAGGCAAGCGGCACGATCCCGAGATCGGCTACTTCGCCCGGCAAGCGCTGCGCCACCTCGACGAGCTCCGGGTCGAGCACGGCCGGCTCGACTTCCCGGTTCCCGTCGGTGAGGGCGGGACGCTGCGCGTCGAGCTCAACAACACCGATGCCTCGGTGCTGCCCTCGGGCATGCGACTCGGCGACAACGACAGCCGCATCCTCGCCGTCGCGATGAACATCGCGAAGGACGGACAGGAGGTCACCGTCGTCTCGAAGGACCTGCCCATGCGCGTCAAGGCGGCGTCGCTCGGCATCACCGCGGAGGAGTACCTCGCGGAGCAGGCCGTCGACTCGGGCTGGACCGGCATCTCCGAGATCGACGTGTCGGGCGACGACATCAGCGATCTCTACGAGAGCGAAGTGGCCGTCAGCGAGGACGTCCGGGGGCTGCCGGTGAACACCGGGCTCATCGTCCACTCCGAACGGGGATCCGCGCTCGGACGCGTCATCGGCGAGGGCGAGTTCCGCCTCGTGCGCGGCGACCGGGACGTTTTCGGGCTCCACGGCCGCTCGGCGGAACAGCGCATCGCCATCGACCTGCTCCTGGACCCGGAAGTGGGCATCATCTCGCTGGGCGGACGCGCCGGCACCGGCAAGTCCGCGCTGGCGCTGTGCGCGGCGCTGGAGGCGGTGCTGGAACGCCAGCAGCAGCGGAAGATCATCGTCTTCCGGCCGCTGTTCGCGGTGGGCGGGCAAGAGCTCGGATACCTGCCGGGGGACCAGCAGGAGAAGATGAACCCCTGGGGTCAGGCGGTGTTCGACACCCTCGGCTCGGTCGTGTCGAGCAATGTGCTCGACGAGGTGATCGAACGGGGCCTGCTGGAAGTGCTGCCGCTGACGCACATCCGCGGCCGTTCGCTGCACGACGCATTCGTGATCGTGGACGAGGCGCAGTCGCTCGAGCGCAACGTGCTGCTGACGGTGCTGAGCCGGATCGGCCAGGGCTCGCGCGTCGTGCTCACGCACGATGTCGGCCAGCGCGACAACCTGCGCGTCGGTCGTCACGACGGTGTCGCGTCGGTGATCGAGACCCTGAAGGGGCACTCGCTGTTCGGGCACGTCACGCTCGTGCGCTCGGAGCGCTCCGCCATCGCCGCACTCGTCACCGACCTTCTGGAGGCCGGAGAACTCGCCTGAGAGCAGGGCGGATGCGCTGACGGCGCGGTGGGTGGGGATGCCGGATCTCCGCCCGCCGCGCCGCATCAGCATGAGAAGAGTCTCATCGCGTGTGGCTCCTGTGACGCGAACGGTCTGTCACCATGGATGGAGGGGAATCGTTCCGCACACAGGGGAGGCAGGCGAGACGTGGAAGCGCGCACGGGGCTCGTGATCGGCGGAGTGACCGCCGTCGCCGCGAGCATCGCCGTCGTGACCGCTGTCGCCCTGGCGAACACCATGGCCCTGACGGACTCGCCCGGCACGAGCCTCGCGTCCGAGAGCGTCATCGTGCCCTCCACCACATCGCCGTCCGCGTCCCCTCAAGCGATGCCGACCGCGACGCTCGAGGCGCTCCCTCCCGCTGACCCGGAAGTGGTCGAGGCACCGGCTCCGCTCGTCGTGGATCCGCCGTCCGCTTCCGGTGAGACGAGGAGCCCGGCCGCACCGGCGACTCCTCCTGTTTCGGCGACGGCGCCGGACGGGTCGGCGCCTGCTACGGCAGCCGACATCGAGCCCGTGATCGCGGCAGCGAAAGCGTCGGGCTCGTGGGAGGGGCTGCGTGCGTGGGCGCTGTCACACGGCTGGACCACCGCGCGGATCGATGCCCTCGTGTCACGACTCGAGCGGGAGCAGGCTGAGAAGTCGCAGCAGCAGTCGGGCAGCGTCGAACTCGCCGAGGCGCCTGTGCCCGGCGAGCCCGAGCCTCAGCGGCGTCAGGTCCAGTCCGATGCGGAGTACGACCGTCAGACCGCTCCCGACCCGGTATCGGTCGGCAAGGAACGTCCCGCGCACGCGGGCTCGAACGTCGGGAACGGCAACGGCGCCGGTCACGACGCGAAGAAAGACCAGTCGCGCAACTCCCCAGAAAAGCGCGACTGATAACGGTCGGATTCCCCAGTCCGGCCATTCACAGCCCCCGGTGTCCCCCAGCACCGGGGGCTTCTTCGTGCCGTGTGCCGGGTCGTGCGAGCCGTGGCGCCGGGTTGGTCGTCTACTCCCAGCGGTAGCCGGCGCCGCGGACCGTGACGATGTGATCCGAGCCGAGCTTGCCGCGCAGGTAGCGCACGTACACGTCGACCACGTTCGACCCGGGATCGAAGTCGAGCCCCCACACGCGGCTCAGCAGCTGCTCGCGGCTGAGGACCCGCCCGGGGTTGCGCAGGAACTGCTCGGCCAGCGAGAACTCGCGCGCCGACAGGTCGATCTCCCGCCCGGTGACGGTGGCCCGCCGCGCCAGGATGTCGAGCACGACGTCGCCGTGGGAGATCGACACTCCGGGCTGGGGCACGCTCTCGCGCAGCCGTGAGCGGACGCGTGCGAGCAGCTCTTCGAACGTGAAGGGCTTGGGTACATAGTCGTTGGCCCCGGCATCCAATCCGGTCACCGTGTCGCGGGTGCTGGAACGTGCCGTCAGCATGATCACGGGGATCGCCGAACCGCGGGATCGCAGCTCCCGCAGCAGCTCGAAGCCGTCCATCGTCGGCAGGCCCACGTCCAGCAGCACCAGGTCGGCGTCGCCGCGCAGCGCAGCCTCGAGTCCCTCCGGGCCGTCCTCGACCAGGAGGGTCTCGTAGCCGGCCGCTTCCAGTCCGCGGCTGACGAAGGCGGCGATCCGCGGCTCGTCCTCGACGATCAGGATCCTCGTCATCCGGCGGCCTCCCGTTGCAGTACGACGTCTCCGGCGCGCACAGGCACCGGAAGCTCGGCCTCCGTCGGAGGCAGATGGATGGTGAAAGTGGCCCCGCCGCCGGGGGTGTCGGTGACCGTGCAATGACCGCCGTGACCCTTGGCGATGGCATCGACGATGGCGAGGCCCAGTCCCGACCCTCCCACAGAACGCTTGACGTGTGCCCGGTCGAAGCGGCGGAAGATCCGGGTGCGCTCGTCCGGCGGAATGCCGGGCCCATGATCGCGCACCCACAGGCGGGCACCCTCGAGGTCGCGCGCGCTGCCGATCTCGATCGGACTGCCGGCGGGCGTGTACTTGGCGGCGTTGTCGGCGAGTTGGAGCCAGGCCTGCAGCAGGCGGTCCTGGTCACCGTTCGTCTCGCCCGCGGCCATCGCCTCGATGGTCCAGGTGTGGCCCGGGATCACAGCGACGAGCTCGCCGACTCGCGCCGTCAGAGACGCGAGGTCGACGGCCGCGACGCTGCTCGAATCCGCTTCCGCGGTCGCGAGCAGATCGATGTCCTCGACCAGGCGTGTCAGACGGTCGAGCTCGGCGATGCCGATGTCGCGCGCGGAGGCCACATCGGCGGCATCCTGCGGGTTCATCAGCTCGAGGTGTCCACGGACGATGGTGATGGGGGTCTTCAGCTCGTGGCGCACGTCGTCGAGGAGCTGTCGCTGCCCGTCGACGGAGTCCTCCAGGCGGTCGAGCATCGAGTTCACGGTGCGGGAGAGGTCTGAGATGTCGTCGTTGCCGTGCGTTTCCAGGCGCCGCGAGAGGTCGCTGATCGAGATGGCGTCGGCCGTCTCACGGAGGTGGCGGATCGGCGACAGCAGCCGCCCCGTCACGAACCAGCCGACGATGCCGATCGCGAACAGCACCGCCACCGCGGCGATCACGTACGTCGTCATCGCGAAGGTCACCGGCTGGAGCTCCGCGCCGAGGTCCACGGCGCGTACGTACAGTCCCTGCCCCGGGTCGCCGTCCATGCGCACCGGGATCGCGATGTAGCGCAGCGATCCCTGGTCGGTGACCGCCGTGCCCATCTGGGTGCTGCCGTCGGCGGTCTCGTCGACGACGCGGTCGATCAGCTGCTGGTTCTTCGAGATGTCGAAGCCGGACAGGGTTGCGGGGACCCAGCGCGGCGCGCCGTCGATGAGCGCCAGCGACGCCTCGTTGCGCGCGGGTACCAGCCGCGCGACGACCGCGTTGAGATAGTCGTCGATGGAACGGAAGTCGTCCTTGTCGAGCTCCTCCTCGGTCGCCGCAGGAGCCCCCTGGGTCGCGCCCTCGGCGGCATCGGCGGAGACCGCCTCCAGCGACGCGACCTGTGCCTTCAGCCGCTCGTTGACGCTCGCCAGCGCCTGCTCGCGCTGCACCAGGAACGTCACGCTGCCCACGATCGCCAGACCGACGCACGCCACGGCGAGGATCGCGGCCAGGATCCTGACGCGCGCGGGGACCGGGCGGGGGGTTCGGGCCATGTCCCGATTATCCCGCCGACGCAGGGGCAGCGGCATGGGGGCGGGCGGATCAGCCCGCGTGCGTCATCGAGAGCAGGTCGAGCTTCTCGTCCAGCTGCTCGAGGGTGAGCTCGCCGCGCTCCACGTAGCCGAGGTCGATGACGGCTTCGCGCACCGTGATGCCCTTCGCCACCGAATGCTTGGCGATCTTGGCCGCCGCCTCGTAGCCGATGAGCTTGTTGAGGGGCGTGACGATCGAAGGCGACATCCCGGCGTAGGCCGCGGCGCGCTCGACGTTCGCCTCGAGACCGTCGATGGTCTTGTCGGCGAGCACACGGGAGGTGTTCGCGAGCAGCTCGATGGACTCGAGCACCGCGCTGCCCATGATGGGGATCGCGACGTTGAGCTCGAAGGCGCCGGACGCTCCGGCCCACGCGACGGTGGCGTCGTTGCCGATGACCCGGGCGCACACCATGAGCGTGGCTTCGGGGATCACGGGGTTGACCTTGCCGGGCATGATCGACGAACCCGGCTGCAGGTCGGGGATGTGCAGCTCGCCGAGCCCGGTGTTCGGGCCGGAGCCCATCCAGCGGAGGTCGTTGTTGATCTTCGTGAGCGAGACGGCG
>JAQZBG010000233.1 GCA_029239165.1 Microbacterium sp. | reverse complement strand
GTCGCGATGCTCACCACCAGCCAGTCGAGTGCGACCAACGCGATCGTCCCGATCGGCATCACGATCGGGCTCCCGGCACCCCTGCTGGTGGGGCTGTGGCCATCGACGATGGGCATCTACACCCTGCCGGCCAACGGCAGCCAGGTCGCCACCGTCGCCTTCGACCAGACCGGCACGACGAAGATGGGCCGGTTCGTCTTCGACCACTCGTTCCAGCTGCCGAACCTCGTCTACGTGGGCGTCGCCATCGTCGTCGGGGTGGGCCTGTCGTTCCTGATCAGCTGACGTGACCCCATCTCGCTGACATGACCGAAACCGTCGACCGTTCGGCGCTCCGCCAGTTCCTGCTCGGACTGGCGCAGGGGATGAACGCCTCGGCGGAGTCCGTCGACCGCATCCGCGACACCCTCGCCGACGTCGCTCGTGCCTACGGCGGAGACGACACCGACTTCGTCGTGCTGCCGACCATCATCCTCGTCGAGACCGGCGAATCGGATGAGTCCCGGGTCGCCATCCGCTCGGCGACCAACGCCTCCTTCCGGTTCGATCAGATCGCCGCACTGTACGACCTGATCGGGGAAGCACGGACCGGTGCCGTCCCGCCGCTCGACGGCATACGACGGCTGAACGAGATCGGGGCGATGCGGCCGCGGCTGGGCTGGTTCACCCGGACGCTCGGGCACGGCGTGCTCACGGCCGGTCTGGCGCTGCTGCTGGCCCCCACCTGGCAGGGCGTGATCGTCGCGTTCGTCCTCGGCTTCGGGATCGGACTCCTCAAGCTCGTCCGCTCCCCGACTCTGCAGCTGATCCTGCCCATCGCCGCCGCCTTCGTGTGTGCGGGCGCGGTCTTCCTGCTCGCGGAGGTGATCGAGATCGGCGACCCCATCCGACTGCTGATCGCACCGCTGGTGACCTTCCTGCCCGGAGGCGTGCTCACCACCGCGACGGTCGAACTCGCCGCAGGGCAGATGATCTCGGGGGCCGCGCGGCTCGTCTACGGCTTCGTGCAGCTCGCGCTGCTGGCCTTCGGGATCATCGCCGCCGGTGCGATCGTGGGCGTGGAGTCCCGGTCGTATGAGCCGCTTGCCGCGTCCTCCTTCCTGCCCTGGTGGGTCGGCGTGCTCGGCGTGCTCGTGTTCGCGGTGGGGAACTACCTGCACTTCTCCGCTCCCGCCTCGACGTTCGGATGGGTACTCATCGCGCTCCTGGTCGCGTACGTCGGCCAGTGGGTCGGCACCGAGTTCATCGACCCCACGATCGGCGGCTTCGTGGGCGCCGTCGCCGTCACCCCGGTCGTGTTCTGGATCGCCGGACTGCGCCACGGGGCTCCGTCGCAACTCACCTTCCTCCCGGCGTTCTGGCTGCTCGTGCCGGGTGCTGCCGGGCTCGTGGGTCTCACCGAGGCGTTCGCGACCGACAACGGGCTCGCCGACTTCACGGCGGCGCTCACCTCGATCATGTCGATCGCCCTGGGAGTCCTGATCGGCACCGCGCTCTACCGGGTCGTGCATCACGGCGCCGAAGAGTTCGTGCAGTTCGCCGTGGCACTGCCCGCCGCTCCGGAAGCAGAAAGGGTACCGACCGTCTGGTCGCGCCTTACGGAACCGTGGCGGCGGCTCGGTCTGAACCGCGCGGATCGCGAGAGATAGGCGACGCGGATCGACTAGCGGGCCACGCCGGCGCGCGTCAGCAACCGCCGGAGGGCGATCACCACCGAGGCGATCACGAGCTCGCCGACGATCCGTGCCGCGAGGGTGGCCAGCAGCACGGGCGGCACCAGGTGATCGGGCGAGAAGACCGGGAGCGCCACGAAGAACAGCACGACGCCGACGATCGCGCCGGCGAGCAGGATGCGCGCCGCGGTCGGCTGCTGTCCACGCCGCAGGGGCAGGGAGAGATCGAGGGCGATCCCGGCGAGCATCATGGGCACCGCGGCGAGCGGCCCGATGGGCGAGACCGCGGAGGTCAGCAGCCCCGTCACGAAGGCAGTGAACGTGGCCATCCCGGGTGTCCGGGTGATCACGCGCGCGAGGAACGGCATCAGTCCATGGATGCTGGCGACCAGCGCATACGCCGGGGGCGAGGAGACCGCGAGCACCGTCGTCACCGGCACGAGGGCCACGAAGAGCAGGGACTGGACGGCGCCGAAAGCCGCGCTCACCAGGAGAGCACTCGTCTGTATCCCCCGGGTTCTCTCCGGCCGCACCCCATGCACCCCTCGAGCTTAGGGCGACGGCCGGGGACGACGGCCGATCCGAGCGGAGATGAGCATCTCGGAATATCGTTAGTGTCGGGACCACTGGGGGAGGAACGATGTCGACTGCTGCCGTGCGCACGATCATCGGCGTGCCCCGCGTCTCGAACGAGGTCATCTCACGGCCGCGCCTGACCGCAGCGCTCGAGAACGACAGTCCGCTGACCGTGCTTCGCGGCGCATCCGGCGCGGGCAAGACCGTGGCGATCGCCGAGTGGGCGCGCACCACGACCTCCTCCGTGGTCTGGGTCACCGTCGATACGGAGGCCGCGACGAGCATCGGCCTCGCCAGGGCGCTGCTGCGCGCACTCGCGCGGGCCGGCGTCGGCGACGTCTCGGACACGGCCGAGCGCCCCTGGAACACGGTGGCCGAATTCCTGCGTGACCGGCAGGAGTCGATCGTCATCGTCTTGGACGACGCCGCGGTGTCGAGCCGCGAGAGCACCTTCGACGTCTGCCGGGTCGTCGCAGAGGCCCCGACCGCACGCCTCATCGCCGCGACCAATCGACGCAGCGCCTTCGACAGCGAGGGAATCGACCTCGTGATCGACCGGACCGCCCTCGCCGTCGATGAGCTGCTCTTCGACGCGGACGAGATCTCGCGCGCGCTCGGCGTCGACGCCGCGACCGCCGAGGAAGTCCGCACCGCCACGGGCGGCTTCCCCGCGGTCATCCACGCCGCGGCGAAGCGCGCCCCGCAGGGCGGGGCGGGCTCGATCCTGGAGGTCGCCACGCGTGCGCTCGAGGAGTACCTGCAGTCCCGGGTGGACCGCTCCGATGCGGACCCCGCCGACCGGACGGCCCTGATCCGGCTGAGCATCACCGATGCCGTCGATCCGGATCTCGCCCGCACGCTCACCGGGCGCGACGAAGTGGTCCCGCTGCTCGACGATGCCGAGGAGTTCGGCTTCGGACACTGGTCACGGTCCGAGCCGCCGGTCTTCACCTTCACGCCGGTCGCGAGAGTGCTGCTGCGACGACAACTCCAGCGCTCGCATGCGCAGGAGATCCCCGCACTGACCCGCACCGCCGTCGATGGCGCCCTGCGCCGTGGAGCACCGATCGAAGCGCTCCGACTCGCGGTCGAGCAGGACGACCTCGCACTCGCCTCGCACATCATCATGAAGGGCTGGAACCACCTCCTCGAGAACGACGGCAAGGCGCTGGTCGGTCTCCTCGGCCGACTCCCCATCGCCCGTCTCAAGGATCAGCCCCTGATCGCCATGATCCTCGCGATCTGCTTCAACGCCAGCAAGCTGCGGCGCATCCGCGGGCTTCAGCTGATGCGCGTCGCCATCTCGGCCGCCAACTCCCGCCGCAAACCGCCGCCCGCGATGGAGCGCATCTTCATCTGGGCGGCCGAGAGCGCCGCCCTCCGCCTGATCGGGATGCCCGAGCGTGGCGGACAGGTCGCCTCCCGCGCCCTGGCACTGTTCCAGGAGACGGATGAATCGGAGTGGGAGGCCTACGCCGCGGAGGTGCCGCTGCTCTGCACGCACCTCGCCATCTCCCTCTACTATTCGGGCCAGCAGGAGAAGGCCGTCGAATGGCTCGACTACGCCGCGTCCCTCGCGGCCGTGCACGAGATGCGTCATGCGTTTCACAGCATCGCGCTGCTCAGCGGCATCCACGCGCTGAACGGCGACATGCCCGAAGCCCGGCACTACGTCGAACTCATCCGCCAGAGCACCTGGCCCCAGAACCAGATCGACGGATATCGCGGCACCTTCTATCGCGTGGCCGAGGCGCTGCTCGCCGTCGAAGCGCAGGAGCCCGAGCGGGCGCGGGAGCACATCCGTGCCTTCGGCCCTCACCGCGCGACGAGCGAGCACTGGGCGACCATGGCCCTCACCGAGGCCTGGGTCGCACTCCACGCGCAGACGCCGGCCGCCGGGCTCGAGCAGCTCGAGTCGTTCCGCCGTCTCCGCGGACGGGAAGCGGCATCGTCCCATGCACGGCAGACGCTGAGCCGCCCGCGCGCACTGCTGCAACTCGCGGTCGGCGACACCGCGGCGGCCCGGACCACCGTGCAGCACGACACCCGCCCCGACCGCTTCGGCACCGTGCTGGAACGTGCGAGGCTCGCGCTCGTCGAGGGCCGTGCACCCGATGCCTCCCGCCTGCTCGCCCAGACGCGACTCGAACCGGAGACACCTCGCGAACGTGCCGAGGCTGCAGCCGTGCAGGCCGCGGCCCTCCACCGCACGGCCGGAGTCGCCGCGGCGCGCCGAGCAGCCGAATCGCTGGCGATCCAGTCCGCCGACCGGGGCCTCGTGACCCCGCTGACGCTCCTGCCGCCCGAGGACTTCGCCTTCCTCCGCGGTGTCCTCGCCGAGGAACCTCACGGGTCCGTGCCCGCGGCGGCCGTGCTCCCGTCCACGTCCGACCGACCGCGGCTGTCCTCCCGCGAGCGTGTCGTGCTCCGCGAACTCATGACCGGGGCGTCGCTGCGCACCATCGCGGCCGATCTGAACGTGTCCCCCAACACGCTCAAGACGCAGGTGCGCAGCATCTACCGCAAGCTCGATGCCACGAACCGGGCCGACGCCGTGGAGAAGGCTGCGGCGCACGACCTGCTCTCGGATCCGTAGCCGACCACGCGACGACGGGCGCTCGCATGGCGAACGCCCGTCGTGACGGATCGCGTCAGGCCGTCATCCTCCGACGCCGCACAGCCAGCAGCATCCCGCCCGCGAGCAGCAGGCTGAGGGCGAGCCCGAGGACCCAGGGGGCGAGCTGCCCACCCGTGATCGCCAGCGGCGTCTGCACCGGATTGCTGGTCGCGCTCGACGGCGGCGTGATCGTCTGCCCGCCGGGAGGCGTGGCTGCTGCGGCCGCCACGTTCTCGAGCGTGGCACCGGCCGCATCCGCGTCGACGGTCACCGCGTAGGTGATCGAGACGGTCTCACCCTCGGCGAGGCTGCCTCCCCAGCGCAGCATCGTGCCGTCG
>JAQZBG010000232.1 GCA_029239165.1 Microbacterium sp. | reverse complement strand
CGGGTCGCGAGCTCGCCGACGGCGTCGCGGCCACCGCGCGGATCGAGGCAGCCGGCCTGGTACCGACCTCGACGACGGACGCCGCCGTGCTCGACGCCGCCGACGTGGTCCCGGTTCTGCGCGAGGGGTCGTTCACACGGTTCGAGTGAGCCTCGCCACTCTGCCCGACGCCCGACGTGCCCCGAGTCGGGCGGACTTCTCCGCGGAGGGCGGATCCTCGTCGTCGAACTCCCCTCCCCACGCGGGGATCTCTGCCCGCCACCGCGCGGGAGGCGATGCTTCGCCCGTCGAGACGTAGGGTCGTGACATGAGGTACCTCCCTGCCGTCATCGTCGACATCGTGTTCGTGCTCGTCTTCGCCGCGATCGGTCGTGCCTCGCACGACGAGAATCCGGCGGGATTCCTGCTCACCGCCTGGCCCTTCCTGATCGCGCTCGCGGTCGGCCATCTCCTTGCGGCGCTGCTCCCCGGCAGGCCTCGTCGTCCGTGGTCGGTGCTGTGGGGCACGGTGGTCTGGGCCGTGACGGTCGCCGGGGGAATGCTGATCCGCGTGCTCAGCGGCGACACCGCCGAGGTGCCGTTCATCATCGTGGCTACGATCGTGCTCGGAGTGCTCCTGGTCGGCTGGCGGGCGGTCACTGCTCTGCTGCGTCGTCGCCGTGCCGCCGCAGAGACGCAGGAAGACTCCGTCCCTCACGAGGACGAGTACCCCGAGGACCTGCCGCGCTGAGCAGCGGTCAGCGCGGCATCTGAGCGGCGAGGCGCACGTCGGAGGGAATCTCCCGACGTGTCCAGGCGAACACGTGCCTGGCGTCGAACGTGCGCGAGCAGCGTGCACATGACGTGGCCCTGGTCGGACGTCGATGCCGGTAGGTCACGTGGCCGGCGGGGCACTGTCCCACCCACGGCGCGAGTTCGACGGCGGTCTCGCCGTGGTGCGTGGTGCCGCCGACGTAGCCGAGGTCGTTCGCGACGCGTTTCCATGCCGGTCCGTGTGCGGCCGCATGACCGGCGAGGGCGTGTGCCACCTCATGCAGCAGCACCTGGTGGATCTCGTCGTCTTCGAAGCGGGCGGCGAGGTAGCGCGAGACCGTGATGCGCTTCTTCGTGTAATCGCACTGTCCGGCCCGCCGCTTGGCATGGTCGAAGCCGAAGGTCCAGCTGTCGTCGAGATACAGCGTGATCAGTGCTTCGCCCCAGACGCGCACACGGTCGAGTTCGGCCATGTGCCCAGGTTATGCCCTGCGACCGACATCGTGGCCGAAGACGGCGTCACCCCGCGACGAGCTGCGACGGACGTCGGCGTTCGGCGGCCTCGATCGCCAGCAGAACGGTCTCCAGCTCCCGGTCCTCGGCGCCGGATTCGCGCCGCAGGAACAGTGACTGTTTGAAGCTCTCGCGCGCCGTCTCGTAGTCGCCGGCCTCGTACGCGTTCTTGCCGTGATGCTGATATGCGAACGCCGCGATCGACAGCCAGCGCTGGCCTTCTGCCTCGGTCGCGCAGGTGGCGAGCTCCTGTTCGGCGGCGGCGTGCGCACCCCGATACTGCAGGATCGTCGCGTGCAGCACTCGGGCGCGCAGCACGTCCTTGCGGGTGCCAGCCATGCGCGCCTGGCGCACGGTCTCGTCGGCCAACACGAGCGCCTCGTCCAGACGGTCGAGCACCTTCAGCAGCCACACGCGCTCGAGCAGAGCGGGCAGGCTGCGCTGCGACTCGATCTCCGCGAGGCGCGTCGCGCACTCATCGAGATCGACCTTCTCGCGGAGCGTCTCCTGGTCATATCCCCGGATGAAACTCATTGCTCTCCTTCCGCAGCGTGCCCGTCCAGTCTGCCTTCCGGTCGAGCGCTCGTCGGGGCGGCGCGCCCTGGTCGGCGCATCCGAGGGGCGACATACCGCAGTGGGGTCGCCGTGCGGCGACGGACACTCGACTCGCTCGATGTGGTCGACCTCAGCGGAGGAACAGCGAGGCGTCGGGACGAGGTGACGCGACAGCATCAGCATCCGTGACGACCCGTGCCCCCTGTATGAAGGCTTCGGCCTCGGCGCCCTGCGCGATCTTCGCGGGGTGGGGGCCCGCGGCCAGGATCCGCGGCAGCCACTCGGTCGGCAGGGGAGAGGAGGATGCCGCGATCACGAGGTTCCCGAACCGCCGCCCCTTGAGCACCTGGGTGTCGGCGAGGATGCCGATCTCGGGCAGCACTTCGGCGATCGTCGCGGCCTGCCGGCGGGCGAAGGCGAGACCGGGACCGTCGGCCACGTTGACGAGCAGCACGCCGCCGGGGGCGAGTAGGCCGGAGAGCTCCCGGTAGAACTCGACGCTCGTGAGGTGGGCGGGGGTCTGCGCTCCGGAGTACACGTCGGAGACGACGAGATCGCAGCTCGCCAGCAGAGCGCTCGGCAGTCGACTCACTCCCTCGCGCGCATCGCCGATGCGGATGCGGATGGCCGCTCCCTTCGGCAGTGGCAGATGCTCGCGGACCAGCTGGGCGAGGGGCGCTTCGAGCTCGATGACCTGCTGGCGCGAGCCGGGGCGTGTGGCGTCGATGTAGCGCGGAATCGTGAGGGCGCCGGCGCCGAGGTGCACGGCGGTGAGAGGCCCGGGCGCGAGCTGATCGATCACCGCGCCCATGCGCACGATGTACTCGAAGTGCAGGTGTGTGGCGTCGTCGAGGTCGACGTGCGACTGCGGGGTGCCGTCGACGATCAGCTCATACCCGCTGGTGAACTCCGACGGCACGATGCTCGCGGT
This sequence comes from Microbacterium sp., assembly GCA_029239165.1. Taxonomy (GTDB): domain Bacteria; phylum Actinomycetota; class Actinomycetes; order Actinomycetales; family Microbacteriaceae; genus Microbacterium. The sequence goes on along the minus strand of JAQZBG010000232.1, from coordinate 2,497 downwards.
GCCTCCGTGGTCCAGCCGAACCTGGGGGTGCTCGGCATCGCGCGATCGGTTTCGGCCCATGGCCCGAGCCTACGCGTCGGGTGCGACGGTCAGCGCAGCCTGCCGTTGGCGCAGGTCTCCTGCTCGGCGGTCTGGCCGGAGATGGCCGGGTCGAGCGTCGCGCGCGGTGCCGGAGTCTCGGTCGCGGGGGCGCCGGAAGACGGAGGTGTGGCCGGCGTCTCGGGTTCGGTGCCCGGTGCGGGCTCGACGAGCTCGACGCCTTCGTTGTTGCTGACGTCGCCGGTGAGCTGGACCGGCTGGCCCGCCTTCAGCGCGTCCCAGATGGTGGCTGCCGCGTCGTAGTTCGGGATGACCCGGTTGGAATCGTCGGGATCTCCGAAGACCGGGTATTGCAGGAAGACGAACTCCGAGAAGGGGACGTCCTTGATCGAGAGCGCCAGCTGAGCGAGCCGGACGGGATTGGCCAGCTCGTCGCTGGGGTCGATGTTGTCGACGATGGTGTCGGCGAGTCCCAGCACCTTGCCCGGATCGCTGAGCACCTCGTCGCTCATGATCTTCTTCACCAGGCGCGACATGTACTGCTGCTGATTCGAGACGCGGGCCATGTCGCTCTCGTCGCCGACGCCGTGTCGGGTGCGGATGAACTGGAGTGCCTCGTAACCCGAAACGGTGCGCAGCCCCGGTTCCCAGTCGAGGGCCGTGTGCCGGTCGCGGATGCCCTCGCCACCGATGCATACCTCGACGCCTCCGATCGCGTCGGTGACTTCCATCACTCCGTCGAAGTCGATCTTCGCGGCGAACGGGATCTCGATGCCGGTGAGTTGGGTGACGGTCTTCGCGACGCAGGACAGTCCGGCGCGTTGGAAGACGGAGTTGATCTGCGTCTTGCTCGTCGCTGAGGCGACGGACCCGTCCGGCAGCGTGCACTCCGGCGTTTCGATCATCAGGTCGCGGGGGAGCGAGACCACCGTGACGTTGCGCGGTTCGGCCGAGACGTGCACGAGCAGATTCACATCGTTGAGGATCCCGCCGTCGGCCTCCGAGCAGCGCTCTCCGAGAAGCCCGGTCGACACCTCGCCGCACTCGTCGGTGCCGATGATGAGCATGCTGAACTCGCCGGGGTAGGCGCCGATCTGCGGCGGCTCCACCTCGGGAGCGTCTTCGAGGGCGACGGCGCCCTCGCTGAAGCGATTGAAGTAGTCCGTCACGATGAATGCGGCGACGGCGATCGCGGAGACGAGGATGACACCCAGCGTGATCCCGGCGAGCTTCAGGAAACCTTTGGCGGGCCCGGGTGTGGGAAGAGTCGCATGGCGTGCGACCGTGGAGCGGTCGGTCTCGTCGTGGCGGCGCATGCCCGCGAGCCTACCTGCGGACCCTGATGTTACGGCCGCATGACGATTGTGAGAGGAACTTGCAGGTAATTAGTTAGTCGTGGATACTTTTTCCTAACCCCCGGCGAATACCCGATATTCGCCTGGACTTTTCAAAGAGGAGATCCCCGCATGCACAAGCGCATTCTTCCGGCCGTGGCGCTCGGCGCCGTGGCCACGCTCGCCCTCGCCGGCTGCGCCGGCGGCGGTGACACCGGCTCCACCGACGGCGAGGGCAAAGAGCTCACCGTCTGGATCATGAAGGGCACCAACCCCGACGCGACGGCCTTCTACGACGACGTCGCCGAAGCCTTCGAGAAGGAGACCGGCGCGACGGTCAAGATCGATGAGATCCAGTGGGCAGACGCTCACGACCGCTTCGTGACCTCCATCGCCGGTGGCACGACTCCTGACATCGCCGAGACCGGAACCACGTGGACCGCCGAGTTCGCCGACGCGGGTGCGCTCCTCCCGATCGACGAGTACGTCGACGGCGAGAAGGGCCTGCGCGACGACCTGGTCGAGGGCCTCGAGGTCGCCGGCACCTACGAAGACGAGCTGTACGGCATGCCGTGGTACGCCGGTGTGCGCTCCCTCATGTACCGCGCCGACGTGTTCGAGGAGCTCGGTCTCGAGGCTCCGAAGACATGGGACGACATCGTCGCCGCCGGTGACGCCATCAAGGCCGCCAAGCCCGACATGCTGCCGTTCCCGGTTCCGGGCGACGCCGAGTTCCAGGTCTACCCCTGGGTCTGGGGTGCCGACGGCGAGATCGCCACGAAGGACGGCGACACCTGGACCAGCGAGCTCGACAGCGCCGAGTCGCAGGCGGGCATCGAGTTCTACACGGGCCTCGCCACCGAGCACGGCTTCTCCTCCGCCGGTGCCACCACCTGGAAGGAGACCGACCTCCGCGATGCGTTCACGCAGGGCAACGTCGCCATGATGCTCTCCGGCTCGTGGACTCCGAACTCGCTCATCGAGGCGAACCCCGACCTCGAAGGCAAGATCGGCGCCGCGGTCATCCCCGGGCAGGACGGCGGCATCGCGCCGTCGGTGCTCGGTGGATCGCACCTCTCGATCTTCAACACGACGAAGAACGCCGACCTGGCGTGGGAGTTCGT
>JAQZBG010000231.1 GCA_029239165.1 Microbacterium sp. | reverse complement strand
ACCCGATCCGCCAGCGCCGCGAAGTGCGCCGCATCCGCCTCCTCACCGAGCAGGGCCGCTGTCTCGGCCAGCTCGCGCGTCGTCTTGCACAGATAGGCGGATGCCACCAGGTGACGATCCGTCTTCCCGCCCGCGGGATTGTCGCTCGGAGCATCAGGATCGAGCCAGTCGCCGTACTGGAACCCGCTCGACCACAGGCCGTGCCTATCGAGCGAGGGCTCGACGCTGCGGATGAAGGCGGTCATCGACGGGTAGGCACGACGGAGGATCTCCAGGTCGCCATACTCCTGGTAGAGGACCCACGGAAGGCTCACCGCGACGTCAGACCACAACGCGGTTGGCGAAGATGGCGTCGACAACACGTCCGGAACGACCCACGGCACGTAACCCTTTGCCTCCTGCTCGGCGGAGAGATCCTCCAGCCACGAGCCGAGCACGCCGCGAACATCGTAGAGAAAAGCAGCCGTGGGAGCGAAGGCGTTGAGGTCGCCGGTCCAGCCGAGCCGTTCGTCTCGCTGAGGACAGTCGGTCGGCACGCCGACGAAGTTGTCGCGCATCGACCACACGACGTTCTCGTGCAGGCGGTTCACCAGCGGATCGGACGTCTCGAACCATCCGGTACGGGTCATGTCGCTGTGCACCACGATCGCGCGGAGGTCGCTCGGCGAGGGTTCACCCGGCCAGCCCTCGATATCGACGTAGCGGAAACCGTGGAAGGTGAACCGCGGCTCGAAGGTCTCGGATTCGTCGCCGCGCGCTGTGTAGACGTCGGTGGCCTTCGCGGTGCGGATGGTCTCGTAGTCGAGGTCACCGTCAGTGAGGACCTCCGCATGTCGAAGGGTGATGACTGTGCCAGATGGTGCGGCCACAGTGAAGCGCACCCAGCCGGAGATGTTCTGCCCGAAGTCGACGACGGTGCGGCCAGTAGGGCTCGTGGCGATGGTCACAGGTGCGAGTTCCTCGACGCGCCTGATCGGCTCCGCGATCGGCTCAATCAAGGACTCCGCCGGCCAGTCGAAGGCTTCGACCGCACCCCAGGAAGAGTCATCGAAGCCCGGTGCGCTCCACCCTGCTGGCTCCAGCCGCGCATCCACGACCTCGCCGTCGTAGATGCTCGAACTCACGACTGCGCCGGACGACGTCCGGAAGACCGCATCCGTCACGACTGTCTCCACACGGTCGGCGTACTCGAGTACAAGCTCCGCCCACAGTGCCGGCCGGTCGCTGTAGTGGTTTCGCTTGTTCTCCCATCCGAGTCGGCCGAGCGCCCATCCCTCTCCCACGATCGCACCGAGCGCGTTGTCGCCCTCGCGGATCAGCGCGGTGACATCATGGCTCGACACCGCGAGGCGGTGACGGTATGACGTCCATCCCGGCGCGAGCACCTCGTCGCCGATGCGGGAGCCGTTGACCCACGCCTCCACGACGCCGATCGCGGTGATGCGCAGCATCGCGCGCTGCAGGCCGGCAGACGCCTCGAACGCTCGGCGGAAGTACGGCGCCGGATCGCCCGCGGAGCCGCTCTCGATCGCGGGAGTGATGAAAGTGGCAGCGGTCATGATCGGTCTCTCCTGTGGATCTCGGGCGGTCGGGTCAGCGGATGGACTTGATACGGAGGATGACGAGGCCGCCGAGCAGCACGAAGCCGGCGGCGATGAAGAACAGCAGCGAGTAGTTCTTCGCCTCTCCCGACATGCCGATCAAGAGGATTCCTGACGCGATGAAGGGAGCGGCTGCCTGCGGGATCGACGTGGCGAACCCGGTGATGCCCATGAACCGACCTGCATCCGTCTGCTTCTCAGGCAGCACGTCGAGGAGCAGAGCCATGTCGACTGCGGAGAACAATCCGATCCCGAGCGAGACGATGAGGGAGCCCGTGAACAACAGCGGCAGATCGGATGAGAGAGCCATCGTGACCATTCCGGCCGCCATGATCGCGCCGCCGATCACGAGGAACACCCGGCGACGGCGCAGGCGGTCGGACAGGAACCCGCCGCCGATCGCACCAGCTGTCGTCGCGAGCACCCCGACGGCGCCGAGGATGCCGATGATGCCGGAGACCTCCGCGATGGACACGCCGAGACGCTCGGCGAAGAAGTACGCGGTGAAGGTCGTGTTGAGCGTGAGTCCGAAGTAGAAGAGGAAGCGACCCAGCCAGTTCCAGGAGAAGTCCGGGTAGCTGCGGGGGTTGAACAAGTACTTGCCGAGCACGCCGGCGAACCCGATGCGCTCGAGCGGGAGCTGACGGCTGTCCTCTTCACGCACGAGCGTCACGAAGAGGACGACGAAGACGACGCCCACGATGCCCGGGACCAGGAAGAGGAGCAGTGGGTCGCCCGTCAGCCCCATGGTCGCGATCACACCGATGACGGGAGCCACCTGCGTCGCGAAGCCGGTGAGGCCGGCCACCTTGCCGCGCTGGGATTCGGGAAGGCGGTCCGCCGTGGAGTTCTGCAGGTTCCCGAGCACGGTTCCCCAGCCCCACTGGGCGAGGACCCATCCCGCACCGAGCACAAGCACCGACGGAGCGAGCGCCATCACGACCAGCGAGACGACGCCGACGGCCATCCCCCCGATCATGAACGGGCGCCGCCGGCCGAGACGGGTGCGGGTGCGATCGCTCCAGATTCCCATGAAGGGGGCGGTCACCATCACCCAGAGGGCACCAGCGCCCGTGATGTAGCCGAGGTGCTCCTGGTTGTTCGGCGCCAGCTCGGCGAGCCGCACCGCGAGAGAGATCGCGATGGGTGTGATGAAGGCCATGAAGACACCGAATTGCGCCAGCACCATGAACCAGATGTAACGCGAGCTGACCTCCGGAAGATCAGCCGGGGTCGATTCCCCGGCCTCGATCACTTCGGGGGTCACGGTCGCCGTGGGGAACGGGGAGGGGGCAGGCGCGACGAGTGGAGCGTCGTCACGGGGATCGTTCGGCATGGAGACTCCGTTGTCAGGATGGGTGCGATCCGTGGATCGGATCGCGAGGCCCAGGGATACTAGCGCGTGCTAGTGAATGTCGATGATGTTACAGTGAGGGACTAGCGCGCGCAAGTCAGAACGAAGGGCAGCCGAATGTCACCGACGACGAGCAGCCGTCGTGTCACGGCGTCGGACATCGCCCGCTCCCTGGGCCTCTCCCGGGCCACAGTCGGGTTCGTGCTCAATGACACTCCAGGCCAGACCATCTCCGAGGCCACCCGAACTCGGGTCCTCGATGAAGCGAAACGCCTCGGCTATCGCCCTCACACCGCAGCGCGTGCGCTCGCCAGCGGACGAACTCGCATCGTGCTGCTGGTGCTGCCCGACTGGCCGCTTGATTTCAACCTGCGCCGGAACATCGAAGAGGCCTCGCTCGCTCTCGACGAGGCGGGCTACACCCTCATCACATACACGCCGCATCCGACCGGGCAGGCTCGGCCGCTCTGGGAGACGCTCCAGCCCGACATCGTCATGTCGATGACGACATTCGCACCGGGGGTCGCGGCGTCCATCCGCGCTTCCGGGATCACGAGACTGATCCCCGACCCCCAGGCGCCTGTCGCCGAGGAGTACTCAGAAGAGGGACCCGTGCTGCAGGTGCAGCACCTGTTCGACCTGGGGCATCGCAAGATCGCGTATGCCGGCTCCGCCGATCCGCGCGTTGCGGACCTCGTCGCGACCCGGCAGCGGCGGGCGAGCGAAGCCGCGAGGGAGCGGGGACTCGACCGCCTCCCCTCACGCAACATCGAATTGACGGACGCCTCCGCGATGGAAGCGATCGAAGTGTGGCGCGGCGCCGGAGTGACGAGCATCGTCGCCTACAACGACGACATCGCCGGCACCCTGGTCGGAGCCTCCCTGCGACATGGAATCCGCGTGCCGGACGATCTCTCGATCGTCGGGCACGACGACACGCCGCTCGCGTCGATGTTCGAACCGCGCCTGTCGACGATCAGGATGAACTCGATCGGACTCGGGCGATACCTCGCTCAACTCGCCCTGAGCGGTGTCGAAGAGCGGGAGGCCCCGAGCGTGGGACCGGAACTGCAGGTGGCACTCATCCCTCGCGAGTCGACAGGACCGGCGTAGCGTTCCTCACCGGATCGTCGCTGGCGAGCGGCTGGCACCGCTGACCGACGTCGCGATCGTCTCGATCACACCCCGAAGTTGCTGCGGAATCGCCCGTGCGGATCGCGCGCTGTCTTGATACGGCGGAGACGGTCGATGCTCCCTGCGGGGAGCGCATCTGCCAGCTGCTCGGTCGCGTTGAGGAACGTCACGGGTTTGCGACCGGTCGTGGGCAGCGAACCGACGAGCACCTCCTGCCTCTCCCGGATCTCTTCCGCTGTGCCCGTCACCCCTGGTGCACCGAAGAGGTAGATCGCGAACGGGGCGGTCAGGGGTCCGTGCGGGGTGTCCGACGGCTGGGTCAGCGCACCGCCGAGGTGCCGCACCTGGACGCTCATCAACGGAGCGATGGGAGCGGAGAGCAGCGCATCCACCGCGTCGTCGTCGAGGTCGGCGAGCAGCTCGCCCCGGGATACGCCGGCGCCGGGGTCGGTGGGCTCTGCGGTGATGGCGCCCAGTTCGGCCACGGTCATCGCACGGCGGGTGTCGGACAGCGGCGCCGGCAAGGCATCCAGCGCCTCGAGGAGCGGCAGAGCCTCCGCCGCAACGCCGAGGTGGGTCAGGTCGATCGCCACGAGCGGTTGCCCGCCGGGGAAGTGCAGGAGTTCGAGCCAGAGCGTGAGTTCGACGGGTGCCGTGCGGGTGACGGCACGGAAGGCGTCGACGACCACTCGCGTGTGCTCGCCCGACCAGAGCATCCGTCCTCCGAAGACGGTCGGCGCCGGCTGGAGCCCCACCTCCATCCCGGTGACGATCGCGTAGTCCCCGCCGCCGCCTCGCAATGCCCAGAAGAGTTCCGGATCGGCGTCGGCGGCGACCCGTCGCTGCTGCCCCTCTGCATCCACGATGTCGAACGACCGCACGCTGTCGGCCACCCACCCGAAGGCACGCGCGAACCAGCTCAGTCCACCGCCGAGGGCGACACCGGTGACGCTCACGACGGGCGAGCTTCCCGGCAGGGCGGTGAGACCGTGCTCCGCCGCCGCCTGCTGCAGCTCCCCCGACCGCACGCCGGCGCCGATGTGCGCGGTGCGTGCATCCGGATCGATGTGGATGCTGTCGAGGAGCCGGGTGCGAAGGAGGATCGTGTCGGCCGTGCGTCCGGAGGCGCCGTGTCCGTTCGGCTGGGTCGCGATGGTCGCCCGGG
>JAQZBG010000230.1 GCA_029239165.1 Microbacterium sp. | reverse complement strand
GTTCACAGCACGTAAGTCACGACTCGCCCTCGCCGGTGGCGTCTCGCTCGCCGCGGCGCTCGTCCTCGCCGGCTGCACCAGCAGCAACCCGCTCGACGCTCCGACCGACGACGCGGGCTCGGGTGACGACACCATCGTCATCGGCTCGCAGGCCTACTACTCGAACGAGATCATCGCCGAGATCTACTCGCAGGCGCTCGAGGGCGCCGGCTTCACGGTCGAGGAGCAGTTCAGCATCGGCCAGCGCGACGCGTACATGCCCGACGTCGAGTCCGGCGCGATCGACGTCTTCCCGGAGTACACCGGCAGCCTGCTCGAGTACCTGGACAAGGATGCGACCGCGACCAGCCCGGACGACGTCTACGAGGCGCTGAAGGAGGCGCTGCCCGACGGGCTGACGGCGCTCGACTACGCCGAGGCTTCGGATCAGGACACGTACACGGTGCTGAAGAGCTTCGCGGAAGAGAACGGCGTCACGACGATCGGCGACCTCGCCAAGGTCGCCGCGCCCGTCACGATCGGCGCCGCCCCGGAGTTCGAAGAGCGTCCTTACGGCCCCGCCGCCGCGAAAGAGGCCTATGGAGTCGACCTGACGTTCTCGGCCACCGGACCGACGACTCTGGAGTCGCTGCTCGCCGGCGAGATCCAGGTCGCCGACATCTACACCGCCGACCCGGCATTCCAGACCGAGGAGATCGTCGCTCTGGAAGACCCGGAGAACCTGATCATCTCGTCGAACGTGGTGCCGATCGTCTCGAGCGACGTTGCCGACGAGGTTTCCGATGTGCTCAACGCGATCAGCGCGAAGCTGACCGCCGAAGAGCTCGTCGCCCTGAACGTGCAGAGCACGGTCGACCAGAAGTCGGCGTCCGACATCGCCAAGCAGTGGCTGGCGGGCCCGGCCCCTCAGGGGGTCGGGCGCTTCGTCGTTGTCGTCAGTCGTTTCATGGCGGGCGGTGCCGCCACCCGGATCTCTCTATAGACGAATTCGGCCGAGGTTCCATCCTGACTGTGATTGAGAGTCCTCCCGTGCCGTCAGGTGGATTCGACGGGAAGGTCGCGGCACTCAACGTCGGGTCGGACTACAACGGTCAGTACATCCAGTTCTCCCCTGCCGATCAGCGATCGTTCCTCAGCGGCGGGAGCACGCTTCTGTTGGGATCGCTCGGATTGCTGATGGGGCCTCTGGGCGCTCTGCTCTTGGGGAGTCTCGGGCCCACCCTCGCCGGGACTTCGTCATCGCTGCCCGCTCAGACCCGGGCGTCCTGCTTCGGCACGAGCACCTGTTTGATGATGATGAGGATGGATGCCGTGACCGGCACGGCCACGAGAGCGCCGAGCAGGCCGAGCAGCGTGCCACCGGCGAGGGCGCCGATCACGACGAGCGAACCGGGGACGGAGACGGCCCTGTTCATCACGCGCGGCGTGATCACGTAGGCCTCGATCTGCATGTAGACCAGGTAGATCGCGGCGAAGACCAGCGCGGCGATCGGGTTGCTGAACAGGGCCAGGCACGTGCCGAGGATCCAGAACAGCACCGAGCCGACCAGCGGGATCAGGGTGACGCAGAACGCGATCGCCGCCATCAGCGGGGGGAACGGCAGGCCGAGGAAGAAGTAGAGCAGGAACGCCAGCGTCGCATTGCAGAACGCGAGCACCACCATGCCCATGACGTATCCGCCGACCGAGTCGGTGATCTGGTCGGTGATGTCGCCGGCGCGAGCACGGTCGCGGGCCGGAGCGAGACGCAGCATGCCCTGCTTCATCGCGGGAAGAGAGGCGAGGAAGTACAGCGTCAGGACCAGGACGATGATGGCGCCGGAGATGCCGGTGGCGATCGAGGCGCCGACCGCCAGCGCGCCGCCGCCGATCGTCGCCAGGTTGCCGAAGTCGGAGAGGAACGCCTGCACCTCGGCCACGAGGTCCTGGAACTGATCGCCGAACTGCGCTTCGAGGGTGGCGTAGAGCTCGCTGCCGGTGAATTCCCGGATCATGCTGGGCACGGAGCGGACGAAGCTCGAGATCTGATCGATCACGACCGGGAGGATCATCCACAGCACCAGTCCCACCACGACGATGAGGCTCAGGATCACGATGACGACCGATATCACCCGCGAGACGCCGCGACGCTCCAGGAACCGGACGGCCGGATCGAGGCCGAGCGCGCCGAAGAGGGCGAGAGCGATGTAGATGAGCACGGTCGACAGGCTCGTGAGAGCGAGACCGATCACGATCGCGCCGAGGCCACCGAGAGTCACCAGGAAGCCGAACACGAAGGGGCGGTCGATGCGCGTCCAGAAGGATCGGCTCGGTGTCATCGGCTCGATCACGACCGGGCGGGGGAGGGCGGGTTCAATCGGTTCCGACGGGGAGGACGATGCGGAACGGCGCCGGGCCGGCGGGGGAGCCGTGGTGTCGCTCGCGGCCGCGTCATCGTCGACAGCGGCACTCGTCGCGGCACCGTCGAGCGGCGCGGAGGTGGGCGACTCTTCGTTGCTCATGTGCTCACGATAGCGGTGCGGTGGGTCGAAATCCGGGTGATCCGCGGCTCTAGAGTAGGGGCATGACCGCCGCCGAGGACCCGAAGGCCGAACTGCTCCGACTTCGCGCCACCATCGACAACATCGACGCCGCACTGATCTTCATGCTGGCCGAGCGCTTCCGCGCGACCCAGCAGGTCGGGCACCTGAAGGCCGAGCACGAGATGCCGGCATCGGACCCGAATCGGGAGGAGCAGCAGGTCGCCCGGTTGCGGGCTCTGGCCGAGGAGGCCCACCTCGATCCGGAATTCGCGGAGAAGTGGTTCAACTTTGTGGTGGCCGAGGTGATCCGGCATCACACCGAAGCGGCAGAGAGCCGCTGAGGGAGGTGCCGGACGGGCGACGGTGTGTGCAGCACTCGCCCGTCCGGAGCTTTGAGAGGTCGAAAGACCAGCAGACCAACTAAGTTCAATGAATAAACTTAGGGAGAGACTACGGATCGTCCCACGATCTGTCAACAGCTCGCCACCGGCGAACTCGGAATCGGGAACACATGCTCAACGCGGATGACGGCCTCGACACCCAGGCATCGGTGCGGCGTGCGAACCTGCGCCGGGCGCTGCAGCTCGTCTTCCGCAACCCGGGCGCCCAGACGCGCGCAGGGATCGCGCGGTCGACCGGGCTGACCGCCGCCACCGCGTCCTCCCTCGTCGCCGAGCTCCTCGAGGATCGCCTGATCGTCGAGGGAGAGCAGGCCGCGAGCACGGGAGGCAAACGGGCGACCACCCTCAGCGTCGATGCGAGCCACCACCTGATCCTGGTCCTGGTGATCCAGCCGCTGCACGCGCTCATCGCCCTCGTGGCGCTCGACGGCACCGAGCTCGAGACACGGCGGGTCAGTTACAGCGTCGAGGACCGGGATCGTTCGCTCGATGAGGCACTGCAGGCCGTGGCCGCCGAGTTCGGAGAGAGGCTGCTCGCCGCGGGCATTCAACTTCCCGGAACCACCGACGGCCGCTCGGTGCTGGAGAGCGTGCAGTTGAAGTGGGAGGACGTGCCCCTCGCCGAGCGCTTCGAGCGGATTCTGGACGCCCCCGTGCTGCTCATCAACGATGTCGACGCCGAGGCGATCGCCGAAGCGGGGATGGAGGAGTCGCCCTCGGGGTATCGGCTCTTCATCCACCTCGGCGGTGGGGTGGGGGCGGCAGTGACGCTGAACGGAGAGCTCGCCCCCGGCCCGCGCGACCGGGCGGGGGAGATCGGTCACGTGCAGGTGGTGTTCGGCGACGCAGCCCGCCCATGCCGTTGCGGTCAACGCGGCTGCCTGGAGTCCGCGGCTGCTCTGGGCGCGATGCTCGGCGACGATTTCTCCGACGCGATGGATGCCTCCGACATCCGGGCGCTGGCCGCGAATGCCGACGAGGAACAGCTCGACGAAGGTGCCCGCGCGCTCGCCAGGGCGGTCAAGCTCATCGGCGCCCTTCTCGACCCGACCGAGGTCGTGATCGGCGGGCCGGCGACCGAACTCGGCCCGCACTTCCTGGAGCGCGTGCGCCGCGAGACCGAGTACCCCGCCCGCGGTACCGCGCAGGTGCCTGTCCGTTACGCCGACCCGCGGGTCTCGCTCGCGGCCGGAGCCGCGCAGGCCGCCCTGACGTCCGCGCTGGGCGTGCGCTGGAACCCGCAGCAGCTGCGCGCAGCCTCCGCCTCCGACACGGCAACCGGCTCCTGACGGGGGACACGCCGCTGCTCGGCCCTGCAGGCGTGCATCCGCCCGACGGGTGCTCAGCCGCCGAACTCGCCGGTCAGGATCAGCGGGCTGTGATTGGTGTTGCAGGTGTCGCTGATCGGGTCGGTCAGGCTCGCGTCGGTGACCAGCGCTCCAGGCCTGTGTCCGTCGCCGCGAACCCAGGCGAGCAGGGCGCTGAACGAGTCGGACATGGCGGTCTCCGAAGCGCCCGCGAGCGTCTCGAGCTCGACGGATGCTGCTTCCACCCGACGCTTCCACTCCGCTTCGTCGAACGCCTGGTACTCCGTGAGGCCGATATCGGCGTTGGACAGCGCGCTGTAGATCTCGGAGAACGCTTCGCATTCGGCCGTGATCGCCTCGTCGCGGACGAACTCGGCGGTGGAGAAGTGCGGGGTCACGGTCCACTCGACACCGTCGGGAGTCCACACGAACAGCTTCGGTGCCGTTTGCTCGGTGACCGGCCACGTCAACGACGTGGTGCCGTCGCACGTGCCGCGGAGTGGAGCGTCTCCGGCCGCCATCGGATCGCCCACTTCGAGGTGGAAGTTCAGGCCGCCCTCGCACTCGAAGTCGATCGTCACCGTCCGCGCATGATCGGGGAGCGGGAAGTCGATGCCGGGGTACGGCTCGGTCGGCCCGGTGCCCGTGATCACGGGTCCCGTCGTGCTCACCTCCACGACCGTCTCGACCGTGGGTGTCGGCGTGGGGCCGGCCTCGGGCTCGGCCGCGGTGCATCCGCTCACCATCAGGACGAGGACGGCGAATGCGGAGCCGGCGCTGATCGTCGCACGTGCACGGGGCATGGGACTCCTTCGTCAGGTCTCACAGATGTCTACCACGGAGCAGGGGCTCCGCTCGTTTCGAAGGAGTTCTCACACGCCGAAGGAGCGGATGCCGACATCCGCTCCTTCGTTCCGTGAGAACTCCTCCGAGCGCCGTGGCTACTTGACGCTACCCGCGGTCAGACCGCCGACGAGGCGCTTCTCGATGAGCATGAACAGGATGACCACCGGCAGGATCGCGACGATCGAGACGCCGAACACGTACTGCCAGCTGGTCTCGTACTGCCCGACGAACTTGGTCAGTGCCACTGAGAGCGGCTGGTTCTTGTCCGTCGACAGGATCACGAGGGATGCCGCGAACTCGTTCCAGCAGGCGACGAACGTGAACACGATCGCCGTGACGATGCCCGGCCACACGAGCGGCAGGTTGATCTTGAACAGCACGGTGAAGCGCCCCGCGCCGTCGATCTGTGCGGCCTCGTCGACCTCTTTCGGGATGCCGGCGAAGAAGGAGTGCATGATCCACACGGCGAACGACAGGTTGAAGGCGGCGTTGATGAAGATCATCGCCATCCAGGTGTCCCCGAGGCCGAGCACGGTGAACTGACGGAACAGACCCGAGGTGAGCACAGCGGGCTGGAGCATCTGCGTGATGATCACGAGGAACAGGAACACCATGCGGCCGGGGAACTTGAACCGGGCCGTGTAGTACGCCGCGGGCAGTGACACCAGAAGCACGAGCAGTGTCGCGAACACGGCGATCACGATCGTCGAGATCAGGTTGTACGGCAGCGGCGTCTCGGGGGTGGACCACATCGTGATGTAGTTCTCCCAGTGCCATTCCGTGGGGAGGTACGTCGGGTCCACCGACCGGATCTGCGGCTTCGTCTTCACGGAGCCGAAGAACATGATCAGGTACGGGAGCACGAAGATCGCGAGTACGAGGAATCCGGCGGCCATGCGGAGGATGACACGCGGCAGCGTCACCTGGTCTTCGGTGTAGCGACGTTTGCGTCCCGGGATGCGGGGCGCGGCGTCATCGCCGGCGGTGGTCACGAGGGCGGTCTCGGTCACGGTCATGATCAGACCTCCTTCATGGGCTTGACGATCTTCACGTAGGCCGCGACGATCACGATGACG
>JAQZBG010000229.1 GCA_029239165.1 Microbacterium sp. | reverse complement strand
TACGCGAAGATCGCGATCACGAACACGAAGTACGGCAGCGCGAACAGGCCGCCGATGGGTTGCGCACCCAGCCATCGGGTGCGCAACCTCTTTCGGTCGGTCATGACGTCACTCGGCGACGAGGTCATCGATCTTCGACGCGGCGTTGCCGAGGAAGTCGTCGATCGATTCCTTGTCGAAGATCACGGCGGAGGAGTACTCGTCGCGGAACGCCTGCCACGCCTCCACCGAGTTCGGGATGCTGGGCACGTCGGCGGTGTTCTCGGCCTGCTCCGCGAACGCGACGTAGTTCGGGTTCGCCTCGAAGTAGTCGCCGTAGGTGTCGGTGAGTCCGGTGCGCATCGGCATCTGCCCGGTGGCCTCGAGCAGCTGGCCGTCGCTCTCCTCGCTGGTCGAGAACTTCAGGAACTCCCACGCCGTGCCCTGGTTCTCGCACGCGGTGAACATCGACACGCTCTTGGAGTCGGCGAAGGTGGTCGGATTCTCCCGGCCGTCGCTGGTCGGCACCGGCATGAAGCCGACGTCGACGGTCTCGGCATAGGAAGGGATCGCCCACGGGCCGGCGAGCTGCATCGCGGTGGTGCCGGCCGACATCGCGTCGTCCGTGGAGGCCTCGTTCGGGGAGAGCTTCTCGTCGTAGAAGGTCTTCCAGAACTCGGCGACCGTGCGCCCGGCATCCGAGTCGAACGTCGCCTTGCCGTCCTCGACCAGCATCGTGCCGTCGGTCTCGGCGAGGTACAGCGGGTAGAAGTCGAACCACGGCTGATAGAACTCTGCGGTCGGCGAGGGCCAGATCGCGCTCTGCACCCCGGAGTCGACGATCGCGCGCGAGCCCTCCAAGAAGGCGTCGTACGTGTTCATCTGCGGGTTCTCCGGGTCGATGCCCGCCGCCTCGAACAGCGCCTTGTTGTACATGACCATGACGGGGTTCGACTTCCAGGGCAGCTGGTAGAAGCTGTCGTCTGTCGCATACGCGTCGACGTCGCCGCCGCGCTCGGTGATGTAGTCGCTGCCGCCCTCGATCTTGCTGAGGTCGACGAGTCCGCCCTGTTTGACCCAACCGGAGACGGCCGCCGGTGCCACGTTGTACACGAGGCAGGGGGCGGTGCCGGCGGTGATCGCGGCGGTGATGGCCTCTTCCGACGAGGAACCGGCAGGGATTTCCTGCGCGTTGACCTTCTCGTCGGGGTGCTCCTTGTTCCAGGCGTCGACGACCGCCTTGCCCCAGGCGACCTCCTGCTCGTTGTTCGAGAGCCAGACGTCGATGGGGCCGGTGCCGGAAGCTTCGGATCCGCCTCCGCCTCCGCCTCCGCTGGAGCATCCGGTGGCGACGAGCGCGAAAGCGCCGATGAGTGCGACAGCACTGATCTTCTTGTTCATGGTGTCCTCCTCGACACGGTGGTGATGACTGGGTGGGTTATGCGGGTACCGGCGACGCGGTGCTCTCGCGGAAGTGCACGACGTTGCAGTCGACGACCTCGGTGCGCGGCTCCGCGCCGAGGATGTCCGCCTGCAGCAGGCGGGCTGCGGCGCGACCCCGTGCGGCGGGGTCGGAGGAGACGCTGGTCAGCGCGGGGGAGAGGTGGGCGGACAGGTGGTCGTCGTCGAATCCGGAGATCGCGAGGTCGCGGGGGATCGCGAGACCCTGCGAGCGCGCGTAGGACAGGCCGGCGATGGCCATGGTGTCGTTCGAGTAGAGGATGGCGGTCGGCCGAACGGGCAGGGCGAGGAGCTCGGCCGTCCGGGCGCGTCCACTCGCGGCGGTGAAGTCGCCCTCGCGGAGCAACTCGTCGTCGCCGACGGCCTCGACGAACGCCTCCGCGCGCGCCTTCGAGTGCACATAGGCGAGTGGGCCGGAGACGTGGGCGATGCGCTCGTGCCCGTCGGCGCGGAGTCGGGCGATGATCTCGCGGACAGGGGCGGCATCGTCGGTGCGCACACACGAGAACCGGGTCGGCTGGTCGTAGGCGCCGACCAGCACCGTGGGAAGATCCAGGTCGTCGAGGAACGGGACGCGCCAGTCGTCGGTGCGCAGATCGAGCAGCAGGGCGCCGTCGGCCCGTCCGCGGGTGAGCGTGCGGTAGGCCCTCTCCTCGGCGTCGCGGTCGGGGACGACCTGGAGCAGCAGTGCCGTCTCGGTCGTGGCGAGCACCGACTCCACACCGGCGATGAATGCCGGGAAGAAGGAGTCGTTCGCGATGACCTCGGGGTCGCGGGCCAGGACCACGGCGATGGCGTTGGCGCGTCGGTTGGCGAGGGCGCGTGCGCTCTGGCTCGGTGCCCAGTTCAGCCGCTCGGCGGCGGCCAGTACCTTCGCTCTGGTCTCCTCGGAGATCGGGCGGTTGCCGCTGAGCGCATGGGAGACGGTGGCCTTGGTCACGCCTGCTTCGCGGGCGACATCGGCGATGGTCGTGCGGCTCACAGCCACCTCCTCGTGGATCCGGACGCACCGACGTACTCATCGGTGAACCGGTTTGATGAGTGTAAACCGGTTTGACGAGGGTTGTCAACGGACGCTACGACGATGCCACGGACGGATGCGGGCCGATCGACCGCCCGGGTCAGACGAAGCGGACGGTCTGCTGCAGCCGTGTGCGCACGTCGAACAGCTCGTTGCCGCCGATCGCCCGCGCCTGCGGAACACCCTGACGCAGCACCATCGCGAGCGCGCTGCGCCGCACGACCACGACCGGGACGCCGCGGGTCGTGCCCAGCGGCGTGACCGCCTGGGAGAGATCATCGTCCGGCAGCACGATGATCGCGCCGCCGAAGCGCACCTTCGCGGCCTTGGCGATCGCACGCATCCGGGAGAGCGCGGCGGTGACGGGCGCGCGGGTGCCGAGGCTGGGGCCCGTGATCTCGCCGCGGCGGAAGCCGACCATGCCGCCGAAGTCCTCCGACATCACGCCGTACAGTCCCGACGGACCCAGCACCACGTGGTCGAGCTTGTCGTCGGCATCCGCTCCCACGGCGACGTCGTGCCACACCGTGAAGCCCATGCCGAGGTCGGAGACCGTGCGCGCGGTGGCCTCCTCTGCCAGGGCGTCGGCGAGCAGGCGACGCAGTTCGCGCGGCGCCGAGCGCACGAGCGCGGGATCGTAGGGATCGGGAACCTCGACGCCGCGGCCGGCCCACTCGCGGATGAGGGTGAGATAGCGTTCGCGGCGCCAGCCGCCGGGGTGACCGTACGACCGGGCGCGCGGGCGGGTGTCGGTGCGGGTCGGTGGCGGCCGCCACCCGCTCCACTCGGCACCCGAGTCGGTCGCGGACGGCCCGGCGACGCCGGACCGTCGGTCGTAGGCGGCGCGACCCTCCGCGGTGCCGATCAGCTCCCAGGCGCGCTGCACCTGGATGAAGATCGCGGCGTCGCCACCGGTGTCGGGATGAGTCTGGCGCAGGCGGAGACGGTAGGCGCGGCGCAGTTCGGCGTCATCGACCGTGGGGTCGACGCCGAGTATCTCGTAGGCCGAGGCTGAGAGCGGACTGTCGAACATCGCTCTCCCTCCGCGACCGCGGCATCCAGGATATCCGGCGGATGTTGTGGTTTCGCCGATCCTGTCGGCGTCAGGTCGGGACGTCGACGATGCGCTCGACACCGGGGGCCGGGACGACCGCACCAGCCGATGCCGCGGCGAGGTCGGCGGCGAGCCGGGCGAGTTCGACCTCGGGCACCCACAGCTCCAGCGTGGCGGTCGCCGCGTATGTCGGCTCGCCGAGCGTCGCGCCGTGGTGTTCCGCCCAGTCGCGCAGCAGGTTGTCATAGCGGCCGGCGTCCGCGTGCGGAACCTCGACCGTCACCTGCCGGAGCGCCGCCCGCCGCACGAGCGCGGCGAGGTCGAGTGCCTCCGACACCGCCGAGGAGTACGCGCGCACGAGACCGCCCGCGCCGAGCTTCACACCGCCGAAGTACCGGGTCACGACCGCGACCACGTCGGTCAGCTCGCGGCGGCGCAGCACCTCGAGCATCGGGATGCCTGCGGTGCCCGACGGCTCGCCGTCATCCGATGACCTGGCCTGGTCGCCGAGCAGCCCGGTGACCATCGCGGTGCAGTTGTGGTTCGCGTCCCACGCCCGCTTGCGGATGCCGGCGATCACCGCTTCGGCCTGCTCGACCGACGCGACGGGCTCGATGCGGGTGAGGAAGCGCGACTTCCGGATGACCGTCTCATGCTCGACGGGGCCCGCGATGGTCGCAGGGTAGTGGCAGGCGGGGGTCACCCGCCTCACGATACCGAGGCCGACGGCGGATCAACGGTCGACGAACGCCATCTGCTGCGGGTTGTACCGGTCGCCGGCCACGCCGATGCGCGTGGCCAGGGTCGACAGGTCGGCGACCTCGTCGGCGGAGAGCGCGACGGTGGTGCTGCCCGCGTTCTCGGCGATGCGCGCGGTGCGTCGGGTGCCGGGGATGGGCACGATCCACGGCTGCTGGGCGAGCAGCCAGGCGAGAGCGATCTGGCCGGGCGTGGCCTCCTTCGACGCGGCGAGCTCGGCGACGTGCGCCACGAGCGCCTGGTTCGCTGCGCGGTTCTCGGCCGTGAAGCGCGGAATGGTGGCGCGGATGTCGCCGGCCGCGAAGTCCGCCGCCGTGTCGACCGTGCCGGTCAGGAACCCCTTGCCGAGAGGGCTGAAGGGCACGAACCCGATGCCGAGCTCGGCCAGCACGGGGAGGATCTCGGCCTCCGGGTCGCGGGTCCACAGCGAGTACTCGCTCTGCAGTGCGGTGACCGGATGCACGGCGTGCGCGCGGCGGATGGTGTCGGCCGAGGCCTCGGAGAGTCCGAAGTGGCGCACCTTGCCCTCGGCGATCAGCTCGCCAACGGTGCCGGCGACATCCTCGATCGGCACGTCGGGGTCGACGCGGTGTTGGTAGAAGAGGTCGATCACGTCGGTCCGCAGGCTCCGCAACGACGCCTCGGCGACTCGGCGGATCTGCTCGGGACGACTGTTCAGCCCGACGCTCTTCCCGCCCTCGATGTCCCAACCGAACTTGGTCGCGATGACGACCCGGTCGCGGATCGGCTCGAGCGCCTCGCCGACGAGCTCCTCGTTCACGTACGGGCCGTACACCTCGGCGGTGTCGAAGAAGTCCACGCCGTGGTCGACCGCAGAGCGCAGCACGGCGATCATGTCGTCGCGGCTGCCGGGGTTCGGGCCGTAGCTCTGCGACATCCCCATGCAGCCGAGTCCGACCGCCGAGACCTGGAGTCCCTGTCCGAGAGTGCGCGTGTGCATGAGGTGTCCCTTCGTCGCGGTCGCGGACG
>JAQZBG010000228.1 GCA_029239165.1 Microbacterium sp. | reverse complement strand
TGGTTCTCCGCTTGAGGGGGGTGAAGCTCTTGGCTCCTCCGCGTCCCTGTGGGGCGAACAAGTAATAAGTTACGTGGGTTCCGGGGTTCTGGCAAATCGGGGCATACAGCCCGGGCGTGTCGCCAGACGACAGCGTGTGCTTTACGCCGGATCAGCCCTGGTTTCCAGCGTGGGGCGACGCCCAGAGTACGATCTGGCCATGCTTGAACCGACGGATGAGTCCGCCACCGGAGCGGGAGTCGCTCTCCTCGACCAGGTCAGGATTCTGCTCGGTTTTCCTCCCTGCGAGGCAGTCCCCCTCCCTCACATGGCGGTCCCGCTGCCGTCACGGCTGGCGACGGCCGAACTCGCCTGGGCCAGCGTCGCCGCCGCGACGCTCGCCGCCGGCCGCT
The DNA here is from genome assembly GCA_029239165.1 of Microbacterium sp. Classification (GTDB taxonomy): domain Bacteria; phylum Actinomycetota; class Actinomycetes; order Actinomycetales; family Microbacteriaceae; genus Microbacterium. Next base: position 8,364 of record JAQZBG010000228.1, on the reverse strand, counting down.
CACCACGGGAGATCGACCCCCGGCGCGTTGCCACCGCCTACCGGAGCGACCGTGTGCTCACCATCGACGGTGTCACTCCCCCGGTATGGTCGCCGTACTCCGGCTTCTGGCGAACACCGGACGGATGGATCAGGACGCACGGGAACTATCCCCATCATGCCGCCGCTCTGCGCACCGCACTCGGAGTGCACGACGATGCCGATGCCCCCGCGATCCGGGCCGCCCTCGCGGAACGGACGACGCCCGATGCCGTTGCGGCGATCACCCGAGCCGGTGGGCTCGCGGTCGCCGTGAGCGCCGAGGATCCGGAGGCCGATCATGCTCTCCGTGGGACGCCGATACTCGAGGTACGGCGCACGGCCACCCCCGCGTCTCGCTCGCAGGCATCGAGCGCGACCGCCGGACGGCACGAACGCCTGCCCCTCGCCGGTATGCGCGTGCTCGACCTCACCCGCGTGATCGCGGGCCCCGTCTGCACCCGCACGCTCGCTCTTCTCGGCGCGGATGTCCTGCGCGTCGATCCGCCGCACCTGCCGGAACCCGAATGGCAGCATCTCGACACCGGGCACGGCAAGCGCTCCACACGCTTGGATGCGCGCGCTGCGCGAATGCATGAACTGCTCGCGACCGCCGATGCCGTGATCCTCGGTTACCGCCCGGCAGCGCTGGAGCGATTGGGGCTTCACCCCGAGCTGCTCGCCGAACGGTATCCGGGCCTCGTCGTCGCCCAGCTCAGCGCGTGGGGCGCAGAGCATCCCGATCTCGCCGGCTTCGACAGTCTCGTGCAGGCGGCATCCGGCATCGCGCTCATCGAGTCGCCCGACGGCGACCGCCCCGGCACGCTTCCCGCGCAGGCGCTCGACCACAGTGCGGGGTATCTTCTGGCCGCCGCGGTGACAGCCCTGCTGCGCAGGCGCTCGACCGAGGGCGGGTCGTGGTACATCGGCACGTCGCTCCGCCGGGTCGCGGCCGAGCTGCTCGGGATGCCGCGCAGTCGAGACCCCGAAGCGGAAGAAGAGTTCGACATCCGCCCGCACCTCGCGCGATTCACCGTCGACGGCAGGACGCTCGTGACGTCACGACCGGTGATCACCGGTCTCGAGTTCGACGCCCCGCACCCCTGGGGGTCGGATCAGCCGACCTGGTGACGACGGCGGCGAGCCGTCAAGACGATGCAGAGCACGAATGTGATCGCACCCCAGAGAGCACACGCCGGAGGCAGCACGCGATAGGCCAGATGCTGGACGGTGAACTCGGCGTCCAGAGGCCCGAACGCGAGGACCCCCCAGACGAGCGCGGCCACCAGGATCACCGGAAGCGACACCCACCACCCGACGCGCACTCCCTGCGGAAGCGACTGCGAAACGCCCGTGCGCACTTCTCTCCGACGCAGCCAGAGCAGCGCCCAGATGCCGATGATGACCAGGCCGATCGCACTCGACCCGTGCTGGAGCCACTTGAATCCGGGCAGCGGACCCCACATCGCGTCGAGCCCGGGAAGCCACTCCACTCCGGCGCGACCCTCATGTGTGAACAGGTCCCAGAGAATGTGCGAGGCCACGCCGATCAGCAACGAGACGCCCAGGAGCACCGGGTACCCGCGCTTCTCCCCCACGCCGACAGCTCGACCCGCAGCCTCGACGCCGCCGACGCTCCACTCCTGCGGAAGTCGGCGCGCCACCCACAGCGGAGCGAGTTCCGGCACGGCCGGACGCAGGAGCACCCGCCAGACGAGGAACAGAACGAAGGCGAGCAGTGCCGTCCACAGGATGTTGCCGAACGTGTGGGTGAACGAGTAGTTCAACCCGACGCCCCGCACGAAGAGCGGCAGATCCGGCGTCATGGCACCGATCGCGATCGCCGCGGGCACCAACGGCGTGCGGATGAACGGCAGCGCGACGAGCGCGTGGCTCGGAGTGAACGGCATACGTCTCTGCTATCCGAAGGGCGAAGGTCAGCCGAGGAAGACGCCGGCGAGGGTCTTCTTGCCGCGACGGAGCACAGACACTCCCCCGGGAAGAGTCCCCTGGACGGTGCCGGACTCGTCTTCGACGCGTTCGCCGTCGAGCGTGACGCCGCCCTGACCGATCGCGCGCCTCGCCTCGGAGAGGCTGGCGACCAGCCCGGTCGTGACAAGGACCTCCACCACCGGCGTACCGGCGGCGACGGTCGCGTTCGGGAGCTCTTCCAGCGCAGTGCGCAGCGTATCCGCGTCGAGCGCCGTGAGGTCGCCCTGACCGAACAGCGCCTCCGAGGCCGCGATCACCGCTGCCGCCGCATCGATGCCGTGCACGGTCGCGACCACCTCGAGCGCGAGACGCTTCTGCGCCGCGCGACGGAACGGCTCGGTCGCCACGAGTTCCGCGTACTCCTCGATCTCCGAGCGGTTCAGGAATGTGAAGACCTTCAAGCGGTCGATGACATCCGAATCAGCGGTACTCAGCCAGAACTGGTACATCCGGTAGGGGCTGCACATCTCGGCGTCGAGCCAGATGGCATTGCCCTCGCTCTTGCCGAACTTGGTGCCGTCGCTGTTGGTGATCAGCGGAGTGCCGATCGCGTGAACGGAAACACCTTCGGCGCGGCGGATCAGATCGGTCCCGCTGGTGAGGTTGCCCCACTGGTCGGACCCACCCGTCTGCAGCACGCAGTCGTACTGGCGGTACAGCTCGAGGAAGTCCATCCCCTGCAGGATCTGGTAGCTGAACTCGGTGTAGCTGATGCCCTCGTCGGAGTTCAGACGCGCGGCGACCGCATCCTTCTTGAGCATCGTGCCGACACGGTAGTGCTTGCCGATCTCGCGCAGGAAGTCGATCGCACTCAGCGGCGCGGTCCAGTCGAGGTTGTTCACGATGCGGGCCGCATTGTCGCCCTCGAAGCTCAGGTAGCGCTCGACCTGAGCGCGTAGGCGTCCGACCCATTCCTCGACCGTCTCGCGCGTGTTCAGCGTGCGCTCCGCGGTCGGGCGCGGATCGCCGATCAGCCCCGTGGATCCGCCGACGAGACCGAGCGGCTTGTGCCCGGCGAGCTGGATGCGACGCAGCGTCAGCAACTGCACGAGGTTGCCCAGGTGCAGACTCGGTGCGGTCGGATGCCACACGAGTTCGTCCCACACGTTCTCGAACGCGGGGTCGATCGCCTGGGGTGCGGTCGTCAGATCGGGAGTTGACACGCGCTCCAGGCTATCAGCGCCCCGCCACTCAGCTGTGCGCAGCCCACCAGACGAGGAAGGCGGCGCCGAGCGCGATCACCCAGCTGACGAGACTGCCGACGAGAAAGTACTCGGCTCTCGCGCCGGTCTCGCCGTCGCGGGAGATCTCGGGGAATCGGACGATGCCCTTCGCCGCGAGCATCGCAGCGAGGATCGGGTAGGCAGCGGCCAGTGTGAGGATCAGGACGAGGATGCGCTCCAACGGACCGATCAGCCGCCCACCCTGGAAGCCGGCCCGCGGATCACGCGGACGGGGCGCCTCGTCGGCATCCGCATCGCCGCCCACGCTGTCGACCGCGTCGGAAACCGCGGGGGCTGCGGCGACCATCGCAGGCGTTGCCGAGGAGGGGTCGGCCGGGAGCCAGGTGTGCTCGCCGTCGAGTGCCGCGCGAACGACGAGGTTCGAGGATTCGAGCAGGAACACCCCGGCCCCCAGCGCCAGCATCGCGAGGTCGAAAGGAACCTCGCCGAACGGCGATCGCAAGTGCCAGATCGCGCCGATCATTCCCGATTCCGTCCGAGCGCCGAGCCAGACGACGGCGCCGATGCTGACGACCGCGAGCAGAACGGCCGGCCAGAAGCCGAGCGGTGCTGGCCGTTCTGTAGGCATGCACCATACCCAGAGGGCGGCGACGACGAGGGCCAGAGCCATCGGCAACAGCGCGTCGCTGACGCTGCCGAGCAGGAGCATGATGACGGCGACGCACAGATAGCCGATCCAGCGGCGCGGTGCGAACTGGCGTACCAGGTCGGCCGCGCCGACCGCGAGGAGCACGAAGCCGGCGACGATCATGCGCGCTCCCCTCGAAGCGCGGCGACTCCTTCGACGAGGGCAGCGGTTCCGGCTGTGCGGAGCGACTTCGAGACGCTGGGCTGTGTGATGCCCTCTTCGGCTGCGAGCTCCTGCTGCGATCGCCCCAGCAGTCGGCCGTAGGTCAGGCGCCGTTCCCGCTCGCTCATCGATCCGACCAGCTCGTCACGGACGAGGAGGTAGGCGTTCGATGCGGCGATCGTGCTCTCCATGACCTCATCCTGCCCCTGAGCTCCGACAATCCAGGTGCGTGTGCGCGGCACGGCGCGCCCCTCACGTGCATGCACGGTCTCGATCGCCGCGCGAGCCGCATACCAGCCGGGTCCGTCGGCGAGTTCGCCATGTACGGACTCGACGGGCCGCACCTCGCCCACACCGATGCCGAACCGGAACCCGATGCCGTCCGGCAGTCGGAGCTGGATCATCAGGAGCGAGACCATCGCGTCGCCCAGTTCGCGGTATACGCCCTGCTGCTCGTCCCCTACCGTGGGTGTGAGCGGCTCCATCGCCAGAGGCAGGTCGGCCTCGACCCGCACGAGGGTGTCGTCGAGCACACGTTGCGCTGCGGTGCGATCGTCGAGCCGGCGAGAGCCCACGATGTCGGCGAGTACCGCGATGACCATGCCATAACCGTAGCACGAATAACTCTCGACTTATGCCCTATTTAGTTATATCTTGAGGATATGCCTGAATCACACATCATCCCGTGGTCCGACGGAACCTGGACCAACGCACCCCACGCCCCCGCATCTCTGCCGACAGGGTCGGATCCCCTCGACGTCACCGCCGTCGAGGGCAGCGACGCCTGGCGGCACACCGCGTACGGATTCGTGCACGACACCGAACATGCCCTCCTCACTCCACTCGCGGTGGGCGAGGCCATGGAGGTGTCGTTCCGCGCGCCGTGGGACGGTCAGTTCGACCAGGCCGGGATCTTCGTGCGCATCGACGACGAGCACTGGGTGAAGACCGGTATCGAGTACGCGGACGACCACCTCGGGCTCGGAGCCGTCGTCACCGCGGGAAGATCGGACTGGTCGGTCGGCTTCGTCGACGACTGGCACGACCGCGAGATCACGGTGCGCGTGAGCCGGTGGGCGGACGCCGTCATCGTACGAGCGCGTGCCGACGATGAACCGTGGCGGCTCGTGCGCGTCGCTCCGTTCGACGGCCAGGCCGCGGCATCCGCCGGCCCCTTCCTCGCCGCACCGACACGTGCGGGACTCACCGTGCGATTCACGCGGTGGACGCGGTCCGCCGCCGACGCTGACCTGCACTGAGAACCGCGGATCACACACGAAGGGGGACGGCCCGCGGGCCGTCCCCCCTTCGTCTGTCCTGCTACAGGCCGAGCGCGTGGGCGGCGGCCTGGGCGCGAGCGACGAGCTCGGCGCGCTGCTCCGCCACGCGAACCGGTGCAGTGCCTCCGACGCCGGTCCGAGACGCGACCGAACCTTCGATCGTGAGAACCTCGCGCACCTCGGGCACGAGATGCGGGGACACCGACCGCAGCAGATCGTCGGAGGCGTCTTCCAGACCGATGCCCTGCTCTTCGCACGCGCGCACGAGCGCACCCGAGATCTCATGGGCGTCACGGAACGGCACGCGCCGCTTCACGAGCCACTCCGCGACGTCCGTCGCGAGCGAGAAGCCCTGCGGCGCCAACGCGGCCATCCGGTCGGTGTCGAAACGCAGCGTCGCGACCATACCGGCGAAGGCCGGCAGCACAACTTCGAGAGTCTGCACCGAATCGAAGACCGGCTCCTTGTCCTCCTGCAGATCGCGGTTGTACGCGAGCGGCAGCCCCTTGAGCGTGGCCAGCAGTCCGGAGAGGTTTCCGATGAGACGCCCGGACTTGCCGCGGGCGAGCTCGGCGATATCGGGGTTCTTCTTCTGCGGCATGATGCTCGACCCCGTCGAGTAGCCGTCGTCGAGCGTGACGAAACCGAACTCGCGGGTGTTCCAGAGGATGATCTCCTCGGACAGCCGCGAGAGGTCGACACCGGTCATCGCCGTGATGAAGGCGAACTCCGCCACGACATCACGGGCGGCCGTGCCGTCGAGCGAGTTCTCCGCCGGACGGTCGAGGCCCAGCTCGGTCGCCACGAGCGCGGGGTCCAGACCGAGCGTGGAACCGGCCAGCGCTCCCCCGCCGTACGGCGAGACGCCGGCACGACGGCGCCAGTCCACGAGGCGTTCGAGCTCACGCACCAGCGGCCAGCCGTGCGCCTGCAGGTGGTGGGCGAGCAGTACCGGCTGCGCATGCTGCAAGTGCGTGCGCCCGGGGAGGATGGCATCGGGGTGCGCCTCGGCCTGGGCGACCAGCGCATCGATCACCCGCAGGATGTCGCGGGCGATCACCCGCGCGTGGTCGATCAGGTACATGCGCACCAGCGTCGCGATCTGATCGTTGCGGCTCCGGCCGGCGCGCAGGCGTCCACCGAGCTCCGGTCCGAGTTCGGCGATCAGTGCCTGTTCGAGCGCACCGTGCACATCCTCGTCGGTCGGCACCGGGAGCAGGGTGCCGTCGGCGACCTTGCGCGCCACGGCATCCAGCCCGTCGTGCATCCGCCGTGCCTCATCGGGCTCGAGGTATCCGGCGGCCTCGAGCGCTGTGGCATGCGCGTGTGAACCCGCGATGTCGTACGGCGCGAGGATCCAGTCGAAGTGGGTGGAACGGCTGAGCTCCACCAGCTCGGGCGACGGCCCGGTAGCGAAGCGAGCGCCCCAGAGCGCGCCCTCGTTCGTGCCTTCGTGCGTCGAGTCGCTCATCAGTCGTCCTTCTTGCCGAGGAGCCAGACCAGGAGCGCCTTCTGCGCGTGCAACCGGTTCTCGGCCTCATCCCAGACCACGCTCTGCGGCCCGTCGATGACGGTGGAGTCGACCTCATAGCCGCGGTCGGCGGGGAGGCAGTGGATGAAGATCGCCTCGGGATCGGCGAGCGTCATGGTCTCGGGGGTGACCTTGTAGCCGCCGAGGTCCCGGATGCGGGCGATCTTCTCCTCCTCCTTGCCCATCGAGACCCAGGTGTCGGTGACGACGACGTCGGCACCCGCTGCGGCCTCGACCGGATCGGTGTAGAGGGTGATCGAACCGCCGGTCTCCGCAGCACGGCGGTCGGCCGCCTCGATGACATCGGCGCGGGGAGCGTAGTCCTCGGGCGACGCGATGCGGACATGCATGCCGGCCGTGACACCCGCGAGCGCGTACGAGTGCGCCATGTTGCTCTGCCCATCGCCGAAGAACGTGAGCGTGAGCCCCTTCAGATCGCCCTTGTGTTCGCGGATCGTCAGCAGGTCGGCGAGCAGCTGGCACGGGTGGAAGTCATCCGACAGCGCGTTGATGACGGGCACCCGCGTGCCTGCCGCCATCTCCTCGAGCCCGGACTGCGCGTAGGTGCGCCACACGATGGCCGCGACCTGGCGCTCGAGCACGCGCGCGGTGTCGGAGGGGGTCTCCTTGCCCCCGAGCTGGCTGCTCGCGGTCGAGATGATGAGGGGCGACCCGCCGAGATCGGCGATGCCCACCGCGAACGACACCCGGGTGCGCGTGGAGGACTTGTCGAAGATCACGGCGACGGTCTGCGGACCCGCGAGGCTCTTGTCGGCCCAGCGGTCCTTCTTCAGCTCGATGGCGAGATCGAGGATCTCCGCCTGCTCGGCGGGCGTGAGGTCGTCGTCACGCAGCAGGTGGCGGGTCATGCGGTTACCTTTCCGGCAGCAGAGGCCTGGACGTCGGCGAGTGCGGCGGTGAACAACTCGCGGAATTCGGCGAGCTCGGCGTCGCCGATCGTGAGGGCCGGCGCGATGCGCACGGTCTGCGGGTTGGCGGCGTTCACGATCAGACCGCGCTCCTGCGCGGCCGCGACGACGGCACCGGCGACCGGTTCGGTCAACGCGACGCCGACCAACAGGCCGCGTCCGCGCACACCGTCGATGAGCGGGGAGTCGATGCCGAGCAGGATCTCGCGCAGCTCCGTTCCACGGCGGGCGGCGTTCTCCACCAGACCCGCACTCTCGATCTCGGTGAGCACCGCATCGGCGACGGCGGTCGCGAGCGGGTTGCCCCCGAAGGTGGAGCCGTGCGATCCCGGGGTGAAGAGCGAACTGGCGGCCCCGTAGGTGACCAGGGCTCCGATCGGGAAGCCGCCGCCGATGCCCTTCGCGAGGGTGATGGCATCAGGTGTGATGCCCTCATGACTGAACCCGAACCAGGCCCCGGTGCGCCCCGCGCCGGTCTGGATCTCGTCCAGGATGAGCAGTGCGCCATGCGCGAGCGTCAGCGAGCGGGCGGCCGCCAAGTACCCTTCGGGCAGCTCGACCACACCGGCCTCGCCCTGGAT
>JAQZBG010000227.1 GCA_029239165.1 Microbacterium sp. | reverse complement strand
CCCTGGAGGACGGAGTTGATCGTCTGCGAGCTCGAGACGTTGAATGCGGGGTACGCGAAGCCGCCGGCCTTCGCGCGGTCGAGCATTTCGGCGTACTGATCCGGGGTGGCGACGGGCATGAGAACTCCTGCGATAAGGGAAGCCGGGACAGGTGCCACTCTATCGGGGCCACTGGGGTGGTACCGCAGGCGGGGCCTCTCCCGCCCGCTGTCGCCTATGCGCAGACGTTAAGAATCGCGATTCCTTCGCTTCGTGGGCGGCGAAAACAAGGCTGTTCGCGGACCTCGATAGCTAGGCTGACCGCATGGTGAGTCTGACAGCGGATCTGAGCCCTCTTCGTCCCGACCGTAACCTCGCGATGGAGCTGGTACGAGCGACGGAGGCCGCGGCCATCCGCGCGGTCCCCTTCATCGGACGCGGTGCGAAGGAAGCTGCCGACGGGGCGGCCGTCGACGCGATGCGCGCGTTCCTCGGCACGGTCGACTTCCAGGGTCGCGTCGTCATCGGCGAGGGCGAGAAGGACAACGCTCCGATGCTGTTCAACGGCGAGGTCGTCGGCACCGGTCGTGGGCCGCTGTGCGACATCGCGGTCGACCCGATCGACGGAACCTCGCTGACCGCGGCGGGCCGGCAGAACGCGCTGTCCGTGATCGCCGTGTCCGACCGCGGGACGATGCTGGACGCATCCACTGTCTTCTACATGGACAAGTTGGTCACCGGGCCCGCCGGCGTCGGCGTCGTCGACATCCGGCTCCCCATCGGCGAGAACATCCGCAAGCTCGCCGGCGCGCTCGACAAGCCGGTCGATGAGATCGTCGTGTCGGTGCTGAACCGGCCGCGTCATGAGCAGCTCATCCAGGAGATCCGTGATGCGGGCGCCGGCACACGCCTGATGAGCGACGGCGACGTCGCCGGCGGCATCAACGCCGCTCGGCACGACGCCCGCACCGACATGTGCGTCGGCGTCGGCGGCAGCCCCGAGGGCATCGTGACGGCGTGTGCGATCAAGGCACTCGGCGGGCACATCCAGGGGCGGCTGTGGCCGCGTGACGACGATGAACGTCAGCGGGGGATCGACGCCGGACTCGAGATGGACAGGGTGTACGAGGCCGACGACCTGGTGCAGGGGAACAACACGATCTTCGTCGCCACCGGCGTCACCGACGGCCAGCTCGTCGCGGGCGTCCGTCGGGAGCGGGGATACGTGTACACCGAGAGTGTCGTGCTCCGTGGTGCCTCCGGGACTCTCCGTCGTATCGCCTCGGAGCACCTCGTCTCGAAATGGCTCTGACTCGCGGACTTCGTCGAGGGCGGGGCTCTGCCGCCTGAGAAGGCATCGTTATCGAGCCGGTATGGGCTCGGGGTGGCGTGAGCCACGCTTTCCGAGGGGCCGTGTCACAATTGTCACTGGGTTTGTCGCCGTGGACGGAGCCGTCAGGCACCGCAGGCACAGGAGGGCGAACGGATGACAACGCAGCACACGAGTGGCTCGAAGGCCGCCGCGACGAAGATCATCACGACGAACACGGGGCGGATTCTCCGAGTGAGCGCCGACGCTGAGTCCGGCGCCGCAGCCACCCCGCCCGTGACCACTCCACCGGCGGCCGTCGCCGATCCGGCGCGCCGCGCTGACGTGCTCTTCCGCGTTCGCCGCGACGAGGGCCATGAAGTCAGTGCCTGGTGGATGATCGGAGCATTCCTCGCCACCAGCGGCCTGGTCATCCTGCTGCTCAGCGGCGTGCCCGGCATCGCCTGAGGCGCTTCGCAACGCGTCGGCTGCACGCCACGCGGTTCGGCGCCGATCATGTGCGCACTGATGCCCCTGTGCCGGTGATGCCTACATTCCGTCGAGGCGGATCCGCACCTCGCCCACATCCGCGCGTACCGTTTCCGCTCCGTGGGGGTCCGTGACTTCTTCGGCCTCGATCGGCGGTTCGTCGGCCTGGCCGTCGGTCCGGGCGTCGGAGGTGATCAGCTCGGGAGCGGTGAACCGTCGGCCCGTGCTCGCGGTCGACGCCGGAACGGAAGCGAGAGCCGCGGCGTCGACACCGGGGAACTGCCGCGCCGTCACGAGCACACGCGTCTCGAGCGAGCCGGCGAAGCGGTTGTAGCTGTCGACCGTGCGCTCCAGGGCTCGACGCAGGTCATCAGCGTGCCCGGCGAGGGTCCCCAGCCGGTCGTAGAGCTGTGTGCCGAGGGCGAGCAGCGTGCGTGCCTCGGTCGACACCTCCTGCTGGGTCCACGTGAACGCCACGGTCTTCAGGACGGCCCAGAGGTTCACCGGAGACGCGAGCGCCACTCGCCGGCTGAACGCGTAATCGAGCAGGGTGGGGTCTTCGTCGATGGCCGCGGCGAGCAGCGACTCGCTCGGCAGGAAGCAGATCACGAATTCCGGACTCGCGTCGAGCCCCGCCCAGTACGCCTTCTTGGCCAGGGCATCGATGTGCGCGCGGACGGCTTTGACGTGCTTCTGCATGAGTGAGCGTCGCTGCGGTTCCTGGGCGTCGCCCGTCGAGAGTGCCGAAGCCTCGAGATACGCGTCGAGCGGCACCTTGGCATCGACCGCGATCGAGCTGCCGCCGGCGAGGCGGATGACCATGTCGGGCCGGCCCTGGCCGCGGTCGGAGGAGATCGTCGCCTGCAGGTCGAAGTCGATGTGACGTGTGAGCCCGGCCGCTTCGACCACCCGGCGCAGCTGCGTCTCGCCCCAGACGCCGCGCGTGGCCGTCGAACGCAGCGCTCCCGCGAGCGACTCCGTGGTCGCACGCAGCGCCTCGTCGGATTCCTGGGCGCGTCGCAACTGCTCCTCCAGCGTCCCGAACTGGGCGTGGCGCTCGCGTTCGATCGCGGCGACCTTCGTCTGCATCTGCTGCAGGCTCTCCCGCACCGGTGCCAGCGCCGTCAGCACCGCGTTCTGCTGCTGCACGCGTTGCGCCTCGGCGCGCTGCTCGTTGCGCGCATGCTCGACGGCGTCGCGGTACAGGTCGTACTGGCGGTCACGGTCGTCGCGCGCGGCGGCCAGCTCGGCCTGAGCGCGCGCGAGATCAGCGGCCCCGCGTCCTGCGTGCAGGAACCAGCCCACAGCGATTCCCGCCGCGAGGGCGACGAGGAGGAGAACGACAGCCAGAGCATCCATGTGTTCATGATGCGGCCGGCATCCGACATTCGGAGCTCGCCGCGCACGACACGGCGCGACGGCTCAGGCGACGGCGCGCTCCAGAACGGGCGCGACGGGCGCGACGGGTGCGGTGACGCGCAGGCTCAGGGCATCGGCGAGTGCGAAGACGTCCGCGGCACCTGCCCTGGCGGCCGCATCGATCACGATCTGCGCACACGCGCGGGCATCGGCGAGAGCGTCGTGGTGCGAGAACTCCTCGAATCCGGCGGCGGCTGCGGCGATCGGCAGCCGGTACGAATCGAGCGTGTAGGTCTTGCGGGCGACCTGCAGGCTGCACAGCGAGCGGTACGGCGGGCAGAGCTGCCCCGTCGCCTCCGACGCGCGGCGCAGCACGTTGAGGTCGAAGCCGGCGTTGTGGGCGACGAGCACGTCGGCTCCGGCGAAGGCGCACAGTCGGTCGAACTGGTCGATCCAGGTGGCGGCAGACAGGACGTCCTCCGGCTGGATGCCGTGGATGCGCACGTTCCACTCCTGGAACTCGTCGTGGCCGGGCGGCGGCTGGATCAGCCATCCCGCCGTGGCGACGACCTCGCCGCCGCGCACACGGACCAGTCCGACGGAACAGGCGGAGGCGGGGCTGGAGTTCGCGGTCTCGAAGTCGATCGCAGTGAAGTCCAGTGGCACCTCTCCACTCTCACCCCGAGGCAGTCGAGCGCGCGGGAGACTCGCCGTAGGCTGGCCGCATGGCTGAGGACATGGCGACGTCGTTCGGAGCGCAGGCCGGGGACTACGAGGTCGGTCGACCGGAGTACCCCTTCGATGCGGTGGCGTGGATGCTCGAGCGGATGCCGCACGGCACCCGGCGAATCGCCGACGTCGGCGCCGGCACCGGCAAGCTCACGCGGGTGCTCGCGGGAGCGCCGGACGCCGAGGTCGTCGCCGTCGATCCGGATTCCGAGATGCTCGCAACGCTCCGTGGCGCGGTTCCCGGGGTGCCGACCTTCGTGGGGTCGGCGGAGCGGTTGCCGCTTCCGGATGCGAGCGTCGATGCGGTCGTCCTGGGGCAGGCCTGGCACTGGGTCGATCCCGTTGCCGGATCCGCCGAGATCGGTCGGGTCGTACGCAGCGGGGGAGTGCTCGGCCTCATCTGGAACATCCGCGACGACCGTGTCGACTGGGTGCGCCGGTTGACCGAGATCATGCACGGCAGTCACGCCGAGAACATGCTCGCCGAGGGAGATCCTGTCGTCGCCGCGCCGTTCGGCGGCCTCGAACAGGAGCGCTGGGAGTGGGTCCGCCCCATCACGCGTGACCTGCTGCACCGCATGGCGGCGTCGCGCAGCTACATCATCACGGCGTCGGACGACGAGAAGGCCCGCATCCGGCGCGATCTCGACGAGCTGTTCGACGAGCTCGACCTGCACGGTGAGGCCACCATCGACCTTCCGTATGTGACACGGGCCTATCGCGCCGTCCGCGACTGAGGCGCGGCCTCCGCGGTGCGCTTCTCTTCTTCTCGGCACGGAAGTACGGTTGCGCTATGCGGGATCGACAACGGGCCGTGCTGGGGCTCACCTTCATCGCAGCCATGGCGCTGAGCGGGTGCGCGGCGGCGCCGGCGGCGGAGCCGTCTGCGACGGCGGCGACTGCGAGCGAGACGCCGGTGCCGACCGGCGCACCGGCGACGTGGCAACTGATCGACGAGAGCAGCGTGACCCCGGAGAGCACGGCTCTCGAGGTGCAGGTCACGCGTCTCGACTGCGCGAATGGAGTGACCGGCGAGCTTCTCTCGCCGGCCATCACCTATGAGGCCGAGCAGGTGACGATCCGCATAGACGCGGAGCCGAATGGCTTGGAAGCCGCGAACTGCCAGGGCAACGACGCCGTACCCGTCACGGTCACGCTGAGCGAGCCGATCGGTCAGCGGACGTTGATCGACGGAGCATGCGTCAGCACCGAGGCTCGGACGACCGCGGAGTGCGTCACGAGCGAGCGCGCCTCTTTCCGCTAGCAGGGCGGCGCTCCGTCTGCTCCCCAGCCTTCCGCAGGGCGGCGGGGGCGAGGCCAGGTAGACTCGTGCCCCGTGGCTCTCACTATCGGCATCGTCGGCCTGCCCAACGTCGGCAAGTCCACCCTCTTCAACGCACTCACCAAGAACGACG
>JAQZBG010000226.1 GCA_029239165.1 Microbacterium sp. | reverse complement strand
TTCGGTCCCGCTGACCGCCTCGACCTCGACGCCGTTCCGCTCGCGGTGATCCGTCATAACGGCATCCGCATCGCCGATCTTCCCGACGCATTCGACGCGGGCTACTCGGCGATCGCGCTGACTTTCGCCGGCGACGTGCTCGTACCGACCGGGCCGGCGCTCGCGATCTATCACGGCGACCCGATGGATGTCTTCGACCTCGAGCTCGGCTTCCCCGTGGAGAAAGCCCCTGAGAATCCGATCCCGACCGCGAGCGGAAGCGTCATCGTCGGCTCGACCCTGCCATCGGGTCCCGCCGTCGCGACGACTCTGTTCGGCTCCTACGACGAACTCGGCGCCGGATGGGCCGGGCTCGCCGAACGGGCCGGAGCACAGGGGCTCCGTCCTGGAGGGGTCTGGATCGAGGTGTACGTGTCCGACCCGAGCACGACGCCCGACGAGCTGCGCACCGATCTCCTCATGCCGCTGGCCTGAGCGAGCTCACGCGCTCTTGCGCTTGCGCTCCATCACGATGGTGGGCGGCGCGCCTTCGTCGACGGCCGCGCGGGTGACGATGACCTTGGCGACGTCTTCCGCCGAGGGGATCTCGAACATGATCGGCCCGAGGACGTCTTCGAGGATCGCACGGAGTCCGCGAGCACCGGTCTTGCGATCGACGGCGAGGTCAGCGATCGAACGCAGGGCCTCTTCTTCGAACTCGAGCTGCACGCCGTCGATCTCGAACATCCGCTGATACTGCTTCACCAGCGCATTGCGCGGGCCGGTCAGGATGTCGATGAGCGCAGCCTGGTCGAGCGGCGACACCGAGGTGACCACCGGAAGACGACCGATGAACTCGGGGATCAGGCCGAACTTGTGCAGGTCTTCGGGAAGCACCTCGCTGAACAGGTCCAGGTCCTTGCCCTTGTCGTGCAGCGGCGCGCCGAAGCCGATGCCGTGCTTGCCGACGCGTGCGGACACGATGTCCTCGAGCCCCGCGAAAGCCCCCGCGACGATGAACAGCACGTTCGAGGTGTCGATCTGCAGGAACTCCTGGTGCGGGTGCTTGCGACCGCCCTGCGGCGGAACCGAGGCGACCGTGCCCTCGATGATCTTCAGCAGCGCCTGCTGCACACCCTCGCCGGACACGTCGCGGGTGATCGACGGGTTCTCGGCCTTTCGGGCGATCTTGTCGACCTCGTCGATGTAGATGATGCCCTGCTCGGCGCGCTTGACGTCGTAGTCGGCCGCCTGGATCAGCTTGAGCAGGATGTTCTCGACATCCTCGCCGACGTACCCGGCCTCGGTGAGGGCGGTAGCGTCCGCAACGGCGAAGGGAACATTGAGGCGCTTGGCGAGCGTCTGTGCGAGATAGGTCTTGCCGCAACCCGTCGGACCGATGAGCAGGATGTTGCTCTTCGCGATCTCGACCTCTTCGGCGCGCTGCTCGGCGGTCTGCAGCGTGCCGTGCGCACGGACGCGCTTGTAGTGGTTGTAGACGGCGACGGACAGAGCGCGCTTGGCGGGCTCTTGTCCGACGACGTACTCCTCGAGGAATGAGAAGATCTCGCGCGGCTTCGGCAGCTCGAACTCCGCGACTCCGTCACCGGAGGACTCTGCCATGCGCTCTTCGATGATCTCGTTGCAGAGCTCGACGCACTCGTCGCAGATGTACACGCCGGGTCCGGCGATCAGCTGCTGGACCTGCTTCTGACTCTTTCCGCAGAAAGAGCATTTGAACAGGTCAGCGCTTTCACCGATGCGGGCCATGCGCGTCCTCCTATGGGGGATCAGAGATCGTTCTTCGAGCCTAACCGCTGCATACGACACTGGGCCGCATTGGACCGTACTCGTTCATCGTGTGGCAAGGCGCCGACGCCTCGCCCGGTGCCGACCGGACGAGGCGTCGGGCCATCGATCACGCGCGGCGGAGCGCGTCAGACCATGCTCTTGGTGTGCCAGACCGTCTTCACCTCGGTGAAAGCGCCGATCCGCTCCGGTGAGGCGACGACGTCGCCCGGAGTGAGCACACGCTTGAGGGTGTCGGCCGCCGCGATCTGCATGTCGACCCAGTCGAGGTCACCGGCACCGGCGAGATCCAGAGCGTTCACGTCCTGGTGCGACGCCAGCCACGGAGCGATCTCCGCGGGCGAACCGGTCAGCACGTTGACGACGCCACCGGGTACGTCACTGGTGGCCAGGACCTCGGCGAGGCTGATGGCCGAGAGCGGATGCCGCTCGCTGGCGACCACCACGACCGTGTTGCCCGCCACGAGGGCCGGGGCGACGACCGAGACCAGGCCGAGCAGCGCCGAGTCCTGCGGCGCGACGATCGCGACGACACCGGTCGGCTCCGGAACCGAGATGTTGAAGTACGGGCCCGAGACCGGGTTCGCGTTGCCCGCCACCTGGGCGTACTTGTCGCACCACCCGGCGTACCAGACCCAGAGGTCGATGGCCTCGTCCACCTGCGACGCCGCCGCGGAGGAGGAGAGACCCTCCTGTGCGACGATCTCATCGACGAACTGGGCACGCCGCCCCTCGAGCACCTCGGCGACGCGGTAGAGCACCTGGCCACGGTTGTAGGCGGTCGCTCCGGACCAGCCCTTGACCGCAGCCCGCGCGGCCACGACGGCGTCACGGGCATCCTTGCGGGAACCCTTCGCGGCATTGGCGAGGAACGCGCCCTTCGGCGAGAGCACCTCGTACGTGCGGCCCGATTCGCTGCGCGGGAAGGCGCCGCCGATCGCGAGCTTGTACGTCTTCGGGACGGTCAGGCGCTTGCTCATGCTGTGGCTCCCTTGAGGTAGGCGGTGAGACCCTGGCGTCCGCCCTCGCGGCCGTATCCGGACTCCTTGTATCCACCGAACGGGCTCGACGGATCGAATCGGTTGAACGTGTTGGCCCAGATCACCCCGGCGCGGAGCCGGTCGGCGACGGCGAGGATGCGCGACCCCTTGTCGGACCAGATCCCTGCGGAGAGGCCGTATGGCGTGTTGTTCGCCTTCGCGATGGCCTCGGCAGGCGTGCGGAAGGTGAGTACCGACAACACCGGGCCGAAGACCTCGTCGCGCGCGATGCGGTGGGATGCCTCGACGCCGGTGAAGATCGTCGGAGCGAACCAGAATCCCTGCTCGGGGATCGCGCAGTCCGCCGTCCAGCGCTCCGCGCCCTCGGCCTCGCCGATGTCGCTGAGCTCGCGGATCCGGGCCAGCTGGGCGGCGGAGTTGATCGCGCCGATGTCGGTGTTCTTGTCGAGCGGGTCGCCGAGGCGCAGAGTCGACAGACGCGTCTTGAGCCGGTCCACGACCTCATCGTGGATCGACTCCTGCACCAGCAGCCGGCTCCCCGCGCAGCAGACGTGCCCCTGGTTGAAGAAGATGCCGTTGACGATGCCCTCGACGGCCTGGTCGATCGGAGCGTCGTCGAAGACGATGTTCGCGGCCTTGCCGCCCAGCTCGAGTGTGACCTTCTTCTTCGTACCCGCCACGGCGCGTGCGATGTCGCGGCCGACGCCGGTCGAGCCGGTGAAGGCGACCTTGTCGACATCCGGGTGGCGCACGAGGGTCGACCCCGTGGCACCGGCTCCGGTGACGATGTTCACGACCCCGGCCGGAAGCTCTGCCTGCTGCAGGATCTCGGCGAAGATCAGCGCCGTGAGCGGCGTGGTCTCCGCGGGCTTCAGCACGACTGTGTTGCCGGCGGCGAGGGCGGGCGCGATCTTCCACGCCAGCATCAGCAGCGGGAAGTTCCACGGGATGATCTGCCCGGCGACGCCGAGAGCCCGGGGGTTCGCGCCGAGCCCGGCGTGATCGAGCTTGTCGGCCCAGCCCGCGTAGTAGAAGAACCAGGAGGCGACGAGCGGCACATCGACGTCGCGGCTCTCCTTGATGGGCTTGCCGTTGTCGAGGCTCTCGGCGACGGCGAGCTCACGAGCACGCTCCTGCACGAGGCGGGCGATGCGGAAGAGGTACTTGCCGCGGTCCCGTCCGCTCATCTTCGACCAGGTCTTCTCGTACGCGCGACGCGCCGCCTTGACGGCACGATCCACGTCTTCGTCGCTCGCGGAAGCGATCTCGGCGATGTGCTTCTCGCTGGCAGGTGAGATCGTGTTGAACGGCGTGCCGGAGCCGTCGACGAACTCGCCGTCGATGAACAGCCCGTAGCTGTCCTTGAGGTTCAGGACCGCGGTGGACTCCGGCGCCGGAGCGTATTCCAGAAATGACATGTTGGTCTTCCCGTCAGTCGATCGTGACGTAGTCGGGGCCCGAGTAGTGGCCGGAGCTGAGCTTCTGACGCTGCAGGAGCACGTCGTTGAGGAGGCTGGAGGCGCCGAAGCGGAACAGGTGTGGCTGCAGCCACTCCTCCCCCACGGTCTCCGCCACCGTGACGAGGTACTTCACCGCGTCCTTGGAGGAGCGGATACCGCCGGCCGGCTTCACGCCGATCTTCTCGCCCGTGCCGCGGTACCAGTCGCGCACCGTCTCGAGCATCAGGAGCGTGGTCGGCAGAGTCGCTGCCGGCTGCACCTTGCCGGTCGATGTCTTGATGAAGTCGCCCCCGGCCAGGATGCCGAGCCAGGACGCCCGCTTGATGTTGTCGTAGGTGTTCAGCTCGCCGGTCTCGAGGATCACCTTGAGTGAGGCATACGAGCCGTCTTCGCGGCGGCACGCCTCCTTCACCTGCGCGATCTGGTCGAACACGAGGCCGTAGCGGCCGGAGAGGAACGCTCCGCGATCGATCACCATGTCGATCTCGTCCGCGCCGGCGGCGACCGCCTCGGCGGTGTCGGCGAGCTTGATCGCGAGCGATGCGCGACCGCTCGGGAATGCCGTGGTCACCGCGGCGACCGAGATCAGGCCGTCGTCGGGGTCGCCGTGCAGGCCGCCGAGCGCGGTGACCGCGTCGCCCACCATGTCGCCGTACACGCACACGGCCGCGACCCGAGGGGTCGACGGATCGGCGGCGTCGGGGTTCTTCGCCTTGGCGACGAGCGAGCGCACCTTTCCGGGGGTGTCGGCACCCTCGAGCGTCGTGAGGTCGATCAGCTTGATGATCGTGTCGAGCGCCCAGGCCTTCGAGGTGGTCTTGATCGATCGCGTGCCGAGCCCGGCAGCGCGCTGCTCCAGTCCGACTGCGTCGACGCCGGGGAGTCCGTGCAGGAAGCGACGGAGGGTGGCGTCGTCCGGCTCTCCGCCGAGGACATCCACCGCCGCCCTGCGGCTGATTTCTGTGGTGGTCACTGTTCCTCCAACAATGCTCGTGCTGTGGTCTCATCGGTCACCAGTACGCCGCACAGGCC
>JAQZBG010000225.1 GCA_029239165.1 Microbacterium sp. | reverse complement strand
GCGGGAGTAGTCCGACCAGTTCATGCCGAACTGGAACTCCTGCACGATGCCGGTGACGACGCCCATGGCGAAGTTGATCAGGAAGATCTTGCCGAAGAAGCGGGTCAGGTGCAGGTACTGGACCTTGCCGGTGCGCACCCAGGCCGTCTGGAAGATCGCGGCCACCAGGGCCATGCCGATCGTCAGCGGAACGAACAGGTAGTGGTAGACGGTCGTCAGCCCGAATTGCCATCGGGCGAGAGCGAGCGGATCAAGCCATTCCATGCGCTACTCCTGTTCTGTGGGGCCGATGCCCCGTGCTGCGACGCCGCCGCGTCGTTCCCTCGGTTGTCGCCACTCCGGCGTCGCGGAGCTGGACGGTGCAGTCCGATGCGAGGACCGCGTCGTGGACGCACTCGGCTTCGAGCGGTCCGCCGGCCTCTTTCAGAACGCTCTGCATGAGCTCGAGGTGCACGCGGCACAGCATCGGGCGGTCCTCGAAACGGCTGGCCGCGTGCGGGCACGGGCTGAGGTCGACCGTGAGGCTCCGGTCGTCGACCACGGGTTCGAAGCCGCTCTCCTCGAGATGCTCCACCAGCGCGTCGAGTTGATAGGTGGCGTCGCGGCCCAGGTCGGATCCCGCGTCGGGGATCATGCTCCGCATCAGATCGCCGCGGCGTGCAGCCGCCTTGGCCTTGTCGCGCGCCACCGGGCTGGATGCACCGGGGGAGCCGGTGGCGGCCCGGTAGAGGGTGCGCGGTCGCCCTCGCGTCGTACGGTGCTCCACGGTCGGGATGACGTGGCCGCCTTCGATCAGGCGCTGCAGGTGTTCGCGGACCGTGTTGGGGTGCAACCCCGTGGCCTCGCACAGCTCCGCGATCGTGAGTTCGGCCCGTGCCGTCGAATTTCCCGCTTCGAAGAGCAGGTGCAGGATCTGCACCCGCGAGTAGCTGGATATCGGTCCGCAGACGGACCCGCCGTTGGACATGACCCCAGTATCCCGTGATATCGGACGGATACACCGGTACCCGGCCGTGAATAAACACCTGGTCGATAGGGATGTCCGATCCCGGCGATAGCCTGGGAGCATGGCCACCCGAAAACCCGCTCCTCCCGCCTACGTGTGCACGGAATGCGGGTGGACCACCGCCAAGTGGGTGGGCCGCTGCGGCGAATGCCAGCAGTGGGGCACCGTGCAGGAGCAGGCGGCGCAGACCGGCATCCTCCGGCGCGTCGGTCCCATCGCCCCGACGGCGGATCGCGCTGCACGGCCGATCACGCAGATCACGACTCAGGATGCTCCGCGGCGCTCGAGCGGGGTCGGGGAGTTCGACCGCGTGCTCGGCGGCGGCATCGTGCCGGGAGCCGCGATCCTGCTCAGCGGCGAGCCGGGCGTCGGTAAATCGACCCTGCTGCTCGAGGTCGCCGCGCAGGCGGCTCGCGGGGGTCGCCGGGTCCTGTACGCGAGCGCCGAAGAGTCGCCAGGCCAGGTGCGGCTGCGAGCCGAGCGCACCGGCGCCCTGCACGACGAGCTGTATCTGGCGAGCGAGACCGACCTGGCGACCATCCTCGGCCACATCGACGAGGTCAAGCCGCAGCTCGTGATCGTCGACTCGGTGCAGACCGTCTCGTCGTCACTGATCGACGGTGCTGCCGGCCAGCCGAGTCAGGTGCGCGAGGTCGCGGCGACCCTGATCCGCATCGCGAAGGACCGCGATCTGCCGATCATCATCGTGGGCCATGTGACCAAGGACGGGCAGGTCGCCGGACCTCGCGTGCTCGAGCACCTGGTCGACGTGGTGTGCCATTTCGAGGGTGACCGGCAGACGTCGCTGCGGTTCGTCCGCGCCCTCAAGAACCGCTTCGGCCCGACCGACGAGGTCGGCTGCTTCGAGATGACGGGCGACGGGATCGCCGAAGTCCCCGACCCCTCGGGACTCTTCCTCTCGCAGGGCGCCACCGAACCGGGGACGTGCGTCGCGATCTCACTCGAGGGGCGCCGTGCGCTGCCCGTCGAGGTGCAGGCGCTCACGGTACCCAGCAACGCCCCGAACCCTCGCCGCATCGTGCACGGAGTCGACTCGTCCCGGGTGGCGATGGTGCTGGCGATCCTCGAACGGCGCGCGAACATCAAGACGAGCACCCTCGACGTCTACGTGTCGACCGTGGGCGGCGTGCGTTTCACCGAACCGGCCGCCGACCTCGCGATCGCGATCGCCGTGGCCGGCTCCATCCAGCAGTTCTCGGTCCCGCGGACCGTCGCCGCTGTGGGAGAGCTCAGTCTCGCGGGCGAGATCCGTCCGGTGACCCAGGCGGCGCAGCGTCGGACCGAGGCCGCGCGGCTCGGCTACGAGCAGGTCGTCGACGATCGGTCGAAGACTCTTCGCGCCGCGCTCGGCGATGTGCGCGCCCGCAACACGTCACGCGGATCCGACCGCGACATCCCGCCGTTCTGACCCGCCCTGTTCCGTCCCGGACGCCTGTCGGAGCACTCGACCTCAGGCGTCGAGCGCCTTGAGCAGCTCGACGGGGTCGGCCTGCATCGGATGCGGGCCCGCGATATCGAGGAACACGGTCGTGATCGGGTGCGCTGCGAGGAAACCCCGCAACCAGTCGGCCGTATAGATGCCCACGCCCGGCGGGAGGTTGGCGGGCTTGTTCTTCGCGTCGCTGAACAGCAGCAGCGCGAGATCGCCGGTGTTCGGATCGCGGTAGGTCCAGACCTCGCCGGTGTCGAGCGGATTGTCGCGTGCGCCCGGCTTGATCAACGGGACGACGGTGGTGCCGTGGCGGAGGGCGAGAGCGACCGCGGCGACGTCCTGTTTCTCCAGGGCCAGCGCCAGAGCCTCCGACCGGAAGTCTTCGGGGGCGGGCTTCTTCTTCCCGGATTTCGCCTTCTTCGCTGCCATGCATCCAGCTTAGGCAGGACGCGAGGCGCAGCGCGCGGAAGTGACAGCGGAAACGTAAGGGGCCCTCTCGAGTCCTCCATTGGGGACTGGGGTACTCGAGAGGGCCCTCGGACTCTCGGAGCGGCGGTGTCGAAGCGCTGGGGACGCTGTAGTTCGACGCCACTGGGGATGGCATGTTGCCGCATGATGCGGAGAGTCACCTCAATGGTATCCCAAAGATCCGCACCTGTCTTCCTCAGACGGCCAAGGAATCCCAGGTCGCGTCTTTCCGCACAGGAAGCCGCCCGGTGCGACGCATTTCGAAGGCGCTGCCGCTGGTTCGCTTCGAACCCCGGGAGGCCTCAGTACAGGAGGATCTGCGTCGTCGTGAGGCTGGTGAACCCGCCGATCGAGACCTCGACGTGGTACGACGCTCCCCCGCCCGGGGCGCGCTGACGGTTCTCCTGGTCGCAGGTCTCGACGCTCGAGCGTGTGCGATCCCAGGTGACCGGATCCTTGCTGGTGACGGTCGTGCCGGCGGTGAGCGTCGCGATCATGCTGCTCGGGTTCTCCTGACAGTCCGTCGACCGCCACCAGACGTCGGCGCCGCTGGAGATCGTGAACACCTGCGTCGTCGATCCGACGTCGAGCGTGCAGTCCTTCGTCCCCTTGTTCGTCAACGAGATGGACAGCTTCGGCAGGACACCGGCGGCGTAGCTCTCGGCATCCGTGACAGCCGTGACCTCGATGTCGTTCGCTTCACAGGCGACGATCGCGGGCGTCTGCTCGGCCGAGGGGCTCGGCGACGGCGATTCGGCGTCGGTCGTCGGCGTCGTGGAGGGCGTCTGGGAAGACGAGGATGTCGGTTTCGGAGAGGCATCCGCGTTCGCCCAGGGCTTCGCGATCAGGAGCCAGACCCCGACCCCGACGGCGGCGAGGAAGAGAATGAGTCCGATCACCACGACCAGGCGCCGACGACGATAGACGGCAGCGGAAGGACGGGGCATGGTTCCAGGTTAAGCGATTCTGCTCGTGCAGCCTGGGAGGCCGGGCGGCGGGCTCGCGCTCTCAGAGCACCTTGAGCATGCGCGTGTTGCCGAGCGTGTTCGGCTTGACGTGCGCGAGATCGAGGAACTCCTCCACACCCGCGTCACCGCTGCGCAGCAGCTGGGAGTAGACGTCAGGGTCGACGACCTGTTCCCCGATGGGGGTGAAGCCGCGGCGGCTGAAGAACTCGACCTCGAACGTGAGGCAGAACAGGCGCGACAGCCCGAGCGTGCGCGCATTCTCCTCGAGCCGGTCGACGATGGCCCGGCCGACTCCGTGGTGGAGCCAGTCGTCCTGCACGAGAAGGGTGCGCACCTCGCCGAGGTCCTCCCAGAACACGTGCAGCGCACCGCATCCGATCAGCACGCCGTCGGCCTCGGCCACCACGAACTCCTGCACCGCGCCGTACAGGACCGCCAGATCCTTGCCGAGCAGGATGCGCTGCTCCACGAGGGGCTGCAGCAGGTTGCGGATGCCGACGATGTCGGCGCTGCGCGCCGGTCGGACGATGTACTCGCTCACAGGACAAGCCTAGAACCCGTGGCTCGTCGTCATCTGTGTCGGACACAGGAAAGGGGCGGATGCCGCAGCATCCGCCCCTTCCATGATTCAGCTTTCGTGATTCAGCCGGAGGTCACTCCCCGCTGGCGACCGCCAGGTCGGGGGTGCCGGCGATCGCGCCGCCGCCGGTGTTGGCACCGACCGCGACCTTCTCGCCGCGCGGGCCGTGCTCGAACAGGAACTCCCCGTCCTTCGCGTCGACCTTCACGTGGTCACCCGAGTTGAGCTCGCCGTGCAGGATCTTCTCCGACAGACGGTCCTCGACCTCGTGCTGCATCGCGCGACGCAGCGGCCGGGCGCCGAGCGCCGGGTCGAAGCCGATCTCGATGAGCCGCTCCTTGGCGGCCTGCGACAGCTCGATCGTCATGTCGCGGTCCAGCAGACGCTCGCCGAGGCGCTTGGCGAACAGATCGACGATCTGCACGAGCTCGCTCTTCGACAGCTGCGGGAACACGATGATGTCGTCGACGCGGTTGAGGAACTCGGGCTTGAAGTGCCGCTTGAGCTCTTCGTTCACCTTGCCCTTCATCCGGTCGTAGCTGGTCGAGTCGTTGCCCTCGATCTGGAACCCGACGGGACCGCCCGCGATGTCACGTGCACCGAGGTTGGTGGTCATGATGATGACCGTGTTCTTGAAGTCCACGATTCGACCCTGGCCGTCGGTGAGCCGACCCTCTTCGAGGATCTGCAGCAGCGAGTTGAAGATGTCGGGGTGGGCCTTCTCGATCTCGTCGAACAGCACCACGCTGAACGGCTTGCGGCGCACCTTCTCGGTGAGCTGGCCGCCCTCTTCGAATCCGACGAATCCG
>JAQZBG010000224.1 GCA_029239165.1 Microbacterium sp. | reverse complement strand
CGGCGCTGACGCGATCGCCCTCACGCTCCCCGGCCTCGACCCGCACGATCCCGAGCGATCATCCCGGACTCTCGACGATCAGGCCGCCGCGATCGAAGAGATCATGGCGCGCGCGGGAGCCTCGATGGAGCGGCCCGTGGTGCTCGTGGGCCACAGCGGGGCCAACGCCCCGCTCAGCATCGTCCTCGACCGGCATCCGGAGCTCATTCGCCGGATCGTCTGGGTCGACTCCGGCCCCGTCGCAGCGGGAAGCATCTTCGCCCCGGAGCTCCCCGACACGGTGGAGGAGTTGCCCTTGCCGCCCTTCGAGTCCCTCGGAGAGCAGGCCAGCCTCGAAGGTCTGAGTGCCGAGATGCTCGAGCGCTTCCGCGCGCGAGCCGTCGCCGAGCCCGGGCCGGTGCTCCGACAGCCCGTGGACCTCACGAACGAGGCGCGCCGCCGAGTCCCCACCACCCTGGTCTGCTGCTCCATCCCCAGCGCGCAACTGTTGGAACTCGCCCGCGCCGGGCATCCCATGTTCGCCGAAGTCGATGCCCTCGACGATCTCGAGGTCGTCGACCTCCCGACCGGGCATTGGCCGATGTGGAGCCGTCCTGCAGATCTCGCGAAGGCGATCGGTTCCGCGGCGACCTCAGCCAGCTAGGGCACGCAGCTGCACCATGCTGAAAGCCCGATCGAGTTTCACCGGAACGCCATGATCGTCGCAGGAGTTGTCTAGTCCGGGGGGGATCTACTTCGCGTGCTTCGCTCGATCTGCTTCTTTTCGTACTTGACGTGCAGTGAGCCAGCGGGGAGCGAAGCCGAGCATGATGACGCATGTGATCGCGGCGGGCCATGTGAGGGGTGCGGGTACATATTGCAGGCACAGCATGAAGGCGACGGGCATGCTCACAAGGCCGGCGATGAAGATGGCGGGTGGGGGGGGTGAGCCCGCCCCCTTCTTCCACGGCCCAGGTCCCATCGACCGTTTTGCCGGCGCTCGTGGTCAACGTGGTCGGGAATGCGCTGCTCTCCCCTGTGGTGTTCGAGTGGATCGCAACAGTGTTTCCGTGCTGCTGCAGTGTCAAGTCGCTGCCGAGTCGATATGACATCGTGTGGGGGACAGAACCTCCCCGTGGTTGTTGATATATCCGGAGAACTCCGGAGCACGGGAGGAATCGTGGGTAAGAACTACGTCGACATCGAGAACGACCAGGGCGCGACGCTGCGGTACCGCAAGCACGCGAACGGTCGAGGTCTCGTCGCGCATGGCGCGAAGGTGCATCCGAAGGCGCACATCGAGGCGGGTGCCTATATCGAACCGGGCGCGCGCGTCGGCGCCGGGGCCACCATCGCCCGCGGCGCCTGGATCGACGAGGATGCCGTGGTCGGCGAGGGCGCTTTCGTCGACGCGCACGCGCACATCGGGCAGGGAGCCGCGATCGGCGACCACGCGTACGTGGGTGTCCGTACCGACGTCGGCGCCGGAGCGCGCATCGTCCGCGGCGCCAGGATCGGCGACGACGAGACGGTCGCCGCCGGACTCACCATCGCGACGGACCAGAAGGGCCTCTGGCTCGCCGCCTGACCGCACCGCGCTCGGGCTTGCGCGTCGCGTGGCCTGACTACAGCAGTCGCCGCTCCGAGGCCCATGCGGTCAGCTCGTGCCGCGACGAGAGCTGCAGCTTCCGCAACACGGAGGACACGTGCGTCTCGACCGTCTTGATCGAGATGAACAGTTCCGAGGCGACCTCTTTGTAGGCGTAGCCGCGGGCGATGAGGCGCATGACCTCCTGCTCGCGCGCCGAGAGCCGGTCGAGCTCGTCGGTCGCGGTCGCCGTCTCCCCCGCGACCGCCCCGAACGCGTCGAGCACGAAGCCGGCGAGCCGCGGTGAGAACACGGCGTCACCGTCGGCCACGGCGTGCACGGCCTTGCTGACCTCGATGCCGGACGACCCTTTGGTGATGTAGCCGCGCGCACCGGCACGGATCACCCGCACGACGTCGGCGGCGGCATCCGACACGCTCAGCGCGAGGAACCGGGCGGTCGTGGGTGCCGATCCGCGGATCACGGACTCTCCGCCGGCTGCATCGTCTCCAGGCCCGCCGGGCAGGTGCACGTCGAGCAGCACCACGTCGGGCTGCGTCTCGCCGATCACCGCGATGGCGGAGGGCACATCGGCCGCCTCGCCCACCACGTCGACGCTCGCATCGAGGTCGGCGCGCAGACCGGAGCGGAAGATCGAGTGGTCGTCGACGATCACGACGCGGATGCTGTCAGCCACGGTTCTCCTCCCGGATGGGCGCGGGTCGTGCGCCCGGCCGATCCTGGTGCGCGCCGGCCGTGATGCTCAGGTGCACCTCGGTGCCGTTCTCGTCGCTGCGGACAGCGCCCGAGCCGCCGGCGCGGCGCATCCGGCCGATGATCGACTCCCGCACCCCGAGGCGGTCGCTCGGCACGTCGTCGAGGGAGAACCCGGCACCGCGGTCGCGGATGAACACGTCGACGCCGGTCGCGCTGCCCTCGATGTACACCGAGATCTCGCCACCCGCGTGCCGAGCCGCGTTCAAGATCGCCTCCCGAGCCGCCGCCGCGAGTTCGCCGCTCGCGCGCTCGGCGGAAAGGCCGGCCGAGACCACGTCGATGCGCACCGGGTAGTCGAGTTCGAGAGCTCCGGCATAGTCGCGGAGGTCGGTCGGCAGGTCGCTGTCGGCGGGGGCGTCGCCGTCATACAGCCATGCCCGGAGCTCCCGCTCCTGCGCCCTCGCGAGCCGCGCGGCCTCACTGGACGCACCGGCCCTGTTCTGGATCAGCGCGAGCGTCTGCAGCACGGAATCGTGCAGGTGGGCTGCCATCTGGCTGCGCTGCTCCTCGCGGATGCGGCGCACCCGCTCACCGGAGAGCTCGCGCCAGCGCGGGATCAGCGCGGACGCGACCACGGCGGCGAGTCCCGCGAGGGGGAGGAGCACCAGTGCCACCCCCGACCGGGCGACGGGCCAGGAGAGCAGCACCGTGAACAGCAGCGCCAGCAGCAGGATCGAGACGACCCGCACGGTCATCGTGTGCCTCGGCCCTCGAGCCGTGTCCGTCCGGTCGATGAGGGTGGCCCAGAGCCCGGCGCCGGTCGCGAACGCCACCGCACCACCCACCACGACGGCGGCGAGGCCCGGCGGGATCGACCCGTTCAGCCAGTCGCTGCCTCCGCGCCAGACCAGGACGACGAGCATGCCCACGGCCGCGGGAGCGAGCAGCAGCCAGGCGACCGGCACGCGCCTCGTCGGTGCGGCCTCGCCCTCCGCCCACGGGGTGAAGATCCAGCACCAGGCGTAGAGCAGGACCCCGGCCCCGCCGCACAGCGTCAATGCGATGAACAGCGCCCGCACCACCCCCACGCGCACGCCGAGATGCCGGGCGAGACCGGCGCTCACGCCGGCCACCAGACAGTCGCGGTCGCGGGTCAGCGGCGGGCGCGGCGGTGCAGCAACGCGCGGGGGTCGCGCAGGAGCGTGCGCCGAAGAGGACATGTGGCAATCCAACCATCCGCGTGCCCGCTCCGGGTCCTCCCCGGCGCAGAATCAGGGGTCGCTCAGGGGTTCCCCCCATGGCAGGGACCCGGCCGCTGCCGCCAGGATCGAAGCATGACGATTCCGACTGCGCCACCGCCCCCCGCCGACCACGCCGCTCCGGCCACCGGCACACCGGGCACGGGCGTCCCTCGCGGTGCCGAACGCTTCCTCCTCTGGGTCGCCGGTCTCGGCGTCGCCCGGTCCGAGGGCTGGCTCGGCGGCGTCTCAGCCGGCATCGCCGCCCGCCTGCGCATCGACCCGCTGATCGTCCGCGGCGTGCTCGTGGTCGCCGCCCTCTTCGGCCTGCCGGTCATCTTCCTCTACGCGGCAGCCTGGGCCCTGCTGCCGGATGTCGACGGCCGCGTGCACGTCCGCGATCTACTCCGCCGCGACTACCAGCCGGTGCAATGGGGCATCCTCGCGATGGCCGTCATCGGCCTGTTCCCGACCGCTCCGCTCGCCGGCCGTCTCTTCGGACTCGGCTACGACGGCTGGTCGGCCCTGTCTCTCATGAGCTGGATCATCGGCCTCGTGCTCGTCGCCGTCCTGCTCATCCTGATCGTGCGTGCTGCGAGCCGCACCCCGGGTGCTTCCGCGCCTGATCTGCCGATGGCTTCCGTAGATCAGGCGGCCCCGGCCGCGTCCGTCGCCCTCGGTGGTTCGGGTGCCGCCGAGGGGACGGACGCCACACTCCCGTACGGCGCATATGCCGCGGTGGATGCGGACACCGCGGTCGCAGACACTCCGGTCCCTGCCGACCTCGCCCCCTCCGACCTCCCGCCCCTCGACCCCGCGGCGACCGCCGCGATTCCGCCGGCACCGCCCGCGCCTCTTCCTCCCGGTTCGCAGGACCCCGCCGCCCTCGAGGCCTGGCGCGCCCAGCACGCCGCGTGGAAGGAACAGGACCAGGCGTGGCGACGTCAGCAGCAGGATGTCGAGCGCGCCGCTCGCGACCAGCTGCGCCGCGAGCGTCAGGCCGAGGCCGCCGTGTTCGCTGCCGAGGCGGCAGAGCGTCGACGCATCCGCCGGGAATCGAACCCGCGCGCCGGCTTCGCGTTCGCCGCGACCATCGTCGGCCTCGCGACCATCACGGGCGCCACGGTCGGTCTCGTCGCAGGTGGCGAAGTGGTCGGCGCCGCCCTCGGGCTGCTGGCTGCGGCCCTCATCCTGGCGCTCGGCATGATCGTCGCCGGGGCGTTCCGTCGACGCAGCGGCTTCCTCGCCTTCATCACCGTGCTCACGCTGGTGGGCGGCCTCGTGACGGGCGCGGTGTCCACGCTGCAGGGCGTCACGCTGGGCTGGGGCTGGGCGTCGATCACGAACAACCGCGCGGAGCACGTCCGCCAGCCGTTCGGCGACCTTTCCGTGACTCTGTACCAGCATGACGACGAGACCCGCCCGATGGTGATCGAGAAGGGCTCCGGTTCGACGTTCATCTACGTCGATCCGGGGGTCCAGTTGCAGCTGCGTGCGACCGTCGACACGGCGAACGTCACCTGGACCCGCATCGACGGCGAGGACGGCACGATCCTCGATTCCGGCAACTGGTCCCCCACGCAGCGCGACGGGGAGTCGGTCGTGGTCGAGAACATCTCCGCGGAGGACGCCTCCACGACGACGATCCAACCCGTCACCATCGATCAGAACAGCGGCGAGATCTCGATCACCGTCGCCGAGCCCGCGAAGGAAGACCAGTGATGAGCACGCCCACGATCTCCGAGACGATCACCTCACCCCGCACCCGTTGGGCCGCCATCATCTGGGGGCTCCTGTTCGCCGGCATCGCCGCTGTCGCACTCGGCGTGCTCGCCGACGCCGACCGTCGGGAGGGTCTCGCCGACGCGCTGCTGGCCCTGACGCCCACGACGATCACCGCGATCGTCCTGCTGACCGCCGGCGTGCTGCTGCTCGTCGGCGGGGCCGCCGGGCTCATCCGTCGCGCGCAGCGCAAGCTGGCCGTCGCGGCATCCGAGGAGCGGCGAGAGGTGCCGGGCACGCTCGCCGAGTAGCCTTGACCCCATGGCGAATCAGGGAAGACGGCCCGCGAAGGGCGCAGGCCGCGGCACGCCCGTACGGCGCAACAAGGCCGCCCCCGCCGAGCGGTTCCCTCCGCAGAAGCCCAAGAAGAAGACGGCCAAGATCGTCTTCGACGCCCCGCAGACCGAGCCCGAGGCACCGCGCACCTTCCGATTGGGCGCGGTGCCCGGCGCGACTCCGGGCAAGTGGATCGATGCCTGGAAGCAGCGGATGCCGCGCGTGCCGCTGGAGCTCGTGCCGATCGAAGCCGCCACGCAGCGCGCCGCCCTCGATGAACTCGATGCGGCCCTGGTCCGACTGCCCCTCACAGACGAGTCGCTGCACATCATCCCTCTGTACGACGAGCTCCCTGTCGTCGTCGCCGCCGCCGACTCGCACCTGATGGCCGCGGAGAAGCTCACGACCGCCGACCTCGAGGGCGAGATCGTGATCGGCCTCACCGACGACGTGCTCGACCCCATCGATCTGCCCGGCACGACGCCGGCGCGCTTCGCCGCGCTGCCGACCGACGAGGCCGTCGCGACCGCCGCATCCGGGGTCGCGATCATGATCGTCCCGATGTCGCTCGCCCGCATGCATCACCGCAAAGACGTCGACCACCGCATCCTGGCGGACGGGCCGACCTCGACCGTCGCCCTCGTCTGGCCGCGTGAGCGCACGACGCCCGACGTCGAGACGTTCGTCGGCATCGTCCGCGGTCGCACCGCGAACTCCTCCCGGTGACCGGCGACGTTCGTCGCGCTCGTTAGAATCTCCTGATGGCCTCGCTCCTCTACGTCTGCGTGCGTCCCGAGCTCGGGGCGGCGGATGCTGAGCACGCCTCGTTCCG
>JAQZBG010000223.1 GCA_029239165.1 Microbacterium sp. | reverse complement strand
GTCCCGATCGTCGCGGCCGTGGGTGGCGTGATCGTCCCCGCCGTGATCTACCTGGCTGTGGTGGCCGGGTCCGCTGAGGAATCTCACGGGTGGGCGATCCCGACCGCGACCGACATCGCGTTCGCCGTGGCCGTGCTCGCCCTGATCGGGTCGCACCTCCCCAGCGCGCTGCGGATCTTCCTGCTCACCCTCGCGGTGGTCGACGACCTGATCGCGATCGGCATCATCGCACTCTTCTACACGGAGTCGATCGACATCGTTCCGCTGGTGCTCGCCCTGGTCGCGATCGCGGTGTACGGCGTGATCGCGCAGCGGTACCGCGACTTCTTCCATCTGCGGCCGACCGCCGCCTGGCTGATCCTGCTGCCCATCGGCGTGGTCGCCTGGGCTCTCGTCCATGCGTCGGGCATCCACGCCACGATCGCCGGCGTGCTGCTCGGCTTCACGATCCCGGTGCTGCACAAGAAGGCCGACCGTGGACCGGATGCCGGTCCCGGACTCGCCGAGGTCTTCGAGCATCGGTTCCGCCCGCTGTCGACGGGGTTCGCAGTGCCGGTCTTCGCGTTCTTCTCGGCGGGCGTGGCGATCGGCGGCGGGGAAGGATTCGCGTCGGCTTTCGCAGACCCCGTGGTGGTCGGCATCGTGCTCGCGCTGGTGGTGGGGAAGCCGCTCGGCATCACCGCGGCGACCTGGATCATCACCAGGATCCGACGCATCAACCTCGACCCGTCCCTGAGATGGATCGACATCGTCGGCGTCGGCCTCCTCGCCGGCATCGGCTTCACGGTCTCGCTTCTGGTCGCCGAGCTCAGCTTCGCCGTCACGAGCGAACACCACGATCATGCCAAGGTCGCCATTCTGACGGCATCCGTCATCGCGGCCGTCGGAGCGTCCGTGCTCCTCGGGGCCCGCAATCGCCGCTACCGGCGGCTCGCGGGTTCTGACGACGAGGACTGATCGGATTCGCCGCGCAGGCTCTTGCCGTGGGCTGAACAAGCGTTTAGCATGCTGACTATGCGTTCAGCATCCGAAGACCTCACGACCAGGGCGCGCATTCGCGACGCGGCGATCGTGCGGTTCAGCGAGCGCGGATTCGCGGGCACGAGCCTGCGGCAGATCGCGCAGGATGCCGCGGTGAGCCCGGCGCTGATCCTGCACCACTTCGGCAGCAAGGAGGGGCTGCGGGAAGCGTGCGACGCGCATGTCGTGAGCTCGTTCCTCGTCGAGCGGGACGGCATGACGGGCGCCGACGCTTCACGCCTGATGCGAGAGGCGCTGGACTCGCTGGAGGGTCGCAACGTCGCGCTGGACTACCTCGCAGGGATGCTCGTCGACGACACCGCGGCATCCGACCGGCTCTTCGACATGTTCCTCGCCAGCACCAGGGAGATGCTGCGCGAACAGATCGCCGCCGGCGTGATGCGCGAGCAGTCCGACCTCGAAGCGACCGCCGTGTACATGACGCTCTACGGCCTGGGCCCGGTCATCCTGCGACGACACCTCGCCCGCGCCTTCGGCGAGAGCGGGCTGACCACGTCGTTGCTGGAACGCTCGACCATCCCCGTGCTGGAGCTGTACACGCACGGTCTCTACGCCGACGATCGCCTGCTCGTCGCTGCGAAGGAGGCGCTGTCCCGGCGCAGCGGCCCGCACTCGGACAAAGGGGAGAACGACCCGAATCAGGACCCGGATCCGCCGCGCTGAGGCGACCTCCGAACCTGATTCCTCCCTTACCTTCCGAAAGGAGCAGGGACATGACCCCTGCCATCGAACTGACCCGTCTCCGCAAACAATACGGTCGGCGCACCGCCGTCGACTCCCTCGACCTTCGCATCGAGCCCGGCACCGTCTTCGGGCTCATCGGCCCCAACGGAGCGGGGAAGACCACCACGCTGCGCATGATCCTCGACATCATCCGTCCGACGGCGGGGGCGATCCGCGTGTTGGGTGAGGACCCTCGTCGCGGTGGTCCCGCGCTCCGACGACGCATCGGCTTCATCCCCGGGGAGCTCCGGCTCGACGGACGTGTGACGGGGCGGCGCATGCTCGACTTCTACGCGACCGTGTCGGGCCCCGTGGCCGCGGGGGCGATCGATGGCCTCGCCGAGCGACTCGACCTCGATCTGAGTCGACCGGTGCATGCGCTTTCGAAGGGCAACAAGCAGAAGCTCGGCATCGTCCAG
Source organism: Microbacterium sp. (assembly GCA_029239165.1). Classification (GTDB taxonomy): domain Bacteria; phylum Actinomycetota; class Actinomycetes; order Actinomycetales; family Microbacteriaceae; genus Microbacterium. The sequence continues at coordinate 3,140 of JAQZBG010000223.1, read as the reverse complement.
GCGTTCATGCACGAGCCGCCGCTGCTCGTTCTCGACGAACCGACGAGCGGGCTCGACCCTCTCGTCCAGCGGGAGTTCCTCCGACTGGTCACGGATGCCAGGGATCGCGGCCAGACCGTACTGCTGAGTTCGCACGTGCTCAGCGAGATCCAGCAGACGGCCGACACCGTTGCCGTCCTCAGCCAGGGGAAGGTCGTCGCGGAGGGTGACGTGGCCTCCCTCCGGCTCGGAGCGATCCGACGGGTGCGGGTCGGCATCGCTGCGTCGAGCGCGGAGGAGATCGGCGCACAGCTCGGTGCTCTGCCGCACGTCTCGGAGTTGGACGTGCGCGGCGCCGCCGACGTCGTGCGCGTGAGTGCAACGGTCGAGGGCGACATCGATCCTCTGGTGAAGGTGCTGGCCAGGCATCGAGTGATCGACCTCGCGATCGAGGAGCCAGACCTGGAGGAATCCGTGCTGAAGCTCTACGGCGAACCCTCGCGCCCGGAAGCGGGTGAACGCGATGCGTGACATGCTTCCCGTCTTCCGGCGCTCGCTCCGTGAGAGCTGGCGCGGGACGCTCGGCTGGACCATCGGTGTGGCCGCCGTGCTGTTCCTGTATCTGCCGCTGTTCCCCAGCATCGGCGGCAACGGGCAGATGCAGCAGATCATCGACAGCCTGCCGCCGGAACTGGTCGGAGCGCTCGGTTACGACCAGATCGGCACCGGGGCGGGCTACGCGCAGGGCACTTTCTACGGACTCATCGGATTCCTCCTGCTGACCATCGCCGCCACATCGTGGGGTGCGGCTGCCATCGCGGGGGCGGAGGAGTCCGGGCGCCTCGAACTCGACCTCGCTCACGGGGTGGGCCGAGTGGGGTATGCGGTGGAGTCCGCCGCCGCCATCCTGGTCCGGCTCGTCTGGCTCGGCGTCTTCGCCGGCGCCGTGGTCGCCCTGCTCGACGAATCCGCTCGACTCGACATCGAACCGATCCGCATCGTCGACGCGACCGTGGTCTTCGTCGGATTGACTCTGCTCACCGGCAGCGCCGCGCTCTTCGTGGGCGCGGTCTTCGGTCGCCGATCGTGGGCGGTCGCCGCAGGCGCAGGCATCGCCGTCGCCGGATATGCGTTCAACGCGATCGCCAACCAGGTCGAGGAGGCGGAATGGCTGCGCACGATCTCGCCGTACGCCTGGGCCTTCCACCAGCCTCCGCTCAAGGAGGGGCTGAGCCTGTCCGGTGCCATCGCGCTCTGGGCGCTGAGCCTCGTGCTCATCGCCGGAAGCGCCTGGGCTCTGCGCCGCCGCGACGTGGTCGGCTGAGGGGCGCTCAGCCGACGGTCACCGGACGTGCGCCGATCTGCAGGACGGAAGGAGCGGCGCAGCAGCTGCCGGCGGAGTCGTCGAACCCGCCGGCTCCACCGCACACGCCGGTATCCGGGAGGGTCAGCTCGTTGCGTGCCGCGGCCTCGTGATCGCCCATGAGGTGGGCGGCGACGCTGCGGACCTGCTCGTATCCGGTCAGGGCGAGGAAGGTCGGGGCTCGACCGTAGGACTTCGCGCCCACGATGAAGAGCCCGGATTCGGGCTGGGCGAGCTGCCGCGCTCCGGTCGCGCCCACCGACCCGCAGGAGTGGATGTTCGGATCGATCTCGGAGGCGATGCCCGCGACGGCCTCGAGCGCGGGATCGAGATCGATCCGCAGCTCTCGCAGCATCCCGGTGTCGGGACGGAAGCCGGTGAGGGCGAACACGTGTCCGACATCCGTCACTTCGCGCCCGTCTTCGGCGACGATCGTCAGACCGTTGTCGCTCTGCCGGAACGCGGCGACGCGGAAGCCCGTCACCAACTCCACGACTCCCTCATCGATGACCTTGCGAGCGCGGGAGCCGAGTGCGGCGCGCTCGGGAAGCTCGTCCCCGAGTCCGCCGCCGAAGACGTTTGCGGCGCTTCCTCGGCGCAGCAGCCAGGTCACGCGAGTTCCCGGAGCCCGGCGCGCCAGTTCGCTCAGGCGCAGCACGGCATGCGTGGCGGAGTGCCCGGCTCCGACGACGACCGCGTGCGACCCTGCGAGCTCGGACACGTCGGCAGGGATCCGGTAGGAGATCCGGTCCGATGCCGCGGCCTCGCCGAGCGCCGGGAAGCCGTCCGCCCCCGCAGGGTTCGGACGATCCCAGGTGCCGCTGGCATCCACCACCGCGCGGGCGAGGAGGCGACCTTCGCGCCCGTCTGCATCGACGGTGTGCACCACGAACGGCTGGCTCTTGCGTCCCCCGTCGACGACCTTGTCCCGGCCCTGGCGTGCGACGCCCGTGACAGTGGTCGCGTAGCGGATCCGCTCGCCGAGGGCATCCGCAAGGGGCGCCAGATACTCGCGAACCCACTCTGCGCCGGTCGGGTAGCCCGCTGCGGGCGCACTCCATCCCGTCGGCTCGAGCACGCGGCGGGCGGCGGCGTCGGTGAGCTCCGGCCATGCCGAGAACAGGCGCACGTGCCCCCACTCCGAGACGGCGGCCGCGGGATCGTTCCCGCGTTCGACGACGACGACGTTCTCGTCGCGTTCGACGAGGTGCGCGGCTGCGGCGAGACCCTGCGGGCCTGCTCCGATGACGACGACAGGAAGCTCGGACATCACATCTCCTCAGATCGAAAAGCTTCAATACGAGACTGTTGCCCATATATCGAAGTTTGTCAATACGTGTCAGAATGAGACCGTGAGCCTTCCGACGACCATCGAATCGAGCGCCTGCTGCGTGCCGCGCGTCACGGCAGCGCCGAGCGTCGAGGATGCCGAACGCGTCGCGCGGGTCTTCAAAGCGCTCGGCGATCCCACACGCGTCCGGCTGCTCTCCCTCATCGCCGCCGGAGACGGTGGCGAGGCGTGCATCTGCGACCTGACCGAGCCCGTCGGCCTCTCGCAGGGCACGGTCTCCCACCACATGAAGCTCCTCGCGGATGCGGGTCTGGTCACCCGCGAGCAGCGCGGCAAGTGGGCGTACTTCTCGCTCAACACCGACACGATGGATGCCGCCGCCGACGCGCTCCGGGTGGCGGTGCCGACGCCCGCCTAGCGGGAGCCGTCCGCAACGTCCGCGCGGTCGACGCGGTGGATGTCGAGATCGGTTCGTCCGGGCAGGATGTCGGCGCGAAGCGCCCGCGT
>JAQZBG010000222.1 GCA_029239165.1 Microbacterium sp. | reverse complement strand
GAGGCGTCGCGGTCACCGCCGTTCTCTATACCGTGGGCGCGGGTGCCGTCGCGGCAATCGCCACTGTGGCCGGAAACGCCTCCGGAGAAGGACGCTGCCTCAAACTGGACGTGCCATCGTTCATCCCCACAAGCGTGAAGTGTTAGATTCGCCGCATGCTTTGGGCAATGATGTCGGCGATGCTCTTCTTGGTGGTGTTCTTCTCGTTCACCCGTCGAGACCATAAGAGGCACGCCGGGGACAAGACCAGATCTCGGAGATAAAGAGGCAAACGCGAGTACGGCCCCCAGAACCAGCTGTGGTTCTGCGGGGCCGTACTTTACTGTTACGGCCCTCGCCTCGTGCGACGCCCGACCTCAGCACGAGGAACTGCCAGAGCGATACCCCCTCCACAGGGTTACGATCGAGGAACGCGCACCGCAGCGCCGATGTGAGAGGGAACGCATGCCCGAGAACGCCCCCCTGGTCCCGGTGACGATCGACGCCGAACGGTTCGCCGCGCAGACCTCCGCGATCCTCGGCTCGATCGGTCAGGTCATCGACGGCAAGCCGGATGCCGTGCGCAGCGCTCTCGTCTGCCTCCTCGCGGAAGGCCACCTGCTCATCGAAGACGTACCGGGGGTCGGCAAGACGATGCTCGCCAGGGCACTCGCCGCGAGTGTGGACGCGACGGTGCGCCGCATCCAGTTCACCCCGGACCTGCTTCCCGGCGATGTCACCGGCGTCTCGGTCTACAACCCCGTCGATCGGGAGTTCGAATTCAAGCGCGGCGCGGTGTTCGCCCACATCGTGATCGCCGACGAGATCAACCGCTCCTCCCCCAAGACGCAGTCCGCGCTGCTCGAGGCGATGGAGGAGGGACAGGTCACGGTCGACGGCGCCACGCACATGCTCCCGAAGCCGTTCCTGGTCGTCGCGACCCAGAACCCGCTCGAGATGGAGGGCACGTACGCCCTGCCCGAAGCACAGCGCGACCGCTTCATGATGCGCATCTCGATGGGATACCCCGACGCCGCGGCCGAAGCGCTCATGCTCCGCCAGCGCGACGTCGTGAGCCCGCTCGCCGCGGTGACGCCCGTCGCCGATGCGACCTCCATCTCGCAGCTCATCGCGTGGGCGCGCTCCATCCACGTCGCCCCCGCTCTGGAGGAGTACACGGTGGCCCTCGCGCAGGCGACCCGTTCCGATCCGAACCTCCACCTCGGGGCGAGCCCCCGCGCCACTCTGCAGCTGATCAGGGCGGCGAAGGTGTGGGCCGCACTCGACGGACGCGACTATGTGATCCCCGACGACATCACCGCGCTGCTCATCCCCGTCCTGGCGCACCGTCTGCTTCCGGCTCGCGGCGCCCACCGTGCGGGCGCACAGCCCGTCGAGGCCGCACTGACCCAGATCGTCGAACGGGTCCGCGTGCCCGTGGCGACCCGTTCCTGACCGAGACCCTCATGCGACGACGCCGATCCCTCACCAGCCGCGGCGCCGGCGCGCTCATCGCCGCGCTGTGCTGCATGATCGCCGCCAACGTGCTCGGCGCGCGCATCCTGCTCTACATCGGAGTGCTGCTCGCCGCCCTCACCCTCTTCTCGCTCCTTGCCGTCCGCCTCCCCCGCCGATCCGGGACAGTCACCCGCCAGATCTCCACCGACCTGCTCACCGTGTCCGAGACGTCGCGGGTAACGGTGCGCTTCACGTTGCGCGCCCTTCGTGTGCCGCGGGGTCTGTGGCACGACGTTCTGCCCGACGCGGTCACGGGCGACTCCGGCGGCGAGTACCCACCGGAGACCGGTCAGCTCAGCTACCTGATCACCGGCGTCCGTCGCGGTGTGTGGCCGCTCGGCCCGCTCATGCTGCGCACGGTCGATCCGTTCGGGTTGGCGCAGCGCGAGCAGCCCTTCGGCGACACCCGCAGCGTCACGGTCGTGCCCGAAGTCTTCGCCCTCGCCCCGCTCGCGATGCGGGTGGGAGCAGCCGGCGGCACCGCGCACACCTCCTCGACACGGCTGGGACAGGGCAGCGACAACCTGTCGCCGCGCGGCTACATCCCCGGCGACTCGATGCGTCGCATCCACTGGCGGGCGACCGCACACCGCGGGCAGCTCATGGTGCGACAGGAAGAGGAGGAGTCGAGCCCGGACGCCGTCGTGGTGCTCGACCGCAGCAGCCGCCACTGGGACGCACCGGGCGTCGACGCCGATCCGGCCTTCGAAGCCGCCGTGTCCCTGTGCGCGTCCGCCGCCATCCATCTCGCGGCCGAGGGGTACAGCGTCGACGTGATCGACGGCGCGGGAACCCTGCTCGGAACTCTGCGCGGGCACGAAGACGACCGCGACGGCCTGCTCGTGGCCCTCGCGATGGTGACACCCCGCGGTGAGAGCCGGGACCTGGCGACGCTGATCGGCGGAACCCCTCCCGGCCCGCTGGTCTTCATCACCGGGCGGCTCGACGAGGAGGACGCCGCCCTGCTGCGTCCGGCCGGAGCGGCCGCCCCGATGCTGTTCAGCACCGACCTGCTGCCCGGTGCCGTCGAAGCCGCAGCACCGCACGGCTGGACGGTGGCGGAGCTCGGAGCGGATATCGCCGAGGCCTGGGAGGATGCCGTCTCGGCGCGGATCGGAGTCGGCGATGTTCCGCGCTGAGCAGGCGGCCCCGACCGCCGCCGCCCCGGCACCCGCGGCACCGCAGTGGCACCGCGACCGCGAGGAGCCGACCGGCGTCGTCGGGCCGGCAGCATTGGCCGCCGTGGCGACGCTCGTGGCGATGTGGCCGTTCACGTCCGTCATCTCTCCGGGCGCCTGGTCAGTCACCGTCCTCATCGTGATCATCGCCATCGCCGGAACGGGCATGCTGCTGCGGATGTTGCTGCGCCGACAAGCCGCGTGGCTGCGGGACACCGGTACTTTCCTCGCCCAGATCGCCGTGGCCATCGCCGTCGTGACCCTGCTCGTCGCGGGCGATACCGCGATCTTCGGGATGGTCCCGACCGCGACCACCGTCGCGGTGTTCCGTGCTCTCGGCGCGGCAGCGTTCGAGGAGGTCGCATTCGGTTCCGCGCCGCTCGACGCCTCCCCCGGTCTCGCCGCCACGATGGGCGCGGGGTTCGCGATCGTCGCGATCCTCGTCGATCATCTGGTGACGCACCGCTCGGCCGTGCTGGCCGCGCTGCTGACGGGAGCGATAGGCGCAGTGCCCATGATCGTCACGCAGGGCGACACCAACGTGGTCTGGTTCGTGCTCTACGGCGTGATGGCTCTGCTCCTCTTCCGCTACACCGCGCGTCGGCATCCGCAATCGCCCCGCCGGTCATCGACCTCTCTCGCGGTCGCCCTCGGCGCCGCCGCGCTCGCCACGACCGTCGCCATCGCGCCCGTACTGCCCGTCGCCACGAACATGGCGGGCACCGGCGTCGGCGTGACGGTCGATGCCTCGCTGCGCCTGGGCGACGATCTGCGCCAGCCGAACCCCGTCGAGGTGCTGACCGTGGCCGCGGACGGCGACGCCGCCCCCTACCTGCGGCTGACGACGCTCTCCCGCTTCGACGGACGAGTCTGGCAGCCGGACCGCGGTGACCTGCAGTCGCAGGACGACGGTTTCGGGGCCCCGGAGTGGGGAGAGGCGATCGCGACGGAGGAGGAGAACACCTCCATCCGGGTGCTGCGGATGTCGAGCTCGTGGCTTCCGGTCCCCTATCCCGCCACCGACGTGCAGGGTCTGAGCGGATCGTGGCGGGTCTCCCCCGACAACCGCACGCTCTTCTCCCGCAGCGCGGATGCCGTCGGCAACGACTACACCGTGACCTCGTCCCGACTCATCCCGACTCTCGAGCAGATCCGCGCGATCGATGCCGCCCCACCCGTCGAGGATGACGACGCGGAGCCCGTGGAACTGCCCGGCATCATCGCCGAGCTGGCCACCGACGTGACGGCAGCCGCGAGCACCGACTACGACCAGCTCGTCGCCTTGCAGAACTGGTTCCGCTCGCAGTTCGCCTACTCCCTCGAGACACCGGTGCAGGAGGGGTTCGACGGCACCGGCGCCGAGGCCGTGGCGCAGTTCCTCGAAGAACGCTCGGGATACTGCGTGCACTTCGCCGGAGCCTTCGCCCTGATGGCCGAGAGCCTGGGGATGCAGGTGCGCATCGTCGTCGGGTACCTGCCCGGCTCGCTCACCGAGGAGAAGCGCGGCAGCGAGTCGGTCTTCTCCGTGACCAGCGATCAGCTGCACTCCTGGCCGGAGGTGCTCTTCCCCGGCGTGGGCTGGGTTCCGTTCGAGCCGACCGCGTCGCTGGGAGTGCCGACCGCGTTCCGCGCGGGCGTGACGCAGGGCGGTGGGTCCGGCGACCCCTCCACTCCCGTCCCCACGACGGCCCCGCAAAGCGAGGAGACTTCGGGGCCGGAAGTGGACCGCGAAGACGCCGGCGGCGGCTCGGCCGACGGCCAGGACCTGCGAACCCTCGACCCGATGCCGGTCCTGCTCACCGCTCTCGGAATCGTCGTACTCCTCCTGCTCCCGGCGCTCATCCGGATCGTCGAGCGCCGCGGTCGTCTGAGTCGCGCGCGCGGTGGAGATCCGGCCGCCGCCTGGGCCGAGCTCCGCGACACCCTCATCGACCTGCAGCTATCCGTTTCCGACGCCGAGACGCCCCGCGTGCGTGCGGCCGGCCTGGTCCGGGAGAGCCATGTGGATGCGGTGGCACTACGTCGACTCACAGATGCGGTCGAGCAGGCCAACTACGCTCGTTCGGGTGACGCGCAGGCTGATCTCTCCGAGCCCCTGCGCCAGGTCCTGGGGCAGCTGCGGGACAGCGTCGACAGACCGACGCGGGTACGCGCCGCGCTGCTGCCGCGGTCGCTCTACGCGCCGCGGGCTGCCGAGCCGGGCGTCGCGGTCTGACCTCCCTCGCCCGGGGCGGTGACGGTCCTCGGTTCAGGCGGCGTGAGCCGCGCAGGGCACGGCGACGCACGCCTCGCACACCACGAACTGCGAACGGCAGGAGAGGTCGGGGCAGTTCGCGGTGCGCTTGGTGGGCGCCCCGCACCCGACGCACTCGCCGATGACCCGCGCGTGATCGGAGAAATCGACCGAGCCACGACCGTCGAACACGTACAGCGACCCGTCCCACAGCCCGTCGTCGCCGTACTTCTCGCCGTAGCGGACGATGCCACCCTCGAGCTGGTACACCTCGCCGAACCCGCGGGCCGTCATCAGGCTCGACAGCACCTCGCAGCGGATCCCGCCGGTGCAGTAGGTGACGACAGGTTTGCCCTTGAGGTCGTCATAGGCGCCCGAGTCGAGGAGCTGCACGAAATCCCTGGTCGTCTCGGTGTCGGGCACCACCGCACCGCG